>NZ_CP188819.1:699375-1030312 GCF_051550205.1 Sporosarcina sp. FA9
AGATTCATTGGAGTACAGTGAACTTTTTGTTCACGGAGATTATGTGCGAGAGATTCCAACTGTAAAATAAAAAAATGAAACGCGTCACAGCTGAGTCGAATCAGTTGTGGCGCATTTTTTATATATATCCGACAGTTCGATCATGATATCCGACACTTTGCGGAGTATATTCGACACTTCTTCAGTTATATCATCAAAACAAGACTAAAGAACTAGTGGTAATTGGCCAAATGCATTTAATTAAAAGGATTGTCTTGAACTAGTCTGTATAATTGTATACAATTATACATATAGACGTAAAGGAGTGATTGGATGAGCCAGTTTTCAGTTCCATGTGTCGTTTACAGAGGCGGAACGAGCAGAGGATTATTTTTCGATGTGAAGGATTTACCCGAAGATCGACAAGAGATGGAACAGATCTTTATAAACGGCATTGATTCCTATAATTTATCCCAAGTGAATGGCTTAGGTAGTGGAACTTCTCATACGAGTAAAGTGGTTGTGATTAGCCCTCCTTCAGTTGAGGGAGCAGATATTAATTATACGTTTTATCAAATTGGAATAGGTGAAGAAGTCGTTGACGATAAAGGAACTTGCGGAAATTTAATGGCAGCGGTTGGTGCGTATGCCGTTGATGAACAAAAGGTTGCTGCGGGTGGAAATACGGATGTACTTGTGAATGCGTTCAATACAAATATCGATAAGATGATCCGCATAAGAGTGCCTATTATAAACGGTAAGGCCCGAGTAACGGGTGATTATCAAATGTCTGGACTCACTTTGTCAGGGGCTAAATACAGTGTAGATATATTATCGCCGGGTGGTGGGAAAACGGGCAGCACATTCCCTTTAGGAACTTCAACAGACATTGTTGTTAATGAAAAAAATCATCATGTTTCTGTTGTGGATATTGTGAATCCATTTGTATATATAAGTCGGGAATCTGTAAAAGGCTTTTCAGACGAAGAACTACTGGCTTTCCTTGAATCAACAAGATGTGAAATTTCGGTTCAAACTGGATTGACGAACTCAATACAGGAAGCAACCGATGCGCCTGCAATACCTAAAATTGCAATTGTTTCCCCCCCGCATAATTATGTGACGTCTTCTGGAAAAGAAATAAAGATAGAAGAAGTAGATATTGTTGCCAAGATGGTCTCAATGGGGCGTTTCCACAGGACATTTGCTGGAAGTGGGCTATACAATTTAGCAGCAGCAACGCTTCTACCCGGTACAGTTCCAAATGATTGTTCTGGAATGACGGACTCTGGAAATATGTGGGTCGTTCGAATCGGTCATCCAGATGGAATTGCCGAAGTTCAAGTGCAGTTAAACAGTGAAAGTACAGATGTGGAATCTGTTGGTCTTGAACGAACAGCACGAAGAATAATGAAGGGGAATTTATATATTCCCGAAAAAAATGAGGAGGAATAAGTATGTCGGATCGTATTACAAAATCATTAGCTGAATTTGCAAAAGGGGTAAGGTTTGAAAGCTTGTCAGAACCAGTTGTTGCGGAAGTAAAGAGGCGTGTTATTGATACATTTGCTTGTTTAATGTCGGGATATGAATTTGATGCATCTACCGCGGCTAGAAAACTTTCTTACCTTTATGAGAAACAAGGCGGGGCTTCTGTTATAGGTACGGATAAAAAGGTTGCGGTCGATTATGCAACGTTTGCAAACGGGACAGCGATTCGCTATTTGGACTACAATGATACGTATTTATCTGTAGAGCCATTGCATCCAAGTGACGTCATTGCACCACTTTTCGCACTTGCTGAAGAACGTAAAATTTCAAGTAAGAAATTAATAGCTGCAATTGCAACGGCTTATGAAGTGGGCGTTAATTTCTGTGATTCTGCAAGCTTGAAGTCGAATGGTTGGGATCATGTGAATTATATAACGGTTGCAACGGTTGTTGGCGGTGCGAACTTGCTTGATTTTACGACTGAACAAACAGAACAAGCTTTAGCACTTGCAATTGTTCCTCATGCGGCAATGCGACAAACGAGAAACGGTGAAATTTCCATGTGGAAAGCAGCGGCAGCAGCGAATGCGGCACGTAATGCTGTTTTTGCACTACAACTTGCGGAATGTGGAATGAAGGGACCTTTTGAACCGTTTGAAGGAACGATGGGAATGAATTATCAAATGCTCGCTCAAAAGTTAGATGTGGATGCTGTTGCGAAAAAGTTCGAAAACGTAGTCAGTCCAGAAGGTATTTTAAAGACGTACGTGAAGAACTGGGCAGTGGAATACATGACGCAAAGTGCAATTGAAGCCGCTTTGAATTTATATGAACAAATTGACTTTGCAGATGATATTGAACAAGTGCATATTGAAACGTTCCAAATGGCTTATGATATTTTAGCGAAAGACGAGCAAAAATGGGCTCCAGAAACAAGAGAAACTGCGGATCACTCACTTCCATTTATTGTTATGGCGGCACTTGAAGACGGTGGAATTAATTTAGAAACATTTTCGCCGGAACGACTTTCAGTTGAGAAAACATTAAGTCGTTTGAAAACGATGATGACTATTGAAGTGACAGATGAAATGAATGCTGGTTATCCGGACGGCAATCCAAATCGAATTACGCTATTAATGAAAGACGGACGAAAGTTGGCAGAGATTGTGAAACATCCTGCTGGTCATAGTGGTAATCCATTTTCGGATGAAAAGATAGAAGAGAAATTTTTCCGTTTAACACAGAATTTCATTACTGAAGAACAACAAATAAAAGGATTGAACATTTTACGAAATTTTGAGAATATAACAGATTACGAAGAACTTATAAACTGTTTTCATAGAAAAGCGGAGGTGCTTGCATGAGTTGGCTCGTTCGAAACCAAGAGGAAAATCCAATAGTAACCTTACGAAATTTACTTACTTCAGATACTGGGATTATTCAAATTCCCGGTTCGCATGACGCGATGGCTGCGTTACTTGCGAAGGAGCAAGGATTCAATACATTATATCTTTCAGGTGGTGCGTTTTCAGCAAGTTTAGGTCTACCAGATCTTGGGCTGATTACACTCACCGAACTTGCGATGCGGACTAGGGAAATTACACGTGCAACAGGATTACCGTTGTTAGTGGACATAGATACTGGATTTGGAAGTGTTTTAAATGTATCAAGAACTGTTCTGGAATTAATGGATGCTGGAGCGGCGGCCATTCAAATGGAAGATCAGGAATTGCCGAAGAAATGTGGCCATTTAAATGGAAAGAAACTTGTTTCAACAGAAGAGATGGTCCAAAAAGTTATTGCGGCACGAAAAGCGAGTCCAGACATCGTAATTGTCGCACGAACAGACGCAAAAAGTGTTGAAGGTATAGATGCTGCAATCGAGCGGGCAAAAGCGTATATGAAAGCAGGAGCCGATGCAATTTTTCCAGAGGCGCTTCAAACGGAAGAAGAATTCAGACATTTTGCGAAGGAAGTGGATGCACCTTTACTTGCGAACATGACTGAGTTTGGGCAAACGCCTTATTTCAGTGCGCAACAGTTTGAAGAATGGGGCTATAAAATGGTCATTTATCCTGTGACTTCATTACGCATTGCATCCAAAGCAATTTCAGACGTCTATCAATTAATCAAAGAAACAGGGACACAAAAAGACGCGATTGAAAAAATGCAAACACGTAAAGAACTATATGAAACGCTTAAGTATTTCGAGTATGAAGAATTAGACAGCACAATCTCTAAAACGATTTTGGATTGAAGAGGAGTTGGATTCGATGAAATACTCTGAGATTAAAGATAAGACATTTTCTACATTAGAAGTAGACGAAAAAGCATATCGTTATTTCAAACTTGAAACGCTGGCAAATGAAGGTATAGGAGAAATTTCTTCACTGCCGTTTTCTGTAAAAGCATTGCTTGAAAGTGCTGTGCGTCAATTTGATGGTAAGTATATTACAGATGAACATATAAAACTCATTGCGAACTGGCACAAGACTCAATATAGCAACAGCGAAATTCCGTTTAAACCTGCAAGAGTTGTGTTGCAGGATTTCACGGGAGTCCCGGCAATAGTAGACCTAGCTGCAATGAGAAGTGCGGTTACAAATTTAGGTGGAGACATCGGCCGCATTAATCCGCAAATTGCTGTAGATTTAGTTGTCGATCATTCCATTATTACCGAGGCTTCTGGAAATGAAAACTCATTTCATTTAAACTTGGAGCTTGAATACGATCGTAATGCAGAGCGTTATCGTTTCGTGCGATGGGCACAACAGGCTTTTGATAATTTTAGAGTTGTTCCACCGGCATCTGGAATCGTTCATCAAGTCAATTTGGAGCATTTAGGCACTTCCGTCATTACAAAAGAGCAAAATGGCGGAACGGATGTTTACTTAGATACGGTTGTCGGAACGGATTCACATACACCGATGATTAACGGACTTGGCACAATCGGATGGGGTGTTGGGGGAATTGAAGCGGAAGCGGCGATGTTGGGGCAACCTCTCTTTTTCGTAGTCCCGCAAGTTGTTGGAGTTAAACTGAACGGTAAAATGTCCGAAGGTTCAACGGCAACTGATTTAGCATTAACAGTAACAAACGTGCTTCGTAAAAAAGGTGTTGTCGGTAAGATTGTTGAATTTTTTGGCCCTTCGGTGAGTGAAATCTCTTTAGCGGACCGAGCAACAATTTCAAATATGGCTCCCGAATACGGTGCAACAATGTCCTTTTTTCCAACAGATGACGTGACGATGGACTATTTGAAACTCACTGGAAGAGGTCAATATGTCGAACTTTCAAAAGCGTATCACAAAGCACAGGGGCTTTATCGCACAAATGAAACTGCTAATCCTATGTTTACCGATGTAGTTGAAATTGATTTGTCTAAAATTGGTCCAACATTAGCGGGACCTAAAAGACCTCAAGACAAAGTAAGTCTTTCGGATATGAAGGAAGCCTTTACGCGTTCGATTTCAGCTCCATTAACGGAACAGGGTTATGCTTTACCAAGTACGGAATTGAAACGAACTGTACAATTGCACGAATCTAAAGAACAATTGAATACAGGATCCATCGTTCTTGCAGCCATTACAAGTTGTACCAATACATCGAATCCCCATGTAATGATTGCGGCGGGTTTAATTGCAAAGAATGCTTTTGAAAAGGGGCTTTGTACGCCAAGCTATGTGAAGACGAGTCTAACTCCGGGTTCTACTGTTGTTACGAAGTATTTACAGGAGTCTGGTCTGTTGTTTTATTTAGAGAAACTTGGATTTTTTGTGGATGGGTATGGTTGCGGTGCTTGTTGCGGAAATACGGGACCTCTTTCAGAAGAAGTGGAAACTGCGATTACAGATAATGAGCTAATTGTTTCGTCTGTATTAAGTGGTAATCGAAATTTTGAAGGTCGGGTTCATCCTCTTATAAAAGCGAATTATTTAGCTTCCCCTCCTTTAGTCGTTGCCTATGCAATCGCTGGTACGATTCAAAAGGATTTAGTGTCGGAACCTTTAGGCGTGGATCACGAAGGACAGAATATTTATTTGCGAGATATTTGGCCTTCATCATTAGAAATCGAGAAAGTGATTGCGTCTACCATTGACTCAGATTTGTTTAAGCGTCAGTATGCCGATATTTTTAGCAATGAACGATGGGATGCCATTGAAGTACCTGTAGGTCCATTATATGAATGGGACAAGGAATCTTCTTATATACAGGAATCTCCTTTCTTTAAGGCTGGCAATCAAAACGAAGTACTGGAGTCTAATTTGAAGGATATGAATGTGTTGTTACTGTTAGGCGATTCGATTACGACAGATCATATTTCACCGGTAGGACATATCGGATTAACTTCATCTGCGGGACGTTATTTGACGGAACAAGGTGTTTCACCAAGGCAATTTAATTCATATGGATCTCGAAGGGGAAATCATAATGTGATGGTGCGCGGAACGTTTGCGAATGTGCGCTTGCGCAATGGTCTTGCGGATGGAAAAGAAGGCGGTTTTACAAAGTTTTTGCCGGGTGGCGAAATCTTGTCTGTTTATGATGCGGCTATGAAGTATGAGGAACTGGATAAAAATCTTCTTGTAGTTGCCGGGAAAGAGTACGGTACGGGGAGCTCTAGGGACTGGGCTGCTAAGGGGACTGCGCTGCTCGGTGTGAAGGTTGTTCTGGCGGAGAGTTTTGAGCGGATTCATCGAGATAATCTTGTTGGTATGGGTGTTCTTCCGCTCGAGTTTTGTGCGGGGGAGAGTGCGATTGGATTTAGTTTAGATGGAACGGAGCGTTATGATATTGTTGGTCTAACGGAGATGCCGACGCCGGGTCAACTTGTGAGTGTTCAGGTGACGGATGTGGATGGTGCAGTTCGTGCGTTTGCTGCAGTTGTGAGGTTGGATAGTATGATTGAAGTTGAGTATTATATGAATGGTGGAATATTACCGTCTGTTATGCAAGAGCTTCTTCGTTAGGGAATATTACGAATTAATAAAAGTGCGAGTGGTTTTCGGATTTCTCATGGAATGTGGTTCCCAAATTCGCTTGGCGCTTGGCGATGGCCTGGTTTCGGCGCCTGCAGGATGCAGGTGTGCAGCCTTTGCCGCACGATGCGGCGATCTTTGGCTGCCTTCCTTTGTATTGTCGCTTCGGCACTAGATTAGTTCTATTTCCTGGGTTGTATTATGGTGTTAGGATTTCTTAAGGTAAGTTGTTTCCAAATTCGCTTGGCGCTTGGCGATGGCCTTTCGCAATGAGCTCGACAGA
Organism: Sporosarcina sp. FA9; assembly: GCF_051550205.1. Taxonomy (GTDB): domain Bacteria; phylum Bacillota; class Bacilli; order Bacillales_A; family Planococcaceae; genus Sporosarcina. The sequence goes on from NZ_CP188819.1 coordinate 706,108, forward strand.
AAGGCGCTGCCGATCTCATTGCATCGGCTCACGCTTATCGCTTCTACGCTAGATAGTTCATTGTCATTGTATAGTAATTCTGAGGATTCTATATGTGGTTTGGGTTGGAGATTTACTGGTTTGAGGAATTGGGATTACTAATGAAGTGTGGTTTCCAATCACGCTTGCTGCTTGGTGATGTTTTGTCCGAGGATTGTAAAGGTCAAACGAGTTTGGTTGCATTTCTCCACATAGGTTGCACACGTTTCATTTGAAGTAGTACTGGTTTCGCCCAATTGGTCAAATGCATTCGTTCGGTTTTGAAATCAATGGGAGTCTACTCAGCATTTTTACTTTCAGGATTTTAGGTTGATTGGAGTGCAAGGCGGCGACTCGGGGAGGATCAGCGGGACAGGTGAAACAACCAACGGTAGCGAAGCGAACGGGTTGGTCCACCGCCCGCCCTCCCGAACGCGTCCGCCTGGAACGCAAATCAACTGAGATTATGGACCACACTATATTAACGGACTTGTTCAGTTCCCTCTTGCGTTGCACACTCCTACACTCAATATTGCTCTTGTGGTATTGGTATCTGTTTTAAATTAAGGGAGACGATTATAATAATGAATGTGAAAAGGAAATCATCTAGTGATATTGCTTATGAGGCAGTTAGGACTAAGATTATTGAACTGGAGTATGCTCCTGAGAAACAGCTTGTGGAGGAGGAGTTGTCGGCTCAGTTGAATGTGAGTCGTACGCCCCTTAGGCAAGCTCTTTATCGGCTTGAACTGGAAGGGTTAATTATTAAACAGGCAAATGGTCGGATGCATGTTGCTCCGATTACGTTGGTGGAAGCTGAAGAAGTGTATAAGGTTCGTGAAGTAATTGAAGGGTTGTTGGCGCGAGAAGCAACGCTCAATATGACGGATGAAAAGCTTCATCAGTTAGAGGATGTGTTGGTTTTGATGAAGCTTGCGGCTGAGCAAGGACGTATTGAGCATACGATTATGTACGGCAGTGAATTTCATTCGAAGTTATATGCGTTAAGTTCGAATCAGACAGCGAAGCGTCTAATGGAACAGTTGGATGGTCAAATTGAACGTTATCGGAGAATTAGTGGATATAAGAATCCAGAGTATAGTCCAATTTTACCGGTGCATGAACATGAAGAAATTATGAAGTTTATTCGTAAGAGAAACGCTGATATGGTTGAGAAGGAAATGAGGAAACACATTATGCGTAATTTAACGGTTGCTAAAGAGACGCTGTTGCTTTCTTTGGAGAACTAATACGGACAATGATTCAATTGAATCATTGTCTTTTTTCTGGAATCTGTTTAAATGCGGAAGAAATTGCGGTGAGGCAATCGAGTATTGTTGCCGCTGCTGGGGTTATGGCATTACATGTTGGGGAAGCCGCCAATCGTATCAATAAGTTCTTAAAGAAATAAACCACTGTGAACTTTATGAACTAAATGATTTATAAAAACAGTATAAACACTATTTTCAGAAGATTCTATATTGACAGAGTCACTATATACTAAATGAGAATGATAAAAAGGGGGAATATATCGATGATGAAACGTAATTTATTTTTACTTGTTTTTGCATTAGTAATGGCAACAATATTAGCGGCTTGTAGTGCAGATAAAGCAGACGCACCAAAGGAAGATGATAAAGCAGCAGCAACGGAAAAAGAAACGAAAACAGAAACTGAAACAGAAGCATGGAAGCCAAGTAAGCCAATTGAGTTCATTGCTCCAGCAGGTGCTGGTGGTGGATGGGATACAACGGCAAGAACGGTAGCTAAAGTTATGGAAGAGCAAAAGATTGTAGACCAACGTATGGCAGTTGTGAATAAGCCGGGCGGTGGAGGAGCGATTGGTTGGGCATACATTAATGAAAAAGATACAGATGACCATTTACTATTTCCAACATCACCACCAATTATGTTTGTACCTTTAAATGGACAATCCGATTTAGGACATAAAGATTTTACACCACTTGCGGCACTAACGGGTGACTATGCTGCATTTATTGTGAAAGCGGATTCACCGTTTAAAGATATGAGTGATTTGGTAGATGCAATGAAAGCGGATCCAAGTTCAGTGTCAATCGTAGGGGATTCAGCGCCAGGTAGTATGGATCACATGCAGTTTATCAAAGCAATTCATGCGGCGGGTGTAGATGCAAAAGGCGTTAAATATGTATCTTCACAAGACGGTGCAGGTATGACAATGCTATTAGGAGGACAAGTTGAAGTCTATTCTACAGGTGTTGGTGAAGCAGTTGAACAAGTTCGTGCAGGAAATGTTCGAGTTTTGGGTATTACAGCGGCAGAACGTCTTACAGGTGAAGTTGTAAAAGATTTCCCAACACTTGTAGAACAAGGAATCGATGATACGTTTGTTGTTTGGCGTGGAATTATGGGACCAGGTAACATGAGTGCCGAAGCTGCAGCGTTTTATGAAAATGCTTTAAAAGAAATGTCAGAGTCAGATGCATGGAAAGCTGAGCTTGAGCGTTATGGTTGGGAGCCTAACTGGATGGGTAGTGAAGAATTCAGTACTTTCCTAGATGAGCAGTATGACATTATGGATAAGTTAATGAAAGAAATTGGACTAAGAAACTAACACATATGTACATCTGAAGGGTGGTCATTTTCGACATCCTTCTTGTTCTTTTGACAACGTAAGTGAGGAGTGAGTGTATGTCTATACGAAATATGGATCGAAAAGTTGCGTTAATTCTTATGGCAATTGCAGTTTTTTACTTGATTTTATCTTACCAACTTCCTGATTTTGCATTTGTGCAAGTAGACGCGGATGCATTGCCTAAGGGGCTCGGTTTTTTACTTCTCATATTAGCTGTTCTGCTATTCGTTCATAACAAGCCGGAAACAGAAGAGGAGATTGAAAAAAGAACTTTGAAAAAAGAGGATAAAATGTTGTTGATTTATACATTGATTTCTCTTTTACTTTTTGTGTTCTTTTTAGAAATACTAGGATTTGTTTTAAGTACCGTTATTTTCTTAATCGTTACGATGAGAATGTTTGAGTATCGAAATTGGACACGCAGTATTATCGTTTCCGTTGTTTTTTCACTTATTTTGTATTTCTCATTCAATTACGTACTCAAAATATATCTCCCTCAGGGAATTCTGCCATTTTAAAAGGAGATGATCATTAATGGATACATTTGAAAGTATGCTCTACGGATTTCAAGTGGCACTTACTTGGCAAAACGTCATGTTTGTTTTTATTGGAGTATTAGCAGGAACAATCATTGGGATGTTGCCCGGTTTGGGGCCAATTAGTGCTATTGCAGTAATGATTCCTTTAAGTTATGGAATGGATCCTGCATCTGCATTAATTTTAATGGCTGGTGTGTATTATGGTGCAATATTTGGTGGATCTACATCTTCTATTCTGTTAAATGCACCGGGAGTTGCTTCCACAGTAGCTACGACCTTTGATGGGTATCCGCTGGCTCAGCAAGGGAAAGCGGGAAAGGCGTTAGCCATCGCAGCCATAGCTTCCTTTATCGGTGGAACTTTTGCAACTGTCGGTTTAATGTTAGTCGCACCACAACTTGCTAGAGTAGCGATTACATTCGGTCCGACGGAATACTTTGCTTTAATGCTTTTAGGATTAACTGCAATTGCTTCTTTATCTGAAGGATCTACTATAAAAGCATTTATATCTGCTTGTGTAGGAATTATGGTAGCAACCATTGGTATTGATAGTCAAACGGGTACGCAACGATTTACGTTTGGCAATGCAAAACTTTTTGATGGGATTGACTTTTTAGTAATTGCTTTAGGATTATTTGCATTAGCAGAAGTTACGTCCTTAATTATTACGCGTAAGGAAAGTCTCTTTAAAAGTGGAAGTAGTATCGGAAGTTTAAAGATTACGAAATCGGAAGCTAAAGTAATGGCGGGACCTGTTGCAAGGCAATCCATATTCGGCTTTTTTGTTGGGGTGTTGCCAGGAGCGGGTGCAACAATTGCGTCTTTTTTAGCATATTTCTTTGAAAAGCGGATTGCAAAAGATCCGAATTCTTTTGGAAAAGGAAACGTCGTTGGAGTAGCGGCACCTGAATCTGCAAACAACGCAGCGGCAGGAGGATCATTCGTTCCGTTACTGACACTTGGAATTCCAGGCTCTGGAACAACGGCCATCATGTTAGGTGCGTTACTTGTAGTAGGTGTACAACCTGGGCCAATGTTGTTAAATGATCATCCCGATATATTTTGGGGAGTTATTGCGAGTATGTACATAGGAAACGTGATGTTGCTTGTATTGAACTTGCCGTTAATTCCTTACATCGCCAAAATCCTTTACATTCCAAAAGGGATGCTGATTTCACTTATCCTCATATTCTGTTTAGTTGGTGTGTATGGTGTGAGTTTTAGTCAGTTTGATTTGTATGTGCTTATTATATTTGGTGTAATTGGGTATGCAATGCGTCTACTATCATTCCCAGCGGCACCGTTCATACTGGCCTTCATTTTAGGGGGAATGATGGAACAATCATTCCGACAAGCGTTAACAATTTCAAATGGTAGTTTACTAACTTTTGTTGAACGTCCAATTTCAGCCACTTTAATAGTAGTTGCGCTTGCGTCATTGTTAGTACCTGTTTTAATTCGGAAGTTTATCATTCGGAAAAACAGGATGAAAGGTATTTTATGAAGTGGGGGAGAGAACGTTCTCCTCTTTTTTTATTCCTCATTTAATCGGTAAAGTCTTTCGGGTCTACCGACTTGTCCATATGCAAGCTCCGCAGTAATGGAACCGATTGAAACCATATATTCCAAGTAACGTCTTGCGGTTGTTCGACTCATTCCTACGTGTTTTCCAAAGTCTTCTGCGGTCACGCCTTGTTCTTTAAAAGTATTTATTTCTCCTTTAATTTTTTTAAGAGTTAACGGATCAATTCCTTTTGGTATGTTTTGTTCATACGTTAGTTCTTTTCTTTTGTTATGAAGCAATTGATCGACATCTTCTTGGTCCACATCATCAATTGTTGTCATTTGAAGCCGGTTTTTAATATATTTAGCAAGCGTTTTTTCGAATCGATCAAAAAGTACGGGCTTGATAATATAATCGATGACGCCACCTCTAATTGCTTCTTGAACGGTTTCTATTTCTTTCGCAGCGGTGATTAAAATCACGTCCGTTGAACGATGATGGTTGCGTATATGCCAAAGCATGTCAATCCCATTCCCGTCTGGAAAATAAACATCGAGAAAAACTAAATCAGGCTTGTATGTAAGAAGCTTTTCTTTCGCTTCTTTTATTGTGGAGGCAATCCCGCACACTTCAAATCCTTCTAATCGTTCGGTGAATTTTTTATTGATATCTGCTACTCGAAAATCATCTTCCATTATGAGTACTTGTATTTTCTGCAAGTTCATTTCCTCCTGTCTTTGGGACGACTACAACGAAAACAAGCCCACCCATTTCGCTTTTAGATACAGTAATATAGCCATTTAAATCTTTCAAGGACTCTTTAACTAAATACAAGCCAAATCCTCTATTTTCTTCATTTTTTGTGCTAAATCCTTTATCGAATATCAAATCAAGCTTATCGTCTTCGATACCTACTCCAGCATCTTCAATTTCAAAAATGAAATCATTTCCTAAATCCGTCATAAATAAATGAACTTCATTTTTTGGATTTGTGGATTCCAAAGTAGCTTCAAAGGAATTATCCAATAAATTACCTAAAATGGTTACAAGTTTTTCACGTTGAAAATCTTTAGGGAGAGCACCGAGTGCACTGTCTTTATTGATAATGAAGTTTACTTTCAATTCATGTGCTCGTGTATATTTACCTAAAAGAAAAGCACTTATTAATGTGTCGGGAACAGCATCCAGTAAAAAGTGGATCAGTTCCTCATAGTTGCTCGTCTCTTTAACAATAATTTCGAGTGCATCCTGATAAGAACCTAATTGAATCAAACCGGAAATTGTGTGAAGTTTATTGGAATACTCATGCGTTTGTGAACGTAGAACTTCTGCATATTGTTGAACTTGAGACAGTTCATTTGATAGTTGTTCGATATCGGTTTTTTTACGAAAGCTGGATACGACACCTGTAACTTTTCCGTCCGTAATTATGGGTACACGACTAGCAATGACGTGATTGTCTCCAATCATCATTTCTTTGTTAAATTGGGTTTCTCCATCGGATAGAACATTGAGCATTTTTGTATTCGGTAACACTTCTAAAATATGAGTTTGTAAAATATCATGTCTCGGCTGAATACCTAAAACATTGTAAGCGGCGTCATTTATCATTGAAATATTTCCTTTGTCGTTGATTGCAATAATTCCTTCGTGGACGGATTGTAAAATGGCACTTCTTTCTTCGAATAAACGGCCAATCTCCTTCGGTTCTAAGCCGAAAATTGCTTTTTTCACACCTTTAGCAATTTGGTATGATGCAATAATGGCTATGGCTAAGAAAAGAAGTACTGTTAAAATGATTTTGTTTTCATATTGCTGAATAATTTCTTCGACATTTATATTTAGAAAACCAACAGAAACAATTCCGATGATCTGACCTGTTTCATTTAATATAGGAGCCTTTCCGCGTAAAGAAGGCCCAAGTGTCCCTTCCGACTGTGATATATAAGACACGCCATCCTCTAAAGCGAGCGCATTATCTCCACCAACCATTTTTTGGCCAACTCGATCGGGGTTTGGATGTGAATAGCGAATACTATCCGTATTTCCGATTACGATAAATTCTGCACCTGTTTTCATGCGGATACTTTCGGCTAATGGCTGAATCACTTCTTCGGGATGAGGCGTCTCAAATGCGGTCCGTATGGATGGCATGCTGGCTATGGTTTCCGCTAAGTTTAGGGCTCTTAACCCGATATGTTCTTCAATAGATGCTGTCAAAATCGTATTGAATATTGTACCTAATACAATGATGATCAATAAAAATAAGCTGAAGACCAGCATAACAATTTTAGTTTGTAGTTTCATATTATTAATATACTTAGCTACCATTTCGAATCATCCTTCATTCATCCATATGTTTCTCATACTCTCTATTGTAAACGATTACATTAATAAAAACAGACAATTATCCGAAAAATTCGAGGGCTCTGTTGATTGGTGAATTATGAATTGAGCAGTTTCTTAAAACTCAAGCCTTTTTCTCACATGATTTACATAGGTCTGGCTTACGGGAAGTTCTGTGCCGTCTTTAAGTTTAATGACCAAACCAGATGAAAAGTCTCTTGTAATGCACTGAATGAATGGAATATGAACGATATACGAACGATGAATTCGTAAGAAAGAGTTCGGCAAACGGGCTTCTAAGTTTTTTAAAGTGTGAATGGCACTATAGGTTTTATTGGCGGCATAAAACCATGTTTTCTTTTGCAGGCTTTCTATATGAGAGATGTGTTCAAGTGGTACGGGACACCATGTTTCTTCGTGCTTTCCGGTAAGGAGAAGCAGGGGCTCACTTTTTACAAAATAAGTAGGCGGCAATATGACGACTAATACAGCGGGCTCATCTTTCAAATAAATGGGATAGCCGATACCATAATAGGAAACACCGAATACAGAATCATCCACTAACGCATCCACTTTGCAATTCTTTTTAAAGGTCATTTCTGCAATACTTCCCTCTTTAACTGGTTCTCCTTTGGATAGATGAATGTTTGGAATGCCTGGACTGTAGTGAATGTAGCGCCCCTTAACCGCGATTGCGATGGACGCATCTTTTGGAATCCAATCTTCTAAAATCGTTTTTATTTGGTTCAGTTCTTTGTTCTCCACACGATTTCCCCCTTAAACTAGTTTTGATTTCGTCTCTCTCTATTCAATTCTGTCTGGCAATAAGTCGTTTTGTCGTAATTTTGTGACAAATTAAATAATCTGTTATACATTAGTATATAACAACTCCAACTGTTATGAAACAGCGAGTGTTGACTATTTTTTATTTAATAACTAATGGCGTTAAAAAAATGGGAAGGTGTGGAAGTTATGAGTACACGTAAAGAGCAGGCGGCACAGTTGGAAGAGAATTGGTTAAATGATGCAAGGTGGAATGGCATTGAACGAACTTACTCAGGAGAAGATGTTGTGAAATTAAGAGGTTCCATTCAAATTGAACATACACTCGCAAGAAGAGGTGCAGAGAGACTGTTTAAGTCCATCCATGAAGAAGACTTTGTCAATGCGCTCGGAGCACTTACTGGAAATCAAGCAGTACAACAAGTAAAGGCAGGTCTAAAAGCCATTTATTTAAGCGGTTGGCAAGTTGCTGCAGATGCAAACTCGGCAGGGCAAATGTATCCGGACCAAAGTTTGTACCCAGTAGACAGTGTTCCAAATGTTGTGAAAAAGATTAACCAAGCACTTCAACGTGCAGACCAAATCGATCATGTGGAAAATACAGACGGTTTTGACTGGTTCGCACCGATAGTCGCAGATGCTGAAGCTGGTTTTGGCGGACCCCTTAACGTTTTTGAATTAATGAAAGCAATGATAGAAGCAGGAGCGGCGGGTGTTCATTTTGAAGATCAACTGGCTTCCGAAAAGAAATGTGGTCACTTGGGCGGTAAAGTACTCCTTCCTACGCAAAATGCAATTCGGAACTTAATTTCCGCAAGACTTGCAGCAGATGTAATGGGTGTTCCAACGATTATCATCGCAAGAACAGATGCAGACGCTGCAGATTTAATAACAAGCGATATTGATCCACTAGATCATAAATTTATAACAGGAGATCGCACGCCAGAAGGTTTCTTCCGTACAACACCTGGTATTGACCAAGCGATTGCTAGAGGTCTCGCGTATGCTCCTTATGCCGATTTGGTTTGGTGTGAAACATCGGATCCAAATTTGAAAGAAGCACAACAATTTGCAGATGCAATCCATGCAAAATTCCCTGGTAAACTTCTTGCGTACAATTGTTCACCATCGTTTAACTGGAAAGCAAAATTGAATGATGAGGAAATTGCAAGTTATCAAATAGAGCTCGGTAAAATGGGCTATAAATTCCAGTTCGTTACTCTTGCTGGATTCCATGCTTTAAATCATGCAATGTTTGAACTTGCACATGACTATAAAGACAACGGCATGGCGGCGTACTCGAAATTGCAACAGGCTGAGTTTGCGAGTGAGTCAAAAGGATACACAGCAACAAGACATCAACGTGAAGTAGGTACAGGATATTTCGATGAAGTATCTCAAGTTATTTCGGGTGGAACTTCATCCACAACGGCAATGAAAGGTTCAACTGAAGAAGCACAATTTGCTATAAAATAAACAGTAAAATCTCCTTCAGATTAAGTTCTGAAGGAGTACTACTACAAAAATTGGAGGAGACTAGTATGAGAAGAAAAATGACGAAGAAGATAACTAGAAAACAAACGGAAAAAGAGTGTCGCGAGTGTGGAAATCAAATTATTGAACAACAAGAATCGGTTTTATATGAGTGTGAGCGCTGTATCGGAAAGCATGAAGGATAACTGAAAACGTCTCTGTTCCTACTGTAGGATTAGAGACGTTTTCGTTTACAGATTAAATTATTTTAGGGGATGTGACATATGAAGAATTATATAAAAACAGGAAGGATTCAAGTTTCACAAGTACTTTATCGTTTCGTAAATACAGAAGTGCTTACAGGGACTGGATTAAAAAAAGAGCAGTTTTGGACCGATTTCGACAGACTTATTCACGAACTGATTCCGGAAAACAAGCTGTTGCTGTCAGAACGCGAACGAATTCAAAAAGAAATAAACGCCTGGCATAAAGAGAATAAAGAAAACATTGATTTTGAAGCGTATAAGACGTTTTTATACGAAATCGGTTATCTGGAACAACCTGTGGAAGATTTCTGTGTGACGACTCAAAATGTGGACCGAGAAATAGCGAGTCAAGCTGGCCCTCAGTTAGTCGTTCCTATTGACAATGCCCGGTACGCGTTAAATGCCGCGAATGCTCGTTGGGGAAGTCTGTACGATGCACTTTACGGAACAGATGTGATTCCGGGTAGTGAAGATGTTTTGTATCAGAAAGGCTACGATCCTCTACGGGGTGCGAAAGTAATTACGTATGCCAAAACGTTTCTGGATACAACCGCACCTTTAGCAAGAGGATCACATCTAAATGTTGAGAATTACCAAGTTGTGAATGGTGAACTATTTGCAACACTTTGTGACGGAGAACGAACAGGATTAATTGAAACCGAAAAGTTTGCGGGTTATCAGGGGACGGGGGAAGCCCCGACAGCACTACTCCTCGTGAATAACGGTCTGCATATTGAAATCCAAATTGACGCTACGGATAAAATTGGTCAATATGATACTGCCGGTGTAAAGGATGTCTATTTAGAATCCGCATTATCCACACTTATGGACTGTGAAGACTCAATTGCAGCTGTCGACGCGGACGATAAAGTGGCCGTCTATCGCAACTGGCTTGGGTTAATGAAAGGTGATTTAACCGTAACTTTTGGCAGAGGCGGAAACATTGTTACACGAACGCTGAATGCGGACCGAACGTATACATCGCCAAAAGGTGGAAGCCTTACGTTACCGGGTCGATCTCTTATGTTTGTTCGAAATGTAGGACATCTAATGACGAACAATGCGATTCTTGATAAAAACGGTAATGAAATTCCAGAAGGTATTTTGGATGGTGTGATGACCGCTTTAATTGCCAAACATAATTTAGCAGCGGACGTGCAATTTAGAAACTCAGAACAAGGATCGATTTACATTGTGAAACCAAAGATGCACGGATCTAAAGAAGCAGCTTTTGCGAATAAACTTTTTGATGCGATTGAAGATATTTTAGAGTTGGAACGACACACACTGAAAATCGGTTTGATGGATGAGGAACGTCGAACATCCTTGAACTTGAAAGCCTGTATTTATGAAGTGAAAGACCGTATTGCCTTTATTAACACAGGTTTCCTGGATCGTACGGGAGATGAAATCCATACGTCAATGGAAGCCGGAGTGATGATTCGGAAAAATGAAATGAAAACAACAACTTGGCTTCAGTCTTATGAAACGTCTAATGTGGCGGTCGGCATAAATTGTGGATTACCAGGTCACGCCCAAATCGGAAAAGGAATGTGGGCGATGCCAGATCTAATGAGTGCGATGCTCGAGCAGAAAATTGCTCACCCGAAATCAGGTGCAAGTACGGCTTGGGTTCCATCACCAACTGCGGCGATATTGCATGCCCTTCATTACCACGAAGTGAATGTTGAGAACGTCCAAAAAAATGTCGATCGCTTCGTAGAGCTGAACGATCAAATATTGGAAATCCCGCTCGCCCAAAATCCGACATGGACTCCAGATGAAATTCAGGCTGAGCTCGACAATAATTCACAAGGAATTTTAGGATACGTCGTTCGTTGGATTGACCAAGGGGTTGGATGCTCAAAAGTTCCGGATATCAACGACATCGGATTGATGGAAGACCGTGCAACGTTACGAATTTCCAGCCAACATATTGTCAACTGGCTGCACCACGGAGTTTGTAGCGAAGAACAAGTTCTGGAAACATTGAAACGCATGGCAAAAGTTGTCGATAAGCAAAATGCGGGCGATAAATATTATCAAGCGATGGCTCCGAACTATGATGAATCCATTGCGTTCTCCACGGCTTGTGATTTGGTGTTTAAAGGATTCAATCAGCCAAACGGATACACGGAACCCATTTTACACAAACGTCGGATTGAGGCAAAAGCGAGAAAACGTGCTACCCAGAATGAAGAGATGAATGTTCAATAATATAGAAGGAGGGGATCTAGTATGAAGAATTCAGAGCAAGCGACGAAAATCTGTCGTGAATGCGGTTGTGAAATCATCGAAAAAGTAGAATCTTTATTATATGAATGTGAACGCTGCATCGGTTCACACGAAGAATGAAATAGACACGGCTTTTTTCCCGAATAGCGGAAGAAAGTCGTTTTTATTTGCGGATTGTCAAACAGTTTAGTCAAGTCCATAGTCTTGTGTACTTTCCCTTAATCGTGTTTTCAACTTTTCACTTCGTGTATAGAATTCACGCGATGGCTAACTAACTCGCGACTTTACTTGGAGTGGCGGGCATGATAGCCTGTCTGGGCAGAGCCGACTTTTTTAAAAAAGCCGGCTCTTTAGGCTGGATGATTATGCCCGCAGAGGCTCCATGTCAAGTCGCTACTCGTCATACTTGTGCGTCCTGCTGTTTTTGGGAACCGGCAGATTGACCGAAAACATTTCTTTCCCACCCTTTGTTTCCCTTTGTATAACTCATTAAAACTGCCCCAATTAAACGAAAAGCCGATTGGGTATTTGGGAAAATCCTGATAACTTGTTCACGTCGACGCACCTCTTGGTTAAGACGTTCTAAATGATTTGTAGAACGAATAAATTTACGATGTCTTAACGGAAAATTAAGGTTTTGTATCGCGTCGTCGAATCCCTCATCTAGTATGGTAAGTGCTTTTTCAAATCGCTTTTCCTCTGAAAATTTATCGAAAAACAAATCTTTCAGTCGGCGAATAGTGTCTACATCTTCTGCAGCAAAAATACTGTTTAAAAGACTTCTAGCTTCATCACAATCTTTTTTCGGAAAACAATCTGCAATATTCCTTCTGAAATGAACAGTACAACGTTGCCAAGCCGTTCCTAAAAACTTTTCTTGGATTGCTTTTTTCAAGCCTTTATGCGCATCTGAAGTGACCAGTTTTGGAGACTGTAAGCCCCTAGAGATAAGGCTCTGTAAGAAGTTAGCCCAGCTTTCATAACTCTCGTTATGATCCACTTTCATACCTAGAATTTCCCTGTATCCAGCCTCGTTAATCGCAATCGCGATGTAAACTGCTTTCGATACAACACGATGGTGTTCACGTACTTTAATGTACATTGCATCCAAAAAAAGATAAGGATAATAAGTTGTATTTAAAGGCCGCTCAGCCCACTCTTTCACGATTGGATCCAACTTGGCAGTTAAGGATGAAACGAATGATTTAGAAACACTTTCTCCACAAAGCTGTTCCACAATGTTGGTTACCTTGCGAGTCGAGACGCCATTTACAACCATCTCGAGCATAGATAATACTAAAGCTTGTTCACAGCGAGCGTACCGTTCAAAAACAGAAGGGGAGAACTCACCTTGCCTTGTGCGCGGTACCTTTAACGTGATTCGACCGACGCTAATCGTATAATCCCTTTCGTAATAGCCGTTACGATAGTCAACGCGGTCCTCAGATCTTTCATAGGATCCTGCTTTTAAATAGTCGTCACGTTCTTTTTCCATATACTCATTCAATACTAAAATAATTGTTGATTTGACAACTGATTCCATATTTGAATTCATAACTGTATCTTTTAAATTATCCATATCTATAGTAAAATTAAGTAAGGTCATTTTCCATTCCTCCTAAATGTTTATCGTCGTTGAAAACATTTTAACATAAGGAATGGAAAATGCCTTTTCCTATTTACACAATTATATGGACTCTACCAACAGTTTGTGGTTCGTGGCACATCTCGGAGAATTGGTTGCACACCTCGGCCGATTGGTTGCACATCTCCGCGAATTCGTTGCACATCTCAGCAATTTCGTAGCACATCACCAATCGGCACCAAGATAAAGGGTTTCTGCTGTCGAATATGGAATGAATATAAGATAGAATGGTTAAAAACATACTAGGGGGATGGATAATGAGGAACGAAGATATGTTATTGATACCAGGGCCAACGCCTGTTGTGGATTCGATTTATGATGCACTGGCGTCGGAAACGCGGAGTCATACAGACCCGAGATTTGTGGAGATTTATAAACGCGCGATTGATCAGACCAAAGAGATGTTCCAGACCGATGGAGAAGTATTTGTGATTGCTGGTTCTGGAACACTTGCAATGGAAATGGCGCTCGTCAATACCGTTGCAGCTGGCGAACGAATATTGGTCATAAGCCACGGTTATTTTGGTGACCGATTCATTAAACTTGGGGAAGCTTTTGGCATTGAAGTAGATGTACTTCAGTCGGAGTGGGGAGAACGAGTAAATGTAGAAGATGTTGAAAATGAATTATCGAAAAAGAACTATAAGGCGGTTACGATTACGCACGGAGATACGTCGACGGGTGTTGTAGCAGACTTAGATGCTCTCGTTCCGGTAATAAAAAAACACGGGGCCCTCGTAATACTAGATGGGGTCGTTGCAACGGCTGCGATTGAGGAAGATATGAGTAAATGCTATGGTCATCCGGATTATAAAATCGACATCGTGTTAACCGGTTCACAAAAAGCGATTGGCGTTCCACCGGGACTTGCGGTTGTTGCGTTCAATCAGTCTGCACTTGAAATTAGGAAACAACTTGGTCGCATTCCGGCCTACTATACGGATATTAACAATTGGATTCCAATCATGAATGATCCTTCTAAATACTTTGCAACGCCTCCAGTGAATTTAATATACGCGTATGCTGAAGGTATGAGACTCGTTCTAGAAGAAGGTCTTGAAAACCGTTATATTCGGCACACTGCATATGGTAAGGCAGTTCGAGCGGGTCTGGCAGAATTCGGCATGACAGCTCTAGCGGAAGAAGGAGTTGCGGCTTCAACTTTAAGTTGTATTTTATATCCTGAAGGAATAGATGACGCAGCATTCCGAGGTGAACTTGCGAAAAAAGGAGTAATTCTTGCGGGATCACTTGCTCATTTAGCGGGGAAAGCATTCCGGATAGGTCATATGGGAAATACAACGGAACAAATGCTGGAAAAAGCCATTCAATTGATTGGGCAAACGTTAAATGAATCGGGTCATAAAGTAAACACACAAAAAGCGATTGAGCGTTTCAAAGAGATCATGTACGCGAACGTATAAATAACTCGGAAAACTCCCCTGGCTAAGGCAGTAGGGGAGTTTTCTATATCTATGCCAATAAAGCAATGTTTGAATAAAAGCTATAATTCCCCTAAACACCAACAAAAAACAATTTAGTTATTCAATGAATTATTACGATGCTTCTATAATCTTTGATTTTATCTCCAATACTATTATCTATACTTAATTCCCCAATTTATGTTCACTATGAAATAATAGTACTTTTTTTAAAGTTATATAATTAATTGTTTGACAGAATATTTTAATTAAACTAACATTGTGAGTATAGTAATTGCAGCCCTACTTTTAGATAGGGAGATTGGGGAGAGTATTTTGATTATTGATAACATGTACACAACCGTTGATGTTCACGTAGCAGGAGAACCTCTACGAATTATTACGGGTGGCTTACCTGAAATAAAAGGAGAAACTCAATTAGAGCGTCGAGCATACTGCATTGAGCATTTGGATGATGTAAGAAAAGTTCTAATGTTAGAACCACGTGGACACCATGGTATGTATGGCTGTATTATTACACCACCAGCAAGTACACATGCTGATTTTGGTGTACTATTTTTACATAATGAAGGTTGGAGTACAATGTGTGGACATGGTATTATTGGTGTAATCACGATGGGTATTGAAACAGGTAGGTTTAAAGTAACGGAAAAAAATCAAAAGTTTATCATCGATAGTCCAGCGGGAGAAGTTGTCGCGTATGCTAAAATAAATGGGACAGTCGTGGAATCGGTATCCTTTGAAAACGTACCGTCCTTTGTATTGAAGAAAGATTTTCCGATTAAAATAGATGAGTATGAATTTAATGTAGATATCGCTTTTGGAGGTGCATTTTATGCAGTTGCACAAAGTAAAGATATCGGACTGAAAGTAAATAGGAAAGACTTACCTGCGATTCAAAAATGGGGAACAAGAATCAAACATTATATTGAAGAGCATATGAAAGTTGTTCACCCACTTGAAAGTGGACTTCATGGAATTTACGGTGTTATTTTTTCAGATGATCCAGTTGATCCCAAAGCAGACTTACGAAACGTAACGATTTTCGCTGATGAGCAGGTTGATCGCTCACCCTGTGGAACCGGTACATGTGCAAGGCTTGCGACACTTTATGAGGATGGAACTCTTAAAGACAAAGCCAGTTTTGTTCACGAGGGCATAACAGATGGCCAGTTTGTCGGTGAAATCCTATCTATCAATCTCAGTTAAAAGAGTACCTCCACTTCAATCGTTCTTTGATAAGTGGGCGGGTGAATTTTAACTTGCGAAGCAACAGCTTTTATTGTTTCTTTTCCTTATTATCAGTATAATCAGACTCATAGACAGGAAAGATTTGTTATACAAATGAAGCTAGATAGCAATAATCATTCAGTGTTCAGTTTGAAGTATCATTTGGTTTTGGTTAACAAATACCGTGAAAAAGTGTTGAACACATCCATCTCTAAATTTGCAGAAGATATGTTCATCACCCTTGGGGAGAATTATCACATCACACTGCTTGAATGGAATGACGATAAGGATTATGTACATATTTTATTTAAAACACATTCCAAAACGGAGTTGACCAAATTTCTAAATGCGTACAAAAGTGCAAGCTCCCGTATGATTAAGAAAGAGTTCCATGAAGTGAAACAAATGTTGTGGAAAGAGCACTTCTGGTCAAAAGGGTTTTGCTTGTTGACGACGGGCGGCGTCACACTTGAAGTCATTCAAGACTATATCCAAAAGCAAGGTCAATAAAATGTGAAGGAGGTCGATTTGTATGTCCACTGTGCATAAAGGATTCAAATTCAGGTTATATCCTACAAAAGAACAGGAAGTTTTGATTGCGAAAACCATTGGCTGCAGTCGATTTGTCTTCAATCATTTTCTGTATGCATGGAATCATGCATACAAGACGACGGGCAAAGGTCTCTCTTATTCGAAGTGTTCCAGTCAGACAATCGAACTGAAAGAACAGTTTGACTGGCTAAGAGAAGTCGACGCACACGCTCTACAATCTTCGCTGAAAGACCTTGCCGATGGCTTTGATCGTTTCTTTAAGAAACAGAATCAGGCACCTCGCTTTAAAAGCAAAAGAAATGCCGTACAGTCGTACAAAACCAACATCGAAAAGAAAAATCAACACCCTGAGGTCAGCATCTCTGGGAATAAATTAAAGTTGCCTAAACTTGGCTGGGTTCAATTCGCAAACAGTCGCGATATAGAAGGCCGCATACTCAGTGCGACAGTCCGACGGATACCGAGCGGGGCCTACTTCGTATCCCTTTTAGTGGAATGTGAAACGGAAACGTTCGCTCAAACAGGTTCTACCGTGGGCATTGATTTGGGTCTCTCGGATTTCGCAATTCTGTCTGATGGAACTGTATACGACAATCCAAGGCACTTTAAAAGCATCGAGAAGAAGCTCCAAAAGGAGCAGCGTATCCTTTCGAGGCGAATGCGTCTTGCCATCAAGCAAAGACGCAAGCTGTCCGAGGCTAAAAACTACCAAAAACAACGTCGAAAAGTCGCTCGCATCTACGAGAAGATGGTCAATATTCGTACAGACTACTTGCATAAAATCTCTAGCCAGATTGTCAAAAACCACGACATCATCGGCATAGAAGATTTAGCTGTGTCTGAAATGCTCCAAAACAAACACTTATCAAAGGCAATCAGTGAAGTTTCCTGGTCTACCTTTAGAACGATGCTGACCTATAAGTCTGCCTGGTACGGCAAGAAAACTGTTGTCGTTGCTCGAAATTACGCAAGCAGTCAGTTATGCTCAACGTGCAATCATCAACACAAAGACGTAAAGAATCTCGCTCTGCGTAACTGGATTTGTCCGTCCTGCAAAACGCATCATGATAGAGATCTGAACGCAAGCTTGAATCTTCGCAAAGAAGCATTGCGATTAACCGCAGGTACTGCGGGGATAGCCTAAATTCACAACTTGTGGGTACACGGGTGTTCTTAGGAATCCACCACTTCTAAACAACGTGTAAGTGGTGGTAGTTCAAATCAAAAGTTGGCGAACACAATGCCGTCATTCCAAAAGTAACTGGAGAAGCATTTTTAACAGGTATCCACCAGTTCTTAGTAGATCCAAAGGATACCTTGCGAAAAGGATTTTTATTAGAAGAAATTTAAGTAGGTGCAGAATCTCAGGAAAAGTATATGAAGATTTTAAGCGCAAAGAACCAAAAAAGTTTAATTGAGATGGAAGAAGCTTTGAAGCATGTTTCTATAGCGCTTAAGGAATTCTCAGCTATCAAAACAGTTACCCCTATTCGATGAGCACTTCCTTTTGGAGAAGCTAAATTAGAATATCCAATTAAAGAAGACGTATTTTCCGAGGAAGATATTCACGGAGAATCCGGTAAAATTGTAAATGGCGAAGTTAAAGGTAAAGAGTACGATGAAGAGATTAAGATGTTCAAATAAGTTGGCTTTGCCATTGTAGATATTGTTGTCATGTAGGTTGATTTATTAGTCGTATGAATAAAAGTAAGGCCCTCTGATTAGTACATTCAGAGGGCCTTACTTTTATTTTTATAAACTATTATATCTGTATCTCCCGACGCATACGCGAGGAGGGAATGTTCATTTCCTCTCTGTACTTACTAATTGTACGTCTAGAAATTTTAATACCTTTATCGGTATTAAAGTAGTTGGCGATTTTTTGATCAGAAAATGGCTTATGTTTATTTTCTTGTGCAATATAGTGTTGTAAAAGCGCTTTCATTGTAGTTTGGGAAATACTATCGCCGTTGGTTGTATCTAACTTAGACGTAAATAACATTCGAAGATCAAAGGTACCCTGAGGTGTTTGAATGATTTTATTTGCAGTGGCTCTGCTAACGGTCGATTCATGCATATCAATCTCATCAGCGACCTCCTTTAATGTTAATGGTTGTAAGGAGATGAATCCATCTTTGAAAAAACGGGCTTGTCTTTCGAGAATGACCATGACGATTTTAGTAATCGTAATTCGCCGTTGTTCAATACTGCTTAATAACCATTGATAGCTGCTATAGTGTTTACTAAGATATTTTGATGTATCATTTTTTCCCTTGAGTAAGCTTGTATAGTCGCTATTCAAGCGGACTTTAGGTAAATAGCGGTCATTTAAATAGTATGAAAGACCATCATTTTTGTATTCAACAATAATGTCAGGATTTAAGTATTCTGTTGTGAAATCAGAAATGCCCGAACATGGTTTTGGGTTTAATGTCTTAATAAAATCGTAGATAGCTTTAACTTGAGATAAAGGAAGACTCATTTGAAAAGAAATGTCATCCCACTTACGATTCGCAAGCAAATCCAAATGATTTTCAACTAAATATTTAGCCAATTGTTCTTCAGGGAATTCGTATGTAATTTGCAAAAGTAAACATTCTTTTAAATTACGTGCTCCAACACCTACGGGGCCAACTTGCTGGAGTAGATGAATGCCTTTTTCAATCATTTGCTCATTAAAAGTTAAATTGTAATCATAATTATCCAGAGATAAGTACCCGTTGTCATCCAAATTGTAAATAATGAACTTAAGTAGATTTTGGTATTCACTACCACGAAATAAGAATGACGCTTGTTGTAACAAATTGCTCCTCATCCCGCTTTTTTCACTTTCCACATAGTCCAAGGGTAATCCAATTGAGCCATATGTTGAAGCATTAGAATTCAAATTTGCTTTATACAAAGAGTCATCTTCTATTTCTTCGAGTTCAATAAGTGGGTTTTCCAATCCCTGCTCAATCAAGTACTGATAAAGTTCGTAAGTGGAGTATTGTAAAAGTTCGATAGCCTGTCTTAACTCGGAAGTCATAACTAAACTTAGATCTTGTCTTTGTTGAATTATGAGTTGCATAGCTTTTTACCTCCTTGTAATGTTTAGTGAAGTATCCAAACCATCAGTTTAAGAGGATTGGAATAAAAATAGTAATCAAATCAATTTCATAAGTAGGATAATTAAAAACAAAACATACTAAATGTTCGTCTATATAACTCAAATAAGTAATTGTAAATTGACTCCAACAGTTTTTTGAAAAATAAACCTATAAGTCTATTATAGTATAATCACCTTAGAATCTCGACAGGAAAGTGAAAGTTCCAAAAATTCTATGAATAAAGAGTGAGAAGATAAATAAAAGAGAAAATAAAAGGCCTTAAAGAATGATAATAGGAAAGAAGTTCTATCCTAATACCATTGCTATAAGACCTCGATTTATAACTAACTTTAATTAGAATTAAAGAACTTGTAATTCTTTGGGGTAAGAAGTTAATACTTGTGCTTCGCCGTCATCATTAATATAAACAATATCTTCGATACGTACTCCGCCTAGTTCGGGCAAATAGATACCTGGTTCAATTGTAAATAATAGCCCCTTTTCGGCTATGGCGGTATTGCCTTCGTGAACAGAAGGTTCTTCGTGAACTTCAATTCCGAGTCCATGTCCAACACGGTTGTTAAAGTAATCGCCGTACCCTTTTTCACTAATGACATTACGAGCTGCAATATCAATGCTCTTCAACTCAACGCCGGCTTTAACTGCGTTAATACCAGCTTTGTTTGATTCTAAAACAATTTGATAGATCGCTTTTTGTTCTTCAGTAGCTTCTCCGATGACAAATGTCCGTGTAATATCTGAACAATATCCGTCTTTAATTACGCCCATATCGATTAATAAGAAATCGCCTTTTTCAAAAGCGCGTTCTCCAGGTGAACCGTGTGGAAGTGCAGACTTTTCACCAGATAAGACGATTGTTGAAAATGAAGGGCCGTCTGCTCCAAATTTCCTCATTAAAAATTCCAATTCCGCAGTTAACTCGTTCTCGCTCATACCAATTTTAACAGTTTTAATTCCCTCCGCTAACACTTTTTCGATAATATCAATAGCTTTTTGAGCTGCTTTAATTTCATGGGCAGACTTTTTAATTCTTTGTGCGTTAACAGCATCCTCAATATTACTCACTGTTGCTTTAGGATAAAAACTCTTTAAACCATTGTATCGGAATAAGCTTAATGCTTTCATCTCGACACCAAAAGTGGCAATATCTGCACCCAAAGTATTTGATACGACTTCAAATGGTTCTTCTGCGTCAGAAATCGGAATGATTTTTTGAATGTCAGATGCCAAGGCTGCGGAACTTTCATCAAGTAACGGAACAAATAAAGTTATTTCTCCTTTACGCATGTCGAAAACCAAAGCCATAAATCTTTCATGTGGGTCCGAGTTAAAACCAGTGTAGTAGAAAACGTTTGACGGTGCGGTAATCATAGCCAATTCGATTTGTTGTTCTCCAAGATAATTTTCAAGTTTCTTTCTTCTCGTTTCATAAACTGTATTCATGTATGAACCCTCCATTTAGTATATCTCGATAGTTGTGATGCAAGATTAGTGCCAGCGTTGATGGGTTAGTACGATTATTGAGCTAGTAATGGTTGTAGTTGGGAAGCATTTTCACAGTAGCATATATTTTATCATAGATTCGAGATGGTTATCTATCCCATGTTAACGAGCAGACCGACTAAAAGCGCTACGCCCTGTGGCTACGTCGGCATTAGTACGTACTATACATCATAAGACTTCCACTAATTAATGATTAACCTTTTATGGTTGTTGGACTTATGCCAAGTCCTATCTAAAACCGTTTATTTTATGGAAAACTGTAAAGAAATTAGGAACAGCAATATAAAGTGTCTAATTATTTGTAGTTTCGTTCCGTTTTGATGCTACAAAGCGGGACTTAAATCTTTTATTATAGGATTCCCTTAGAGCCCAGTGAAACCTATCGTTAAGATGATATATGCTTTTGATTGTTTCGTTATCCGGGGGCATCATTCTAGCGATGGCTATTTCTTTAAACTTTTGTGAATATCTCGTGCCATTTCTTTTATTCATGTCGTATAACCTCCATCTATTAATTATAACAGGTGAGCTTTAAACGACAACTAGCCTAACACAGGGGGGAATTCAATAGGCAACATTAGGTCATGAAGGTAGTTGGTAATGGATGGTGTTCGATTTGGATTGGGGTATGGCTTACTTGGTAGTGAAGGTGACCCTATTACGCGCAATATGCTCGACCATGAATCCTTTAGGCGCATCTGAAATATGAATTTGTATTAACGGATTAAGTGAACAATTAGTCTATTAATAGTTTAAACCATGATTCGTCATTTAAGTAGACGGCTTATGGTTTTTTTGCCTGTTATTATTATTGTAATACACTATAATAGAAGTAACACTTCAAGTAGAATAGGGGATAGACGATTGAGGCGAAATGGTGTACTGCTATTTTTTTCAATAGTTTTTCTAGGAGGTTGCCTACCAGAAAATACTGAATCTGTGATAATACCAACTGACTTTACTGTACGAGAAAACGTACCTAGTATTTCACAAATAGACTCTCATTCAACAACAATTTCGATTGGAATGATAGGTGATATTCTTCTCCATCATCCTTTATTCACGTATGAAAATTATGATTTTGCTTTTGCTAATGTTAAGGATAAGTTGACAAGTATCGATTTTCTTCTTGCCAATCAAGAATCGATGCCTGGTGGTGTTGAACTCGGATTGTCGGGTTATCCAAGTTTTAATAGTCCAAAACATATTATCAGAGATTTAAAAGCAAACGGTGTAGACATGCTGTCCATTGCGAATAACCATACGATTGACAGGAAGGAAACTGGTGTCATGAATGCGATTGGATATATGGGCGAATACGATATGCCCTATGTCGGCGCGTATACATCTTTTCTGGACCAAGCCGAGGACCGGATTGTTGAAGTCGACGGTGTACGTCTGGGAATTCTAGCGTATACATATGGGACAAATGGGATTCCCGTGCCGGAAGGAAAAGAATATTTAGTTTCTCTTATTGACCGAGAGCGTATACAAGAAGAGATAACGGATCTTAAAAAGCGTGTCGATGTACTGATTGTTTCATTACACTGGGGCAATGAATATCAACTTGAACCATCCAAGGAACAAGTGGATCTTGCACAGTTTGTAGCGGAACAAAGGGCAGATGTACTATTTGGACATCATCCACATGTCTTACAAAAACACGATAGGATTGAAGATACAGAGATTTTTTATTCGATTGGAAATTTCTATTCTGCACAGCAATTCGATTCAACAAATATCGGCGGAATTGCTCGAGTAACTGCTGCGAAAACGGTGTTTGGAGGGAAATCGATTACTGTTGTTGGAAATCCTGTTTTTTTCCCAACGGCAGTAACCAAAGATGCACAAAATCGATATCATATTATCCCACTAAAAGATGCAGGTTCAAATGCCATCTATGATGAAAAATGGGCGATGAATCATCTAAACTTACCAAGTTGGTAAATGAGATTTAAAACTACAAAAGAGGTGTTTTAATGAGAAAAAGCGCTATTTTATTATCATTTGTTTTACTACTTAATTTACTACCAATATCGTTTGTTAAAGCGGATGCTAACTTTCCGGATGTGTTCCAATACGAACAAGAAATTAGTTATTTGACGAATAAAAATATCATTCGAGGATTTCCTGACGGGACATTCGGACCGACGAAATCATTAACACGTCTTCAAGCAGTACAAATGCTTTTAAAATCGAAGAACATTACTGATTTTGCGGCCCCAAATCCTATGCTGACCGATATGACTATTGGCAAGTATGGCTATGAGGAGGTAGCGAAGGCAGTTGAATTAGGCATTATTTCTGGGAAAACAGCGAAAGATGGAACAAAGTATTTTGATCCTGGAAGTCCATTAACGCGCGGTCAGATGGCCAAAATAATAGTGGAAGCCGGAAAACTGCCTAAGAAAAATGCATCTTACTTTACAGATGTCTTGCCGTCAAATGGTTTTCATGACTATATCTCGACTCTAGCCGAAGAACGAATTACAGGCGGCTATGAAGATGGTACATATCGACCGAATTTAAACGTGACACGCCAGCATTTTGCTGTTTTTGTAGCGCGTATGTTGGATGAGAAATTTAAACCTGATAAACAAGGTACGGATAAAAATTATCTCTTAAATAAAAAGATGGTGTACACATGGACTTATTATGATGAAGGAAAAAGCTTTGTTTCTACAACCCGTTATACAAATTTAAAATACGACGGTGTTTTGGGAGCGGATTTATGGAAGGAAACATCCGGTGATGGTGCAGCCTATTATCTCGTAAAGGAAGATGAAACTGGTTTGTATGAGTATTCTTGTGTAGATATTGGGACAATCAGTTGTGATTTGAAACAAGATCCCTATGTTGCATTGGAATATCCTTTAATAGAGGGGAAAGTATGGGGCTCCCTTGAATCCAAACACGATCCAACTGTCTATACGGTTGTTTCTACGAATCGAACTGTGACTACGAAAGCAGGAATATTTAAAAATGTAGTTGAAGTTAAGGATTCATCTGGCTGGTTTTATTTCTACGCACCGAATGTTGGGCTTGTAAAGACAGTCGATAATGGTACTCTCTTTTCAGAACTTGTGAAATTGGAAGTAAATCGTTAAGTACTTAAAAAGGCCGCTCCAAAAATATGTTCGACAGCTGTCCAACAGCAATAGAAAAACGGTCCAACACTCCATAACAGAGAGTGTTGGACCGTTTTTTCTATCTGGTATTACTCATCTTTTTTCATTTGTTTGATATTGTAAATGAAGTTTGAAATGATTTTAGCTGCCTGTTCACGTGTTGTTGATTTAGCAGGCATATACTTACCGTTAGAACCTGAAACAATTCCAAGTTCCGACAGAAGGGAAATTGCATTTTTCGTTTCCGCATCAATCTTTTCGATGTCCGTAAATGTTGCTGTTTGGACTGGTGAGACTTTGTTGCCTGTATACACTTCAAATGCACGGTCAATCATTACTGCGAATTGAGCACGTGTAATTGGTTTGCTGGGATTAAACATGCCGTCTGACTTCTTAACAAGCCCATTTTCATAGGCGGCTGCAATTTCCGCTTGTATTTCAGCAGAATACCCAGCAACGTCCGTAAAAGGGGACTCGTTCTTTGCAGTTAACTCCAATGTACGAACAAGAAGTGATACTGCCTGCGCGCGTGTGATCTCTTGGTGAGGCGAGAATGTTGTTGCTGTTGTTCCTTTCAACAAATCTCTGTAATAAAGATCTGAGATAAACGAATACGACCAATCCTTAACGAAAGTGTCTTTAAACGGGACTGTCGCAAGGACACGTGCTTCAACACCTGCATTTACAGTACCTAGAGTGATCATGTGATTTACGAAGTTTTCCCAATCACTAAATCCAGGTTCACTTCCACGACCTTCCTCATATGCTTTTTTCAGCATATCGTAGCCATCTCCACCTTTTGCAGTGAAGACGTTCGTAGTAATTGAGTACATTTTATCCATTTCAAGTTCATTACCATCAACAGTCATAGAAATAACACGATCGCCTGATTTTGCTTCACCATTGAAGACAAGTTTCATGCCTGAAATGTGTAGAAAACCACCTGATTCTTTTGGATAATCTTTAACGGAATGTTCAAACACGGCTTTTATTTCCTGTCCGCTTAATTCCATTAGTGCCAGTGTATTGCCGAATGGAAGGACTTTAATTGCATCACCATACGAAATTGAACCTTTAGGTATAGAGGTGCGAATTCCTCCGCCGTTTTGAAATGCAAGAATGGTTTTAGGGTTAATTTCTCTTGCTTTAGCGAGCATACCGTCTGTAATTACGTTTCCTAGATTTGTTTCACCGGCTCGCACACCGCCTAGGTCACGAAGACCGCTTAGGAATACACCTGCATTTGCACCGGTTTCTTTCTCTTCTGTTTCCTTTACTTTATCTGCAAATGGTTTAAGGATTTCTAGAGCTCCAGGATCTTCCTCCGCGCCATCTACAGAGACTTCATAGAGTATTCCCTCATGTGAAGTAATAACGCCTGCTTTGTTAAATGTAACATCGAGTTGGCCAAGAAATTTATTGTATTCGTTTGCTTGTACGATGATGACAGGTACTGTGTCTTCATTAATCACATGTGGCTTTTCAAGTTTAACATGTGTATGGCCACCAACAATGATATCAATGCCAGGGACACCTTTTGCGAGAAGGATGTCATTGTCAATCAAATCAGAGTCGTTATAGCCGATATGTGTAATCGCAATGATTTTGTTAACACCGGCTTTTTCAAATGAAGCAACGGCTTTTTTTGCTTCTTCGATATAATTGCTGAAAGTGACTTTATCGGGGCTAGAAATATCTACAGTTTCTTCAGTAGTTAAACCAAAAATCCCGACTTTTTCACCATTAACTTCTTTTATAATTCCGTTGTATATTTTACCGTTCTCCGGCTTTTCTGGAAACGTGTGAGACTGCAGTCCGTCGAACAGGCTGTCCGCCGAGAAATCTGTGTTAGCACTCACAATAGGGAACTGTGCCGCTTTGACGAACTCAGCAAGAGATTTATGGCCGTCCGGGGAACCTCCAAGGTCAAATTCGTGGTTTCCGAAAGTCATAGCATCGTATTTTAAATAATTCATTGCTGCGATGTCAGCCTGTCCTTCAAATTCATTGAAGTAAAGCGTTCCTGAAAATACATCGCCCGCATCAAGAAGTAAATTAACAGGTTTTTCACCACGCAATTTTTTTAGAAGCGCAGATTTTACTGGGAAGTTGGCAAGATGGGCATGCTGGTCGTTCGTGTGGAAAACCGTCATACTGAAATCACTTGGAGAAGCAGTGTTTGTTGTATCCGCCATTACTGGTGTTATGCCTGCCATACTAAAAAGTAGAATACCTATGGCAAATACTTTGGAAATATTTCTGAACATAAAAACACCTTCCTTTTTCTTTTTTTATGATACTTTGTCTTCCATAGTGAATTGTAGTGGGGACAAAACACCATTAGTGTAAGTCTACCACTAACAGAATTTTTGGACAAACTAATGTTTACAAGTTTACAAATACTTAATATCTATCTAAATAAAAAAACTAGAGAGATGTAAAACATCTCTCTAGTTCTATTTGTTTAATTTGCAGAATAGTATTGTACAAGCCCTTGATAAATGGATTCTGCAAATATTTCTAAATATTGATTGCTTGTCAGTTTTTTGTAGTCATCTGGATTTGTGATGAAACCCAGTTCAATGAGCACTGCAGCAGCGTCATTGTTGCGGATAACGTAAAAACGTTGATCTTTTACGCCACGATCGGTCATATTAGCATCTTTTACGATGTTCTTTTGGATCATGCTTGCTAGAACTTTACTTTCAGCACCGTTTGGATTCGTTGATGTATCAATCCATACCTCAGTTCCTTTGGCGGAAGCTGAAGCTGCGTTGACATGAATAGAAACAAACGTCTCGGCATAATGTTTCTTAGCAAAATCGGTGCGCTGTTCAAGTGAAAGATAAGTGTCATTTGAACGGGTCATAAGCACTTTTGCACCCGCTCTTTTTAATTTAGCTTCAACTAAACTAGCGACTTTTAATGTAACACTTTTTTCTGTCTCACTGTTTTTAGATGCACCTGGATCCGTTCCTCCATGTCCAGCATCTATAACGATAATGCGGTCTTTAAGCGGTGTACTTGATTGGTTTAAAAGCTTTAAAAAGGTTTTATGTGCATAGCCAATTTCGCCGTCATAGCGAATCTTTGCCCAGTACCCATCAAGAGAAAGAACTTCGACTTTCTTCCCAATAGAAAAACTAGTGACTACGGGGAAGCTTGTGTTTGGTCCTGAACGTACATTTAAACTTTTCACGGTTACTTTTCCAATTACATTACCCGTAACGGGAACTTCGGACGGTGATTCAATTTCTGGTTCCGGTTCAATTACTTCTGGCAGCTCTTCCACAGGGGGAACAACTTCAGGAACAGAAACATCAGGAGGTGTCATGGAGTCCACTTTGACAGTATGGTTACTGTTTATATATCCTCTTTGATTGTTATAGATGATGTGCAGCCATTCATCGGTCGTACCAACCACTTCGACGATATCTCCGGTACTTAGTTTACCGATGATTGTATTGTTGCTAGAAGACGGTGTAGAACGAATGTTTAGTGAATCATTTCCCGTATTCACTTTTGCAAACGAAGTTGAGGATGTTTGTTCAGGGAATTTTACGGGTAAAGAATACTTATCACTTAATGAGCGTGCAACGAACAGAGAAAATTGTTTTCGCATTAATAAATCATTTGGTAGGAAGTTTCCATTGCTACCTTGTGAGACACCGGCATAATATAGACCATTGAACTTATCTACATTTTGATGGTTTCGGACATCGTCCATTTGTAAAGGCTTGTCTATTGTAACTTTTTCCGACAAATTAAATGCGACAGCGAGTGCGTATCCTATCTCTTCGCGTTTAATCTTTTCGAAGGGTTGAATGGAACCATTAGTCTTCTTTTTAAAATAACCTAAATCAACCGCCTTACTTAACGCATCGTAATACTCTTTATTCTTAGCATTGGATGGTAGATCGGTGAATGTCACGTTATTAGTAATATGGTTCTGTTTACCAGTTGCAATAATTAACATTTTTGCTGCTTGAAAACGAGTAATGTCATCATTCGGTTTAAACTTTCCGTCTGGAAAACCTTTTATGATCCCTAGGCTGGATATGTAATTTACTTCATTAAAATATTCATCGCTGTTTTTCACATCTGAGAAGGTGACCTGTGCTGATGACTGTACTGGGGCTACAGAAACGAGAGTCGTAATTAGAATTAGAAGTGCTGCCCATCTGATTGTTTTCATTGTGTCCTCCTTAATGATACTTAGCCCATAGTCTACCAACTATTGGTCTATAAATCTATGAGTGTAAATGACTAAATAAACGAAATTCTGTCGAATAGAATAAAAAAAAGGGATTTCCTGAACGGAAATCCCAATGTTAATGTCAAGAACCGCTAATGCGATCAATAAACGTTTGGAACTGAACTGATGTAACTTGTTCTTCAACGCCAAATCTACCGTCAACATGACCTTTTGTGATCCCATTGTGATATAAGATTTCGATGTATTCTTTTGCCCAATGGTCATTAGGAACATCTGAAAATGAAACATCTGTACGACCTTCTAATCCGAATGCTTCAACAAGAACTTTGGCAAGTTGTGCACGAGTTAAGTTACCATCGGGTTTAAATGAACCGTTACTTCCAGTGAAAATTCCAGCTTCAGCAACCGCAGCGATTGCTGCTATTTGTGGATGACTCTCTGAAACATCGTTAAATGCGATTTGATTGTTCGTTGCTTTTAAATTAAGTTCTTCTGCAAGTGTTAGTGCGATATCTGCACGAGTTGGATTTGCGGGAGCTTGGATTTTAGCTGGTGTAACAACTGCTGCTACATCCGTATTAATTTTAATAGGAGCTTCTGCAAAGTTTTGAACACGACGAGCTCCGACGTAACGGCTTCCCCAGTAATGAGGATCGTATATTGAAGAAATCATAACGCCTTTACTTGTTGATGCATGAATGAAATTGCTAGCACCTACATAGATTCCAACATGTGAAACTCTGTTGCCACTAGTATTGAAGAATACTAGGTCACCAGTTTCTAAGTTGCTTTTAGAAACTGCAGTTCCTCTAGCGTACTGGGAACTTGTATCTCTTGGTACTGAATATCCGTTGTCACTAAATACGCGTTGAACATATGCGGAACAATCGAAACCTGCTGTTGTTGTGCCGCCGTATCTATAGGGGGTACCGATGTAAGTTTTAGCAGAACTAATTAATGATGTCACTGTACTTGCGGATGCCGCTGTAGGCACTGCCGTTGAGATTATTAAACTCGCCATAATCAAATAGAAGAAACGTTTCATACTTATCTCATATTCCCCTTTCGCACGGCTACGTTTTTTTATGTAGTATGTGTGCTTTATCTGAAACTAGCTTAACATAGACAACCTAGCGTTTAGATTACAGTTATATTACAAGTAGGTTACAAAGTGTGTAAGATTGTTACTGAGTGTAATAGTACTTTAATAGAATGACCGCTGTGAAAACGGATACCCCGTCAATCGTAGCGGTTATTTGAGTTTAATGGTTTATTAAGAATACACTTAAATACTGGAAAGGAAACTATATTAAAGGATTCTTGCGATATGGAACAGAGATTACTAGACCAGGAGAAAGCGTTTAAAAAGGATGTCGAAATGCAGAGAATTAGATTATAGAAATTTGTAGAATATATTATTCTGCCGGTAGTCTTGTTACCATGGAAGGGTGCTTTAACAAAATAATAAATCCTGCGACAATTCATTTTCATTAGATTTATAAACAAAGATGGAAGGGTAAAGATGTCTTACGCGCAACCGTACAATTTCATACTGCATTTAAATCGTCTAAACAAATCCATCTTTTATAGAAGAGACAGTGTAATTCCAAAATGGTACAGTACTGTCGATTCAAGAGATTAGAGAAAGGGAACGAATTTAGTTCTTCCGAGTGGCTTTCTTCTAGTTCAAAACGGGATAGTAGATATACCCATCAAACCACGAAGCAAATGCGCAATTACTCGGAATCCAGTCACTGCAGATGGCTTAAAAGTGTTTTTCGTTACTGTGGATGGTAGAATTAGGAATAGTAAAGGAATGCCAATGTCAGACTTTGCAACTTATCCTGTCTCATTGAGTGCTCATTTTGCGCTTAATCTAGATGGCGGTGGAATATCAGACCCAGTGAAGATGTAAGAAGGTCCCGGTTTGCAGCGTTAAGGATACGGACGGCTAGTAAGTAGGCGGTTTTTAGAGCCTGTGCGGGAAATGAAATTCGGACGGGTTCGATCACTTCTTTTCCCTAAATTAAGAGGAACTGTGCTATAATTATTAATTATGATAATCGTTACATAAAGGAAGAAAATAGATGAAAATTGGTATTGTCGGAAATTATGGTAATAATAATAATGGAGACGAAGCAATTCTTGCTGGAATCATTGAACAGGTTAAAGTTCAATATGATTTGCCGACTAGAAATATTTTTGTGTTCAGTAATAATCCGCCGCAGACGTCCAACCGATTTGGCGTGTCATCGGCACCTTTATATTATAAAAGGTCATCCGCTATGCTTACTTTCTTTGAAACCATTAAAAAGAATTCACCAATTATCCGTGATCTCGATTTATTAATCATAGGCGGCGGTGGAATTTTGATGGATTTCTACAATCGCGAAGCTCAGTTATATGGTTCATACGGAATCATGGCTCGTCGCGGAAAAGTACCTTACATCGTTTACGGCTGCGGTGCGGGTCCGATTTCATCTTTGATGGGTAAACTATTCATTCGTTATTTAGTCAACCGTTCTATAAGTACATCGGTGCGCGATCCAAAATCAAAAGATTTATTAAACCGAATTGGTATTCGAAAAGAAATTAAAGTTATAGGCGATCCTTCTTTTGCATTGTCTTCTGTAAACTATAAAAAAACGGCAGATCGAATCTTAAATGTAGGCGTGACAGTCGTACCCTACTATAATCTTGCGTATTGGCCTGAAGCGGACGATATTAAATACGAAAACTATATTCAAGGAATGGCTGATAATTTAGACCGAATCTTGGAGGAAAAAGACGTCAATATTACACTTTTTTCAACAAAATTCCCACATGATGTAGATGTAACTGAAGATGTTTACAATCGAATGACCAACCAAAAAAATGTTCATGTAAATAAAAATAATTTATCTCCAGCGGAAATTATTGATATTAGTGCCAAACAAGATGTACTTATAGGGACAAGACTCCATTCCTTATACCTTGCCGTGAACGCTCATACACCAATAATGGCCATTTCATATCATCATAAAGTAGCGGATTTTATGGAGATGGTTGGAATGAGTGACCGTACTGTTAGGATAGATGATTTAACTAAGAAGAAAGACTCTTTAATTCAAGTCCTTGAAACGATGGACAAAGAATGGCCCGAAAGAATTACAGAAGCGGACAAGCTTGCAAACCATATGAAAGAAATGGCTATGCTCGGGATTGAACAATTCTTGCCCCTTAAAAAGGAGAAGTAAATGAAAAGAGTACTTGTTTTGAGTAATATGTACCCATCGAAGGATCATTTGACATTCGGTATTTTTGTGAAAAATCAAGTAGGCCTTCTTAAATCGGCTGGACTTGATGTGGATGTACTTGCGATTAATAATCCAGGCAAAGGAAAAATGACGACATTGCTCAAATATATGTCGTGGTTTTTCCGCTCTTTTTTTTATATGGCTGTACATCGTAATAAGCTTGCATTAACACATGCTCATTATGCTTTCCCGACCGGTTTTATTTCATTGATTGGGAAAAAGGTGTTTAAACTACCTTATGTCGTAACCGTCCACGGCGGAGATATCGATAAAATGGCAGCAAAAAGCCCAGCAATTGCTAAAATAACGAAACGGATTTTAATGGAAGCAGATACCGTTATTGTCGTCGGCGAGAAGTTGCGAAAAGACGTCACAGAACGTTTTGGAGTTAAGGATGACCGTGTCGAAGTAATGAGTATGGGTGTGGATACATCTATTTATAAACGGTTATCGAAAGAAGATGCTCGGACACGGCTTGGATTACCTATTCACGGCCAAGTTGTTTTATATGTAGGAAACATTATTAAAGAAAAGGGTTTATTGGAACTCTTGGATGCATTTAAATCCATTCAAGTACGTCATCCTGAAACTGGACTCTACTTAATTGGTTCGAAGAAAGACAGTGGATTCGTTTCTTCATTGGAAACAGTTCTAAACGAGGAAAACATTCAATCGGTTCATTTTGAAGAACCCAAATCTCAAGTTGAAATCGCGAAATGGATGGCTGCTGCGGATGTATTTGTTCTTCCTTCTCATCATGAGGGCTTCGGTCTCGTCGCGCTTGAAGCGATGGCTATGGGAACGAGAGTTGTCGGGGCGGATGTAGGTGGATTATCTTATTTACTTGATGACCGTGCGGGAATTCTTGTGAAACCAAAAGATTCGCAGTCTTTATCAGAAGGTATTGTTGAAGCTCTTGATTCTTCATCTGTTGAAATCGATGAACTTATTTGTCAGAAGAAAGTGGAATTGCATTCATTTAAAACGATTTTATCTAAGTTGCTTGCGATTTACGGAGAAATTGGGAGAAAATGAATGAATAACGGAACTTTCTAAAGGTGGTTGAATGAGAAATTGAGTAAACTAATGAAGATTATTGGGGCCGTCGCAATTATTAATATCGCTGCACGTTTGTTTGGTTTCCTTAGAGAAATCGCGATTAGTCGTGAGTATGGAACGACAAATGTTGCAGATGCGATTGTTACGGCTTACACAATTCCAAATTTCATTTACTTAGTTGTTGGTGGAGCGCTGACCACGGCATTTATTTCCGTTTATCATTCGACGAAATCCGAAAAGGGACCGTTTGT
The DNA here is from genome assembly GCF_051550205.1 of Sporosarcina sp. FA9. Taxonomy (GTDB): domain Bacteria; phylum Bacillota; class Bacilli; order Bacillales_A; family Planococcaceae; genus Sporosarcina. The sequence continues at coordinate 739,318 of NZ_CP188819.1, forward strand.
ACGTAATGCGTTTGCGACCGTTATAATCACTGCGGTTTTATTAACAACTGTATTGATGATTTTTACGAAGCCTTTATTGAACTTGGTTTTTAAAACGTTAACGCCCGATGAATTTCTATTGGTTCGAAACTTATTTCTCTGGATGATGCCATCTACAATTATTCTAGTGTTGTCAACATGGATGAGCGGGCTTTTGAATGTGAACGGAATGTTTAATCTTTCAAGCATCAGTGTGCTCATTTATAATTTCTCATTTGTTGCAATCGCGGTCTTACTAACGCCACTTTACGGGGCACAGGCATATGGAATAGGCGCGTTGCTTTCGGCAATTTTAATGGGAGCCTTTTTGTTTATCGGACTTAGAAAAGCCGACTTGTATTCCTTAAAACCCGTCTTGAAAATGACGGATGATGTTAAGAGGTTGTGGGTAATTGCTCTGCCAATCTTATTTGGTGGTGCTACGCTGCAGTTTTACTTTATCATTCATAGAATCGTAGCAGCCATGTTGGATAATGAAGGATTGATTTCCGCTGTAAATTACGCATCGAAATTAACAGGTTTTCCACAAGCCATTATGATGACTGCGGTGACAACTGTAATCTACCCTCTCTTAAGTAAAAAAGAGGGTGAAGGGGACACGGAAACAATTCGTGCGCTGTATAAAAGAGGATTGCAGTATTTAAGTGTGCTCCTCATACCAACAACTGCAATTGCATACTATTTTTCGGAGCCGATTGTTCGATTGATTTTTGAACACGGAAACTTTGATAATGAATCTGTGTTAATGACAGTGCCAATTTTCCAAATATTTTCATTGTCGATGTTGTTTTTAGCGGGAAGTACATATATTACCAGGTTTTATTATGCAAAAGGGAACTCGATGACTCCCGTTATTTTCAGCTTAATTAGTGTTTTTATGATAAATATCGGAATCATATTTTTACTGCTCGATTCGATGGGGGCATCGGCGATTGCGTATGGCACGGTGATTAGTTCCGCGGCCAACTTCATAATGCTCGCCCTTTACGCGAAATGGAAATGGAATTTATCCATCATCAAATGATGTGTATGAATAGAAAACAGGCTCGTCTACCCTCGATTTATTTGAGGGAAGGCGAGCCTGTTTTTTTAGTTTAATCACGTATTTGCAAAAACCTCACCGAATCTTACTCACTCAATCCATCAAACTCTTCGCGTGCTTCTTTGACGACGTTCTTCAGCTGGGATTCTGGAATATCTTTTAAATAGTAGGCAACGGCTGCTTTTCCGATTGCATAGGTTCCACCGCTTGCGATGCTTGCGCTAATCGCGGATCCCGCTCCCGGTAATACTAGGTTTACGAATTTACTCCCTTGTTGGGCAATCATTCGAAGGGTGAATCCAGTAGCCCCGATTCCGCCGAGCGAGATGAGCAATTCACGTGCTGTTTTGAATTCTAAATCACGACCGGATAAGTACGCAACGATCATTAGAAGTATCGTCTGGAGAGCTAAAAGGACTGCGATATCGGTCGCAATAATTGGACTGAGTGCAACGGTAGCTGCAACCGCTGAAAACACTTTAATAAAGCGATTTGCAATTTTCTCAGCAACTTTATTGAGCCGAATCGTCATTCCCAGATGGATTGCCGCTCTCACATCGATACTGCTTTCCAAAAAATCGAGCAGTTCCTCGATTCCGTAACGTCCGTCAAAATCCATCGTTCGTTTAATTTCTGGAGTGTCCGTCGTATTACTCCATTCGATATATGAAGAAATGGGGATAATTGAAGAGTATTTTAAATCGTATTCATTGAAAATCCGCATCAGCTGAGCTTTCTTTTCACGAATCAATTCCTTTTTTTCGACAGGATATTGGGACGGATTTTTTTCGCGTGAAGGATGCAACTCGTCAATATGCGTAATGATTCCTACAAGTGGAAGTTCGACATTCGCTTTTTTCATGATCCGTTTTGTAATTTCAATGTCTTTGTCAATATGTGCCCGCTCCGTTGCCTTTTGTAGAAACAACAACGCGTCTGGATTAAAATCGCGAATGACTTCAAGCAAATCTTCTTCAGCTTTTATTTTAAACGTTTCGGATTCCCCTATACCGCGCGTGTCTATGACTTCAAAATATACTTGTCCATCGGATTCATATGTGAAGCGACGTGCTTCCTTCGTTCCAATTTCAACGTCACTTACTTCAGCCAAATAATGCCCACTCATTGCATTGATGAGACTGCTTTTACCAACGCCTGTCCGTCCCACAAGCACAAAGCGTGGAGGTCTTGGGTTTTTTAACCCTTCCAGTAAATTTTTCAATTCATCATCGTTCATCACAACATCCATCAATTTTTTCTGCTGTTTTTTTGAAATCAAATTGCCAGGAATCTTTTCAAATAAATCCTCAATAAAGTTATTTAAATTACCCAGATGATTCATTCTCTTTTGCATTTCATCAAACATGGGATTCACAAAGAACACGCTCCTTTAAATAGCCTCTCTCTACTGTATACCCATTATCCAACATAATACATAACTTTCGAATTAATAAATAAAAATATGATTGACTAATACAACTCCTTTGTATATTCTGAATGAAGACATAATTGTATACCGTCGACGAAGCGTCAGGGGGGTGTGAATCATCAAGCCAATTGTGAAGAAACGTGAAACTTTGAAATCACAGGTGTATGAATATTTAAAAGAAGCGATTATTTATGGGGATATTGAGCCTGGAGATCGTTTAATAGAAGAAAAAATTTCGTCAGAATTAAAAGTGAGCCGGAGTCCAATTCGAGAAGCTGTACGAATGTTGGAAAAAGACGGTTTGCTTTCAGTGAATAAATCAGGTGGAGTTACTGTTGTAAAACCTACGATTGAAGAGTATAGAAGCCTTTTTGAATGTCGGGTTGAAATAGAGCCGTTAGCCGCTTATTACGCAGCCCAGCGACGCTCAACAGAGATGTTGGAAGAAATTGAATCGTGCTTTATTCAGTCAAATCAAATATCTGGAGAAATGAATTTAAGAATTATTAATGATGCCAATCATCGTTTTCATGAATCAATAGTAGAAGCAACAGGTAATCCATTTCTAATATCGATGATTACCCAATTGCGTGGTGTGAGTAGCTTTTATAGGAAGGCAATACTTGAAGGTGACCCATTACGCACAGAAAATGCGGTTCTGGATCATCAGAAAATATACCGAGCAATTGTTAACCAAGATGCAGATGCAGCAAAACATCTCATGAGAGAACATGTGAAAAGCGATTATAAGGTGTTTATGGAATTGTTTGAGAAGAAGTAGGAGGAGTTTGTTTTGACGAATAAAAAGCCATTGGATGGAATTAGGATACTGGAATTAGGAAATATTGTAGCCGCGCCATTCGCTGGAAAAATCTTTTCGGAATTTGGAGCAGAAGTGATTAAGGTTGAAGAGCCGACAAAAGGTGATCCCCTGCGAAATTGGCGTGTTATGGATAAAGAAACTTCTGTATGGTGGTATGTCCAAGGAAGAAATAAAAAGTCGGTTACTGTAAATCTTAGGGAAAAAGAAGGGCAAGACATCGTTCGAAAGCTTGTAAAAAAAGTGGATATTGTACTCGAGAATTTTAAGCCAGGAACACTAGAAAAATGGGGGCTCGGTTTTGAGGAATTACAAAAAATTAACCCATCCATAATATTGACTCGTATTTCGGGTTACGGACAAACAGGTCCTTATAAAGAGAAACCCGGTTTTGGTAGTGTGGCAGAAGCAATTGGTGGTTTGCGGTATTTAACGGGTTATCCCGATCGACCGCCCGTACGTGTAGGGATTGCCCTTGGTGATATGGTTGCGGGTCTATATGCGGTAATTGGAACGCTTATGTCGTTACGTGCACGAGATGAAGATCCGGAGAAAATTGGTCAAGTTGTCGATGTAGCACTCTATGAATCTGTTTTTAGTTTGCTTGAAGGTATTCTTCCGGAATATGATTTGAAAGGTGAAGTTCGGGAGCGTACAGGTAGTACATTACCTGGGATTGCACCTTCAAACACCTATTTATGTAAGGACGGAAAACATGTTGTAATCGGTGGAAATGGTGACCGCATATTTGAACGTCTCATGAAGGCTATGGGAAAAGAAGATATTGCTTTTAATCCGAAATATGGAACGAATCAAGGACGGGCAGACCATGTTGAATTTCTAGATGCAACGATTGAGGAATGGACAAAACTCCATACTTTAAAAGAAGTGCAACAAATGTTAGATGATGTTTCTGTTCCGGTAGGTCCAATTTACGGCATAGAAGACATTGTGAAAGATGAGCATTATATTGCTCGTGAGATGTTGCAGAAAGTACTATTGCCGAGTGGTGAGGAGATGTTGGTTCCTGGAATCGTCCCGAAATTGTCGAGGACACCGGGAGATATTATGTGGAGCGGGCCTAAACTTGGTGAGCATAACGAAGAAATTTATACGGAATTCATGGATTTTTCTTTCGAAGACTTTGTGAAATTGAAAGAAAAGGGTGTGATTTAAATGCCGGATGTCGTAATTATAGACGTCAGCCCGCGTGATGGACTTCAAAACGAACCTATTTTAGTATCAACAGAGAATAAGACAAAACTTGTTGAACTATTAGTTGAGTCGGGTATATCTAAAATAGAAGCAACATCGTTTGTTCATCCGAAAAAGGTGCCTCAAATGGCCGATGCATCTGCTGTGTTGGAGTCAATCACCCATTTGCCAACTCTAGAAGCAGTTGCACTCGTTCCCAATTTACAAGGGTTTAATCGGGCAAGGCTCCATAATTTATCTGAAGTAAATTGGGTAAGTTCAGCAACAGAAACATTTAACGAGAAAAACATCGGCATGACGATCGATGAAAGCATTTCACAGTTTTCGAGCTTTGTAGGACAAGCAAAAAAAGACGGTATTGGGACATGTTTCTCGATCGCTGTTAGCTTTGGTTGTCCATATGAAGGGGATGTTTCCGAGGAACAAGTACTGAGCGTTCTGAAGCGAGCGATTGAAGCTGGGGCAGATCGGATCAGCATTGCAGATACGATAGGCATAGCGACTCCGGACCATGTCGAACGATTGATCAAGAAAGTATTGCAAGAAGCGGGAGATATCCCAGTGGCCATTCATCTACATGATACTCGAGGACTTGCTTTGGCGAATGCATATGCAGCTTACGGAGCCGGAGTTCGAATATTTGAAGTTGCGGCTAGTGGTATCGGTGGATGTCCTTTCGCACCGGGAGCTGCGGGGAATTTGGCAACTGAAGATCTAGTCTACTTATTCGAACGAATGAATATTCGAACAGGTATTGATTTTGAGAAGTTATTAGACGCAGCAGATTTTGCTGCAAGCCTATCGTCGAAAAATCCGTTAGGTAGAATACGGCACGTAGAAAGAAAACAATAAGAGGAGATGGCGAAATGAAAAAGTGGCTAACAGGAATCGTATTTATGATTATGGCAATGATGGTGTTGACTGCATGTGGTGAAGATAAGGCGAAAGAAACGGAAACGCCTGAAAAGACAGATGGTGCGGCTGATCCAGTAGTTGAAGTTGAAAGCGACGAGTATGAAGAAGCGACAATTCGACTTGCGTACAATCTTCCACAAGATCACCATATTTCCATTGGAATTGAAAAGTTCGCAGAAGATGTTAAAGAAAAATCAGGCGGAAAGATTGATATGCAAGTATTTCCAGCAGGTCAACTCTTAAGTGATAAAGACATGAACCAATCTCTATTAACAGGTGGAGTTGAGATGGGTGTGAACTCATCTACACTTTGGTCTTCTACAGTTCCAGCAATGGGAATCTTCGATGTTCCTTACGTATTTAACGACTATTCGGCTGTTGGTGAAGCGGTAGGCGGCGAGTTTGGTGATAAATTACGTGGGGCAATGGAAGATAAGGGTGCAAAAGTTTTAATATTTGCGGACTATGGTTTTGTACAATTCGCGAATAATAAACTTGAGCTTAAATCTCCAGCAGATTTCAAAGGCTTGAAAATCAGAAGTATCGGTGACCTTCCTTCTGAATTAATTAAAGCATACGGAGCATCACCTGTATTCATGGGTGGCGGAGAAGTTTACATGGCACTTCAAAGAGATACAGTTGACGGTGCTACATCAGGAACAACTGCAATGCTTCAACGTAAATATGATGAAGTAACTAAGTATTTGACAATCAATAATTATGCATACCTTGAGTTTCTTTTAACTGTAAACAAAGAGTACTGGGACAAACTTCCTGAAAAGTCACAGGCATTGATTACAGAAGCCGCACAAGAAACGGAAGTATGGATTCGTTCACAAGCTGAAAAAGAAGATGCTGATTCTGCAAAAGCTTTAGAAGAAGCAGGAATGCAAGTTTATTACGTACCAGAAGATGAGTTGGGTGAATGGAAAGATGCAGCCGCACCTGTTCGCGATATTTTCGTGGATAATGCAGGTGACCTAGGTAAAGAGTTGCTTGATATGGTAGACGATAAATAAGTTTATTTGGGCATCAAAGGAGGTGAGTCCGCTAATGAAAAAGATATATGACATGTTCGATAGGCTCATTCGTTTGGGAGCGTATATTGCTGGATTTTTGATAATACTTACGACAGCTATGGTGTTTTATGAAGTCATTTCAAGATCGTTTTTTCATCAGCCTACATCATGGGCTACAGAGTTGTCGATCTATGCAATAATCTGGAGTTGTTTTTTAGGAAGTGCTTTTGCAGTGCGGACCTATTCTCATATAACAGTAGATTTATTAATAAATAATGTGGACGATCGCATTAAAACATTGCTTGCATATATTTCAAATGCTCTTGGTTTAGTTTTCAGTGTTATTTTCACAGTGTATGGTTATTTACATGTGATTAAGACATTTGAATTGGGAGTGACATCATCGTCACTCCTTCGTGTTCCAATGTACATACCTGAGTTGGTTCTACCTATCGGCGGAGCACTCCTGTGTATCGCTTTTGTAATGCAAATTATTGATGGCGGTATTCATAAGGGAGGCGAAAATTTATGAATATCTTCTTTGTCGGAGGTATGGGGACTCTTCTTTTACTCGGTTTACCTGTAGCGTTCACTCTTGGATTACTCGCAATTCTCGGGATGTTTTTCTTTAATGGTGGTACATTCGCCTTTATGCAAGTGCCGATTATTTCTTATAAATCTCTTGATGATTTTTCGCTGACTGCTTTACCAATGTACGTATTAATGAGTCAAGTACTTCTAGTGAGCGGTGTGGGGAAAGACCTCTATGAAATGGCGAGTAGATGGTTCCGGCATTTCCCTGGTGGACTTGCCATTGCGACACTCTTCTGTTGTACAATATTCTCAGCAATCTCAGGGTCAAGTGTAGCTACAGCCGTAACTGTGGGCTCAGTTGCATTGCCTGAAATGGTTAGACGCGGCTATGCAAAGCGACATGTGCTGGGTTTGTTAGCGGCGGGTGGTACGCTTGGTATCTTAATTCCACCAAGTATTCCGATGATTATTTATGGTTCTATAACAGGAGAGTCTGTAGGAAAGCTCTTTATTGCTGGGATTATTCCGGGTGCCATTTTGACGATATCATTTATGATATTCTCCGCTTATCAGACAAGGCATATTAAGGATGCACCCGCAACGTGGAAAGAAAGATTTGAGTCATGTAGAACTGCTATATGGGGCCTACTTCTTCCAGTCATCGTTATCGGAGGTATTTACACTGGTATTTTCACACCAACAGAAGCGGCTGCAGTCGGCGTTGTTCTAGCCTTTGCAATTTCGGCTTTGGTCTATAGAAACTTGAGTATAGAAAATTTGAAACAAATTATATTAGCTACGGTTAAAACGAATACGATGATTCTATTCATTATCGTTGGTGCAATGCTCTTAGGATTCATCTTGACAATATTGAGAATCCCGCAGACAATCGTGAATATTGCTACTTCACAGGATATTTCACCGTGGATCATTTTTATATTAATAAACATCGCTTTATTAATACTTGGAATGTTCCTTGAAACTGTCTCTATTCTCGTCATTTCACTACCTATATTGTATCCAATTATTATTGCACTCGGGTTCGATCCGATATGGTTTGCAATCATCTTAATCATAAATATGGAATTGGCACTTATTTCACCACCAGTTGGACTGAATCTCTTTGTCTTAAAGGGATTGGATCGGTCAAACACAATTAGTGAAATTGTAAAAGGTGTAATTCCATACGCTATTATAATGGTTGTATTTATGGTTGTATTATCGTTTTTCCCGGAAATTGCAACAGTACTTATTGATAAAGTAGATTGATAAAAAGGAAGAAACCTTTGAATTTATAGATTCAAAGGTTTCGTTTTATCTTCCGTAACTCTATGAAGAAGCAAGAATAAGTAGGACGAGCAATTCATACAATGGGAAATTAGGGGATGCTTTGAAAGACTAGTAGCTTTATTGCGAAAAAATAAAATATAGCTACCTTAGTTATGCGAGAAATGATATAATTGAGATTCATCATGGAAAAATCAACTTAGAAGTACTATTATGAAGCGTTTGTAAGCGGATTCAAGGTTAGACAAAAAAAGGGGGATTTAATAATGAAGAACAGAAAATTAGGTGGATTATTTATTTTAGTAATGGGTTTAATGCTCATTCTGGCAGCATGTGGGGGCGGAAAGAAAAATATTGCAATTGGTCCAGCAGCGAGTGAGACGAACAACGTATCTAAAATAATTCTTAAAGGATATGGCATTGAAGATGGCGACTATAAAGCGTTCCAAGAAGGTTTTGGCGATGCGGCAGATGGCGTGCAAGATGGTAATATTGATGTTTCAATAGGTATTCTTGGACTTCCAGCAGCAAGTATTGAAAGTTTACAAGCTTCAGCGGGTGACGTAGTAATGCTAGGCCTTTCAGATGAAGCAATTAAATATATCGAGGAAAACTCGGGTTATAAACGTTTGACAATTCCGAAAGAAACGTATGACTTCATGACTGAAGACATAGAAACAGTTACAGCATATGCAGTTCTAGTAGGAAATACGGATACAATTGATGAAGAGTTGGGCTATCAATTAGCAAAGAGTATGATTGAAGATGCGGGTGAAAATACGCATGCTCAAGCAAAGCAAATGACTCTTGAAAATGCATTACGCGGTGTGGATGGTCTTAAAATTCACCCAGGTGCAAAACGTTATTACGAAGAAATGGGACTAACTGTTGATGCTGAAGTTGCAGATTTAGCGGCTGATGAGGGAAGCCGTAAATCAGAATTTATTCTAGGAACGGGTAGTCAAGGTGGTACGTACTATCCACTTGGTGGAGAGATGGCTAACTTATGGAATAAAAACATCGATGGCATTAACGTAACAAATCAGGAGACTGGTGCATCTGTTGAAAACCTTTCAACGATTAAGGATGGACATATGGATCTAGGAATGACAGTACACGTTCCTGCGTTACTAGCAGCGAATGGTGAAGGCGAATTTAAAGACAATGCAGTGACGAACGCAGCATTTATCGGACATATTTATCCGGAAGTAATTCAGATTGTCACAAGAGCGAAGACGAAAATTAAGAGCATGGATGATTTAAAGTAAGTTAACTATCCAAATGTTATAAAATGAAGGGAGGGACCTGCATGAAAGATGAACAAGTTCTTGACGCACAAGAATTACTAGAGAAATACGATAAGGAAAGCCAGTTTCGAACGCAAATTGGGAAATGGGCATGGGTTGTTACGTTTTTAGGTGTTTCACTTACACTTTTCCATCTCTATACCGGATATTTTGGAACGCTACCTTCACAAAAGCAAGGATCTGTACATTTAGGGACAGCTTTAGGGATTATTTTCCTACTATATCCTGCCAAAAAAGTTTGGATGAAAACACAGAAAAAGGTCCCTTGGTACGATGTAATTTTGGCATTTACTGCAATGTATGTGACCTATCATAAGATATTTTATTTTGATTCTATTTTACAAAGTCGCATTTCAGGATATAGTCCACTTGATATTACGATTTCTCTTCTAGGAATTGTACTTGTTCTTGAGGCTACAAGACGAACAGTAGGTTTGCCAATTGTAATCGTTGCGAGTGTAGCCATACTTTATGGTCTTTTTGGAAAGTATATACCTACACAAATTCTATCGCATCCAGGATTTTCAATTGACAGAATCGGACCGAATTTATGGTATAGAGAAAGTGGAGTATTTGGAACGCCAATTCAAATTTCAGCGAAGTTTATTTATCTCTTCCTGTTCTTTGGTGTTATGCTCGTAAATACTCCAATCGGTAAGTTTTTCAATGACTTGGCACTCTCATTAACAGGGCGTTATACTGGCGGAACAGCAAAGACTGCTGTAATCGCCAGTGCATTACAAGGAACGGTTTCTGGAAGCTCTGTTGGAAATACAGTTGCAACTGGATCATTTACGATTCCAATGATGAAAAAAGCAGGATTTAAACCTGAATTCGCAGGTGCAACAGAGGCAGCGGCGTCTACAGGTGGTCAAATTATGCCACCTATGATGGGGGCTGCAGCCTTCATAATGATGGAATATCTTGGGGTATCGTATGCAACGATAATGTTGGCGGCTCTTATTCCAGCAATCCTTTATTTTACGGGTATTTTTATCGGAGTTCATTTTGAAGCTAAGAAATTAAAGATTTTGGGTCTACCAAAGTCACAATTACCAGTGTTTAAAGATTTAGTATTAAAAAGCGGTTATATGATTATTCCGCTTCTTGTAATAATCGCAACAATTATGTCAGGATTTACTCCACAACGTGCGGCATTGGCTGGTATTTTCTCAGCATTCCTAGTCTCTTTTATTCGTAAAGAATCTAGGTTTGATTTACGTAGAATTGTGTATGTTCTTGAACAAGGTGGAAGGGTTGCATTGCCAGTTATCGCGGCGGTCGCAACAGCAGGAATCATCGCGGGTGTCGTTAGTATGACAGGGCTTGGAGCCAAATTTGCTGCGGGTATTATCGCACTTGCAAACGGTCATCTAATTCTTGCTCTCATATTCACGATGGTTGCTTGTATTATCTTAGGAATGGGACTTCCGACGACTGCGAATTACGTAGTTACCGCGACAATTGCCGCACCTGCTCTTATCAACGAATTTGGAGTTGCTCCATTAGCTGCCCATATGTTCGTATTCTATTTTGGAATTGTAGCGGACATTACGCCACCTGTTTGTTTGGCGGCCTATGCGGGGGCGGGGATTGCCAGGGCAAATCCATTCAAAACTGGTATAACCGCTGTCAAACTCGCAATCGCAGCGTTCATAATACCGTTTATATTTATCTACAATCCGATTTTGGTATTTGTCGATGCTACCCCGCTCACCTTAATCTTTAGTGTTGCTACGGCATTGCTTGGAATGGTTGGGATTAGTAGCGCAGTTATTGGCTTCTACATCCGCAATTCAAGAGTTTGGGAACGTTTTGTAATGTTTGGAGCGGGTCTCTTACTTGTCGTTCCAGAGTTGTTGTCGAGTGGAATTGGTCTGGTGCTCATAATAGCTATCTGGTTCATTCAAAAAAGAAGACCTGAAGATGAATTGGATCCATTAAGTAAGTTCGCTTCAATTTAATAACAAACAAAAGAAGTTCTTTGTCAAATGACGTTGGTGAAGAATTTTAGCCTGCTCTAATTGAATTTATTATTTGCCACAGAACTGTCCAGAAAGTCAGTGGAAACTGATTTTTGGGGCAGTTCTTTTTGTATAGGATTCCTAGCCCCCCGTTGCTTTCCGTTCCAGGCGGACGCGTTCCACGGGGCGGGCGGTGAGCCGCATCGGATCGCTATCGCTCCCTGCTGGGTCTCACCTGTCCCGCTTCATCCCGCTGGAGTCGCCGCCTTGCACTCCAAGCAACTAAAATTGCACATTAAAAATAGAGGAATATATATAGAAATTGCCCGAAAGTGGTAGTACACTGCTTTAGGGAATAATTGTTTTTGTTCATTTTGTTTAATGGACGGTTTTTATAATTCTGGAGATTCCTGTATACATAAGTGCCTCGATTTTATACTTTAATTTTATTGTTAATCTCTTCAATCCTTCCGTTTTTGTAAGGATAAATAAAGCTGTTCTTTATGAACGCAAGATGTTTTATTAGCGTTTTTAAGCATGTTCTCATATCACTTGAAATTAAATGTGAAACAGATCTAATTAAACAAGTCTTTAATGCCTTGAGATCCTTATCAGACATAACTTTTAGAAGTTCTTGATAAAGTTCAAAATCCGCTTTTAATACTGGATCATACGCTAATATTTCTTTAATTCTAAAGGGAATCTCGCTTGTTTTTTATTTATATTGAACTTATCTTTCCGATAATTTTCAGCTGATTGGAGTGCAGACCGGCGACTCCAATGGGATCAGCGCGAATGTCGAGACCCCACAGGAGCGTGGTTTTCGCGACGAGGAGGCTTGACGAGTGCCCCATGGAACGCGTCCGGTCGGAACGGAAATCAGCGAGTAGTAGGATTCATTAGTTCAGTATATATTGTACAAACACAAAAGGAAGGTCGCCTGTACTGGCAACCTTCCTTTTTGTTTTCACAGAATACATCACATGAAAAAGTTTTCTTTCCCGATTTTATCGTACAGTCCACTACTTTTGAACAAAGTTATTTTACTTTTTGGTAGCCGTTTTATAATGATTTGAATTCCGGCTTTATCGGCATCCTCTAATAGTGTGAACAACGCTGCTTCGCCTGTCGCATCTACAACAGATAAGTGTTCCATATCTAAAATGATTTTTTTAGCGTTTGTTGTGAACATTTTAGGATATTTGTCTTCGAAAACTTTAGCGGTTCCGAAGAACAACGGACCTTCTACGATATATTTATCCAACAAATCTCTATTACCTAAAGCAACTTTTACAATTTCAACTTCTGAGGGTTTTGCTTCAGATAGTAAAAGTTTACCACTCATTTTACGAAGGAATGAAAGAGCGGAAATTAGAAGTCCAACTTGAACCGCAACGGTTAAGTTTACAAATATTGTGAGTAGAAACGTTATGAGAAGAACGAGAGAATCCCCAGAACGAATTGAGAGAATATGCGTGAAAGCTTTTCGTGCACTCATATTCCATGCCACAAACATTAGAATTGGAGCCATCGCAGCTAGCGGGATATAGGAAGCATACGGCGCGAATAGTAAGAGGAAAGCGAGCACAAAAACACTTTGTACAACACCAGAAACCGGACTTACTGCACCAGATCTAATATTTGTCGCTGTTCTGGCAATGGCACCTGTTGCAGGTATTCCGCCGAACAAAGGGGTAATTAAGTTTGCAATCCCTTGGCCCATTAATTCCCGTTTTGAATTGTGTTTTTCTCCTTCTTTCATACTATCTGCAACAACCGCCGATAAAAGAGATTCAATTGCGCCGAGTGACGCTATAATAAGCGCGGGTTGCCATAAGTTCAATATTTTTGTAAAAGTAAATTCAGGAAATTTGAATGGCGGAAACGAACTTGGTATCCCACCAAATGCTGTGCCGATTGTTTCCAATTTTCCAGGGAATACAAGCACTGAAATAATTGTAGGTATTAATAGCGCAACGAGCAGTATCGGAATTCGTGGTGAAATCTTTGGAAGAACGAAGATGACGGCCACACCAATAAGCGCAACTGCAATACTGTAAAAGTTTATTGTATGAAATTGTTGTGTGAGTCCGATCATGTTTTCATGAAAAAATTCTTTTTGCTCAAGCCCGGTCAAGCCAAGGAAATTCCCCAATTGACCTGTAAAAATAATTACTGCAATCCCAGTTGTAAAACCAATGGTCACAGATCTGGGAACAAAATGTATTAAACTACTAATACCCGCAAGGCTCATAATAATTAGAAAAACACCTGCAAGGAATCCTGCGATTAATAAATCTTCATATCCGTATTGTAGAACGATAGCCAGTAGTATTGGGATAAAGGCTCCGGTAGGACCTGCAATTTGGAAACGTGATCCACCAAACAGTGCGACGAGTAAGCCGGCAACTATGGTCGAATAAAGTCCGTATTCCGGCTTAACTCCAGACGCAATCGCAAAAGCCATCCCTAGAGGAATGGCTACAATACCGACAGTAATACCTGCAATCAGATCCTTCTGAAATCCAGTTGCATTGTAATTAAGATATCGGTTGTCCTTGAACATACAATCTTCACTCCGCTCAAGATATATATAAATTTTTTTGTAACTTCCTACCTATAGTATATCGATTAAATGATAAATTTACAAGAAAATATAAAAAAAACAGAAAGTTGTGGATCAATCCACAACCGCCTGTTTTTTTAATTATGAAGACTATAGAGACGTTTAAATCCTGTGAATTTATCTTTCCAATAGCCTGATTCAATAGAAGATACTTCGACCTCTATTGATCCGGCATGAATGAATTGCCCATCGCCAATGTAAATACCAACATGTGAAATGCCACTACGGTATGTATTTTCAAAAAAGAGTAAATCACCAGGTACAGGTTCTTCAACATCGAAGGAATTGGTATGATATGCAATCGTATCCACTCGCTTAACATCAAGTCCGGCTTCTTTATAAACATAATAGATGAAACCACTGCAGTCAAAACCGTCTACAGTCACGCCAGCCCATTTATAAGGCGTTTCCAATAGAGTGTTAGACAACAGAGTGACTTTGTTCAAAATGTCCTGAGACGACACGGAAAGAGGCTTTGTTGGTGTTGTAAATAAGTTCTCTATCGGCTTGGAAAATACTTTTTCAGGTGTGGCTAGTGTCATCTTTTTACCAGCTTTAAAAGCCATTACAGAACTTTTTTCTGGAATTTGAACCTTTGGTGTATTCGTTATTTCCATGGCAATATTCAATTTCTGATCCAAACGAATGGTATCGGAAATGAGGGCATTGGCATTCTTTAATTGATCCACTGTTAAATTATACTTTGTAGCAATTTTCCACAACGTATCGCCTGATTGGACAGTGTGAAAATCAGTGTTTGCCTTTGCAGATCCAACTCCGAGAAATGTTGCCAAAGAGATTATTAAAGCGAATGAAATAATAAGCTTATTCATCTATTTTCCCCTTTCTTCAACAAATGATTCTATGTATATAGTAGCATTTTAAGAGTGTCGTTACAATATTCGAAATAATATTTTCTTTTATGGAGTATTTTGTCGATACGTAAAATGAATTTTGATATGTTCGAAGTAATGTGGTAACTTTAAATTGGTATGTTTGAACAAACTCTTCGGGGCAAGGTGAAATTCCTTACCGGCGGTGATCGAGCAATGGCTCGTTAGTCCGTGACCCGGCCTTCCTTTTTGGAAGACGGTGGAGCTAGTGTAATTCTAGCACCGACAGTTAAAGTCTGGATGGGAGAAGTTGTTTGGTTATTCATGCTATGTTCGTAGGCTCTGCCCTCTACCTGAAAGGGGGAATCGTTATGGATCCTAAAATTTATATGAAAATTGCTCTTGAACTGGCACGCAGTGCTGAAGGACAAACGTCGCCGAATCCACTAGTCGGGGCTGTTTGTGTGTTAGATAACGAAATCATTGGAACGGGTGCCCATTTAAAAGCTGGGACACCTCATGCTGAAGTTCATGCACTAATGATGGCAGGCTCGAAATCTATTGGTGCAGATCTCTATGTGACACTCGAACCATGTGCCCATAGCGGGAAAACACCCCCGTGTACAGATCTTATAATTTCGAGTGGCATTCGCCGTGTTTTCGTTGCGTCTATTGATCCGTTTCCAGCTGTAAATGGAAAAGGAATCAAGCTTCTTAAAGCTGCCGGTATTGAAGTGATTACCGGTATTTTACAAGCCGAGGCAGAGCAGTTAAATCGAGCATTTTTTCATTTTATTCACTACGGGAAACCGTACGTCACCTTGAAAGCCGCCGTAACGCTAGATGGTCGACTTTCAACGCGAACTGGGGACAGCAAATGGATTACATCAGTTGCTTCAAGAACCGATGTCCATCACCTCCGCAATATCCATGACGCAATTTTGGTCGGCGTACAAACCGTACTTCATGATAATCCTTTCCTCACCACCCGTTTGCCCCATGGTGGAAAGAACCCAATACGTATTATTTTAGACCGGCATCTAAGGACGCCAAAAACAGCAAATGTCATCATTGATGGTGCTGTAGAAACAATTATTTTCACACTCGATTCCGATAATACGGAAACGACTTTTTTAGATTTTCCACTCGTAACTGTTGAGTCGATTTCTAATGAAGTGAATTTTTTGGAAGAAGTTTTAAGTCGTCTTGCAAAAAAGGGAATTATGACGTTGTTTGTAGAAGGCGGCAGTCAAATCCATTCGAGTTTTATTGACGCGGGTCTTGCAAATGAACTTTATTTGTATATGGCTCCTAAACTGATTGGTAATGGCAATCTTCTATTTATGAATGAAGATCGCAATTTCATGTCCGAAAGTGAATCCCTAAGTTTTATAGATGTGCGTCAAATCGGTGAAGATGTCCGGTTGCATGCGCGTTTTTTAAAGGAGGAATGATTGATCTTGTTCACTGGAATTGTAGAAGAAATTGGAACAGTGACAACGATTCAGCAAGGTTCAAATTCGCTTAGACTATCCTTACGTTGTGATAAAGTGCTTGTGAATGTTGAAAAAGGCGATAGTATCGCAGTAAATGGTGTTTGTTTAACTGTTTCGGATTATTCAAGGAACCATTTTACGGTTGATGTTATGCCTGAAACTGTGAAAGCAACAACAATGCAATCACTTCGAACGGGAAGTCGTGTCAATTTGGAGCGTGCAATGAGTGCGAATGGTCGTTTCGGTGGCCACTTTGTGAGTGGACATGTGGACTGTATCGGAGAAGTTGTTTCAGTCGGGCAAAAAGAAAATGCAATCTATATGGAGATTGGAATTGCTTCAAACTTTCTAAAGTACTTTATTATGAAAGGTTCGGTTACTGTAGATGGGACTTCTCTAACTGTCTTTGGTATGACCGATAAAAGTTTCACTATTTCGCTAATCCCGGTTACGCAGGACGATTCTATAATCGGTCGGAAACGTATTGGAGACCAAGTGAATGTTGAATGCGATGTGCTTGCAAAATATATTGAACGACTAATGAAACCCGGTAAAGGGAATTCATCTGGCGGTTTATCAATAGATACGCTCGTCGAAAGTGGATTTCTGGACTAAGGAGGCGAAGCTGATGTATACATCAGTAGAAAATGCAATTGAAGAACTTAAAAAAGGGAAAGCCATTATCGTTGTGGATGATGAAAATCGCGAGAACGAGGGAGATTTCATCGCACTTGGTAAATACGCAACCCCTGAAATGATCAATTTTATGGCAAGTGAAGGACGAGGACTTATTTGTGTACCGATAGATGAGGAGAAATCAAGACAGTTAGGGCTTGGGCTTATGACTGAAAATAATAGTGATGTTCACGGTACGGCATTCACGATTAGTATCGATCATGCGGAATGCCATACAGGAATTTCGGCATTTGAACGTTCAGAAACTGTCTTGAAAATGCTTGAGGAAAATGTCAGTCCTTCTGAATTTAGAAGACCGGGTCACATTTTTCCACTAATTGCGAAGTCTGGTGGCGTGTTAAAACGAGCGGGTCATACGGAAGCAGCAGTCGACCTTGCTCTATTATCCGGTGCCGAACCTGTTGGGGTCATATGTGAAATTATGAACGTGGATGGCACGATGGCGAGAGGTCCACAGTTAATAGAAATCGCGAATCGCTTTGACTTAGTCATTTTGACGATTCAAGACTTAATTGAGTATCGTAGGAAAAATGAAAATCTGATTGAACGCGTCGTTGAAGTAGATCTTCCAACAGGCTTCGGGCACTTCAATGCAGTTACCTATATTGAAAAACTTACCGGACAAGAGCATATTGCTTTAGTAAAAGGCGATATTGAGTCTTCGGAGAATGTTCTCGTCCGAGTGCATTCAGAATGTTTAACTGGGGATGTCTTCGGTTCACATCGTTGCGATTGTGGTCCACAGCTACAAGCCGCACTTGCACAAATTGAAGAGGCGGGTAAAGGAGTTCTGTTGTATATGCGTCAGGAAGGACGGGGCATTGGCCTTGTCAATAAAATGAAAGCATACAAATTGCAACAAGAAGGATACGATACCGTTGAAGCGAATGAAAAATTAGGATTTCCGGACGATTTAAGAGAATACGGAATCGGTGCACAAATTTTACGAGATTTAGGTTTAACATCAATTCATCTTTTAACAAACAATCCACGAAAAATAGCTGGACTTGCGGGGTATGGACTTGAAATAACGAAGCGAATTCGAATTGAAATGCCCGTAAAAGATGAGAATAAAAACTACATGGAAACGAAGAAAAATAAACTCGGGCATTTATTGCATAGTTGAGGGGGAATTTAGATGGGTAACGTATATGAAGGACATTTAGTAGGAACGGATTTGAAAATAGGTATTGTAGTTTCTAGATTTAATGAATTTATTACAGGGAAATTATTAAGTGGTGCTGAGGATGCCCTACGTCGTCACGGTGTGGACGATAAGAATGTAGACATTGCTTGGGTACCGGGTGCATATGAAATTCCGCTTGTAGCCAAGAAGATGGCTGTATCCGAAAAATACGATGCAATCATCACGCTTGGTACTGTAATCCGTGGTGCAACACCGCATTTTGACTATGTTTGCAGTGAAGTTGCAAAAGGCGTTTCCGCAATAAATATGTCAGAAGGTATCCCAGTGATTTTTGGCGTATTGACGACAGATACCATTGAGCAAGCAATCGAACGTGCAGGTACGAAAGCTGGAAATAAAGGGTGGGATGCCGGAAGTGCTGCAATAGAAATGGCGAATTTATTGAAACAAATCTAATTTGTTCCTACTTCAATTTTATTGAAAATTGTTCTTCGGCTGTATAGAAATAGTGGAAAAGTTTAATTTAAAGACCGCCAATTCATATGCGAATTGGCGGTCTAATTTATGCTTTAAAATGTATATTTTTTCAATAAGCTTTCAAGTTTAAGAGCATGTCCAAGGCTGCCCTTTATTTTAAGTTTCCCAAGCATATAAGAAGCAGTAGAATTTAAATTTCCCGCCAACAATTTTTTGAAATCCTTTACGCTCATTGATAATGCACAATCGACTTCACCAGGATCGCCAGTAAGTGTTTCAGCTTTCCCGTCCGCAATACTTAATCCGAATAATCCACCATCATCACCTGAAAGGTCAAAAGAATAGGATGTATTCATTCCTTCGATTGGGCCTGGTTCTCCGTTCAGCTTTGAATTGATTTCATCCCAAATTGTAGCCATTTTCATTTCGTCAAAGTTAAGTGTCATCAAGCATTCCCCCTAATTAATGAATATATTCATTATAGCATTAACTTTTTTTAGTAAAAAAGGCTATTGCAATACCAATGAGTGCCCCAACAATTGCTGGAACAATCCATCCAATTTGTTGTTCATAGAGGGGAAGGTAGGACAGTATTGAATCGACTGTTGCAAAATGAATATCTGCATTAGAAAGTCCGTCAAATACACTTACTATAGCCGTTGCAATGAGTGCTAATGAATACACAATCGGTTTTCGATCGAATAATTTGTCGATAAACGAAAGGAGCATCAAAACGATTGCGAGTGGATAAATCATCATAAGAACGGGTAGCGAAATTGAAATTAGTTTGGCTAAACCAACGTTTGAAATGAGTGCACTAAAGCCCGCAATAATAAACACATACGTTTTATAAGAGTACTTTGGGAAAACTTCGTTAATATACTGTGCACATGCTGAGACAAGTCCGATGGATGTTGTAAGACAAGCAAAAATAATAGTAACTGCTAGTATTGCAGTTCCCGAAGATCCGTACAAAACCTTTGAGGCAAGGGCAAGTACCGCACCCCCGTTATTTTGCAATCCAATTACGTCGATACTTGAAGCTCCGATATAGCCAAGAGAAATATAGACAAAGGATAGACCCGCAGCAGCAATGAGTCCAGCGATAGTCATTGCCTTCAAAACGGGGCCTCTTTTCGTAATACCTTCATCCCGTAGAACATTAATGATGACAATAGCAAAAACAAGTGCAGCAAGAACATCCATCGTTAAATATCCTTCGATAAAACTCCGGAAAAACGGTTGTGTTTCATAGGCGTCCTTTGCTGAACCAAACGTACCCATCGGCGTAAAAACACTTTTTAAAGCTAAAGCCGCAATAACAGTAAAGAGTATAGGTGTTAAGATTTTACCGATTCGGTCGACAAGTTTTGCAGGATTCAAAGCAACAACAGTCGTTATGATGAAAAAGAAAATCGTAAAGACGAACAATATCCATTTAGCGTCTAACAGGCCTTCCGTAAGAAATGGAATAACGGCGATTTCATACGAAACGGTTGCTGTTCTTGGAATACCGAAAAAGGGTCCGATTGTGATGTATAGAATGAGTGTAAAAAGAATACCGAACAGGGGATGGACCCTGCCCGCAATTGTTTGCAATCCACCACCGGCATTTGCGATTGAAATTACCGCAAGTAGTGGCAAGCCTACTCCTGTAATTAAAAATCCAACCATAGCAATAAAAAGATTTTCTCCAGCCATTTGACCAAGTAATGGTGGGAAAATTATATTACCTGCTCCGAGGAACAAGGCGAACAGCATAAGTCCGATAACAACGTTTTTCTTAAACGACATAAAAGGTACAGCTCCCAGGAATGATATGTAATGTTTTAATCTATTTTCATTATACAGTGAAATGAAAATTTCGATAGTGAATTGATGTAAACAAAAAAAACTGCTCTGTAGTTAGACATAAAATGTCCAAATCCAGAGCGGTTAAAATTAATTTATTTACCAATCGGCCAATCAAATGGCGGCGAACCCGGTGGTGAATGCTTAATAATATCAATCATTGGAATTGTATATGCGAAGAGGATAAGCGCGATTGTAATCCCAATCCACAAATACCAATTCTCAAGAAATTTAGGTGTTTTTTCTGCATCCGGCTCTTCTTCAGCAATAGGATATTCTTGAACACCCTTTGGTGCGAAAAATGACAGCTGTATGAAGATGTAAACCATTAGAATGATGCCTACAAAGAGAATTGTTCCGCCAACTGCCTGAGCAATTTGGTAGTTAATCCAAGTTGCAACTTGTTCGCCGCCTGCGTATTCAGAGAAACTTGAACGACGAGGTCCACCAATCAGTCCTTGAATATGCATGGCACCGGACATAATAAGCATACCAATTGTCCAAATCCACGTTTGGATAAGTCCAAGTTTGTTCAACTTAGGCGTTAAACGTCGGCCTGTAAGATGTGGCACAAGCCAATATGTTATTCCAAAGAACGTTAGTATAACTGTTGTTGCCGCAGTTAAATGGAAGTGACCTGTAATCCAAATCGTATTATGAACAAGCGCGTTCATTTGGTGAGATGCGTTAATGATTCCACCTGCACCACCCGGGATGAATGCAACCATACCTATGAACGGTGCAAGGAATCGTACATCTTTCCAAGGGAGGTTTTTAATCCATCCGAACAAGCTTGTAAACCCTTTTCTACGACCTGCTGCTTCGAACGAACCGAAAACAGAGAATGCGGTCATTAAAGACGGTATTATTACCATGAATGTGAGAACAACTTGAATGAATTTCCAAGTGGGATCAATTCCTGGTTCTGTAAGTTGGTGATGGAACCCAACTGGAATAGAGAACATAAGTAGTAATATGAAAGCAAGTCGTGCAAGTGAATCACTGAATATTTTTCCGCCAACAAGTTTGGGGATAATTGCATACCAAGCCATATAAGCAGGGAGCAGCCAGAAATAAACAAGTGGGTGACCGAAATACCAGAACAATGTACGACTGAGTAAGACGTTAATTGTTTCTGCGTAACCAAGTGACCATGGGATGAATAGAACAAGTACAGATACTGCAACTCCAAGAGATGCAATGACCCACATAATCATATTGATTGTTACCATAAATGCAAGAAGTGGTGATTTCTCGCCTTTATGAGCTTTTTTCCATACATATAGCTGACGGAAATTTACAAATGCTGCAATCCAGCTACCTACAATTACAAGTGCAAGTCCGATATAGAATGCCGGATGTGCCCGAAGCGGTGCGTAAAATGTATAAAGTACAGATGCTTGACCAACAAGAATCGTAATCGATGCCATAACTGTACCAATGAGCATTACCCAGAATGAAATCCAACCAACCATTAATTGTTTATCCGAAATACCAACTGTTTTCCCTAAAAGGGAGAATTGGAATCCGATGATAAAGAATGTAGTTAGAACTAAACCAAGAATAACTCCGTGAACGGTAAGAATCGTGTAATAATCGATTCCGAATGGCAATGTATATTTACCGGACCGTACGAACGTTTGCAACAGTCCCATTAAACCACCGATGAACAGTGAGATAAATGTGACATACATAAAGGACATATAGAGTCTAGATTCTTTTTTAGAAAATGAAAATAATTTTGACGTCATTCTTCATACACCTCCACTGTTCCATACATTAAATGGTGTCCGATGCCGCAATACTCATTACAGACAACCGTGAATTCTCCTACGTTTTTCATAACAGTCTCATAGCGACTAATATGTCCAGGTTCAACCATCATATTGACGTTTGTTCCCGCGACTTGAAAACCGTGAACGACATCTTTAGAAGTGATCTGATAAAGAACTGTAGATCCTTTTGGTACGCGGATACGTTCTACTTGTTTGCCATCTGCGTCTTTTCCAAAATCATACATGAATGCTGATGCAACCATATTGACGACGTACTGTCCATTTTTCACTTCGGTCAAACCAAGATTTTCCGGCTTGAATGCTTCATGAGCCTCGACATTCTGTGGATCAATTGTTTCAATATGACTTTGTGGATGTGTTCCTTTCCAAAAAGCCGCGAACCCTATAATTAATAAAAATAATACCAGTGAAGCTGAGCCTAACGTCAACCAAATCTTTTCATATTTATGCAAATTCAAAGTTATCCCTCCAATCCAATTAATTTATCTTGACAGAAACAATACGTATGAACCAAACCATGTGATAAGGATGAACACACCTAATAACATAACTGCTATAAAAGTACCCTTAAAGCTAACTTCTGTATTATGCTTATCGGGTTGTTTTGTGTTCTGGTTTTTATTCACCATATCTTCACTTCCTTTCGAATGGCTGTGAATGCCTATTACCTTAATCATAATCAAAAGATTGACTATGGGAATAAGGGAAATCCCTATGTCGTAGATTTATAGAGTTAAGTTCACAAGTTCCTCACAAAGTATTGATAGGTTAGACAAAATTGAGCCTTTTTTCTGAATTAATGAAAAGCCCGGCCTAAGGGTTTTATTTGTGCAGCGAGAAAGTTAAGTCTAATAGTTGACCCTGTTGATGTTAGAAACTACAATTAAATTAAGAATAAATCTACTGAAAGTCGGTTGATAAGATGAGTACAATTAAGTTACTAAAGGTAAAGAGTGCCGATGAAGGTGCTGAAAAAGTATTTGAAATTATCAAGGAGGACCTTGAAAAAAATCGACTTCATGTATTGGGCCTTGCAACAGGGAGTACAATGATTCCCATTTATAATAAATGGGCGGAATCAGATCTTGACTTTCAAAATGTTGTAACGTTTAACTTGGATGAATATGTAGGTGTTTCTGCTTCAAGTCCAAACAGCTATGCTTTTTTTATGGAAGATCATCTTTTTAGTAAAAAGAAGTTTAAGAAAACGCATATTCTTAATGGTGTGGCAGAAGATTTGGAGGGCGAATGTGCAAGTTATGAATCCCTTCTTAAAAAGAATCCACTGGATATTCAATTGCTTGGGGTAGGGGAGAATGGACATATTGCATTCAATGAGCCCGGTACAGCGTTTGAATCTATAACCCATGTGGCGAAATTAACGGATTCTACACTAAATGTAAACAGCCAGTACTTTGAGAATGACGAAAAAATACCGAATACGGCTTTAACAATGGGAATTAGTTCGATTACGGATGCTAAAAAGCTCATTATGATTGCTTTTGGTGAAAAGAAACGTGCGGCAATTACGAAGCTTCTCGAAGGAAAAGTTTTAATTGATTGGCCAATTACAAAACTTCTTCATCATAATAATGTAATCGTAATTACGGATCTGGATATTAATTAAATACAGAAAATCCCGCACTCTCCCCAATTAGTGGAGTAGAGTGCGGGATTTTTTCTGTTAAGGAAGGTCGTGGCCGAGTGCGTCATAGGATGAACGGATATCCTCGATTTCTTCGTTCCTTTTTTCTGCAGCCTTTTCTTGTCGAAATTCTTGTTCGTTTTCATTTTCGATAGGCAATGGTGATTTTTCTTGGATTTCTTCATTGTTGCTAACAAGATCTATAGAGTTTTTAGGGTCTGTGTAATCGGAAGTTGAAAGGGGTTCGTATTCGCCTGCAGCATGGTCAAGATGAGCGTCGGTTTCTGTCCAACTGTTGGGATTGATTGTCTTTTTATGTGTCGTAAAACGATCGTCCTTCATCATTGTAACTACTTCCTTCCTGAAATTAGTATTGATTTTATGTATTCCCTTTCTGTGGTATTGTAAACCGGATTTTGTAATGAAGATGGGGGAGTTGTATTTTGGTGGATTCTAATGGAGGGTAGTTTTCAAATCCGCTTGGCGCTTTGCGCCTGCAGGATGCAGGATGCAGGTGTGCAGCCTTTGCCGCAGGACGCGGCGATCTTTGGCTGCCTACCTTCGGCTCACGCTTGTCGCTTCTGCGCTAGATTGTAAATTGTAGTGGGATTGTTTTTTTGAGTTTCTATCGGGTGTGTGGGTTAGGGATTTAATGGTTTGTAGGATTGGAGTTTGTAATGGTGAGTGGCTTCCAAAATAAATCTCGCGGTTGCACACCAAGCCGATTTCGTTGCACACCCCGGACATTTGGTTGCACATCTCAGCCGCTGTTGCACACCTTCTCGAATTGGTTGCACACCGCGGACATTTGGTTGCACACTTTCTCGAATTCGTTGCACATCCCAGACAATTCGTTGCACATCTCAGCTTTGGCGATATTAAACTGCCTTTCATTAGCAGCGCTTATGCAATAGAGTTGTTCATTCCAGGGGGGCTTTCACCAACGTAATATATCGTAAATCAAAAAAGGTGCACTCCAATGATCGGAATGCACCTTTTAAAATGATTATTGTTGTTCTGGAACGCGGACGGTCCATCGGGATAGGTCTGGACTTTCTTTTTGAATCATTTCCTTTGGATAGATGAACGTCCAAGGTTTTGTTGTGTTTGCTTTCACTGAAAGGGGAGCAAGACTGAATGATCCTGTTGCGACAAGTTCGCCAGTTGCGTCGATGAGTTCAAGTGGAAGTTTTTCGATGTTGATTTGTTTTGAATGACCGTTCCGAATGAACACGGACGCTGCAATTCCGCCGTCATCTTGTTCTTTAACTTGGAATCCACTTATGTTTACTTCGCGTGGTTTTAGTTTAGGAAGACCTTCAACGACTTTCGCAAGACCGTCTTTTTGTTCTTCGGATAAGCCGTCTTCCCATGCTTGTTCGAGTTCCAGTTTGTGAGGAACCATAGATTGCACGTTGAATGCAAGTTTCCAATTTTCTTGTGGTGGTGTTTCCGCAAAAACATTGTCTTTTGTAAAGACAAATACCCATGGACGTGCACTGCGTGCTGGGAGATCGCCAAGTTCGTTTAAGTCGAATTGATCTGAAGCAAGTGTGTTTCCTTCTTCGTCAAGTAGCATAAGTTCGACTTCTCCAACTGAAATTTGTTGGTCAAGAGAAGAACGGAAAAATGCTTTTACGAGCCAACTGCCATTTGCAGGTTCAACGTCGATGTCGATACCTGATAATGAAATTTGGTTCGGTTTAAGCGGTTCAAGTTCATTTGATAGAAATCTAAAGACGTATTCCTGTTCTTGTGGAATATTCCACTCTGGATGAAATGAAAGTGTCGTTTCGATTTCGTTTTCTTCATTTGAACTTTGAACACCATCAACGATTTCTTTTGAATCGATTGTGCTTTCAGTACCGGTTTTTTCAGCTTTCTTAAAAAATGAGAACAGATTCATTGTTGTGCCTCCTGTTGTTCGGTAATAAGCTTCATAAATCCAATTACTTCTGAAGCAATATCCCGACGTAGTCTTTGGTAATGTTTACCGAATAACTGAAGTCCCTCACGTTGATAAATCCGCATTGGATCTTCTTGTGAATAAGATCTTAGTCCAATACCTTCTTTTAAGCGAGTCATAACTTCAAGATGTTTTACCCACATCATATCAATATGTGAAAGCATTACTTGTGGAATTAATTGTAAGACTTGTTCATTGTCCGCAAATGTATCGATATACGCAAGTAATTCAGATACAGGTTCTTCAAATGATTTTAAGATGATAGATGTTTTATCTGAGTCATGTGAAACTTGAAGTGTATCTAGAAGGAGTGCATTCATTGTGCGCTCAATTTGATCGAAATCCCAGTTATCTGTACTTTCATTTTGTGGACAACTTTCAAGAACTACGAATTCGACTGTCTCATTCAACATTCCTTTCAGTTGATTGAGCAAATCTCCACCATCTAATATATCATCGCGAAGAGTGTAAACAACTTTACGTTGGTCATTGATGACATCATCAAGTTTCAAGTTGTATTCCCTCATTGAATAGTGAATTCCTTCAACGATGCGTTGTGTACGTTCTGTTATATCGTCGATTTCTGTATTGAGCACTAAGTGATCTTCATCTGTAGTTACTTTTTTCTGGAACTTTTCTATATCTTCCTTAGCAAAACGTTTGTACATATCGTCTTCGAGGGATAGAAAAAACTGGCTTTCTCCAGGGTCTCCCTGTCGACCTGAACGTCCACGAAGTTGGTTATCAATCCGGCGACTTTCGTGTTTTTCTGTTCCAAGAACAAATAACCCACCGTTCGCGGCAACACCTTCACCTAGAACGATATCGGTTCCACGACCCGCCATATTTGTTGCAACGGTAATATGGTTACGTTGGCCGGCTTGTGAAATGAGGTAAATCTCTTGTTCAACGCTTTTTGCATTGAGTAGATTATAATCCAGTTTGTATTCATCTAAATATTGAACTACCTTTTCGGATTGTAAAATGGACGTTGTTCCAACTAAAACGGGTTGTCCTGTTTTATTTCGTTTAGCAACTTCTTTTGCCATTGCTTTGTATTTTGCGTCAATGGTCTTGTACACACGGTCAGGTGAGTCAATTCGTGCACGAGGTTGGTTTGTTGGAACTTGGATAACTTCCATGCCATATACTTCCTGGAATTCTTTTTCCTGCGTTTTTGCAGTACCCGTCATTCCGCAAAGTTGTGGATACATACGGAAGTAGTTTTGAATTGTGATTTGTGCTTGTGCTTTATTTTCTTCAGTAATTGGAAGTCCTTCTTTTGCTTCAATCGCTTGATGAAGACCATCTGAAAGTGTTCGTCCTTCCATAATTCGCCCAGTAAACATATCCACAAGTTCAATCTTATCTTCTTTAACTATGTAATCGACGTCACGATTGAAGATGACATGTGCACGTACGGCTTGAATTACGTAGTGATAAAGCGTTTGGTGATCAAGTTCGTATAAATTATCTACGCCGAAAGCTTTTTCAACTTTCTCAATACCAGTATCCGTGAGAGAAGTTGCCTTGGTTTCATCATCGAAATCGAAGTCGCGCTCTTCTTTAAAGCGGCTTGCAAGACGTGCAGCGATGTAATGAAGATCGGCATCTGCCTGCATTTTTCCAGCTACAATTAAAGGTGTTTTCGCCTCATCGACCAGAATACTATCAACCTCATCAATAATTGCAAAGTTGTATGGACGTTGTACTCTTTGTGAAGCATGCTGCGCCATATTGTCACGCAAATAATCGAAACCAAATTCGGTTCCAACTCCGTATGTAATATCGGCATTGTATGCTTCTTGCTTTTCTGGTCCTTGCATCATCGGTAAATTAAGGCCAACTGTAAGACCTAAAAAGCGGTGGATTTTCCCGATTTGGTCAAAGTCACGTTGTGCGAGATAATCGTTTACCGTAATGACGTGAACGCCTTTGCCATCAAGTGCCCGAATATATGAGGGAAGTGCTGCGACAAGAGTTTTCCCCTCACCGGTTGGCATTTCTGAAATATCACCTTCCGTTAGTACAATTCCACCAATCAATTGCACATCGAATGGACGCATATTTAATACGCGTTTGGAAGCTTCACGGACAACTGCAAACGCATCTGGAATTAAAGATTTAATTGTTTCGCCTGAATTCACACGTTCTCTTAAAATCTCTGTCATACTCATTAGTTCTTCATCAGACAAAGATTCATATTTGGATTCTAGCTTATTTATTTGATCGACAACTTTACGATATTTTCGAAGCTGCCGCTCGCTCGTTTTAGTTGAACGCTTAAAGAATGATAACATGAATGAACGCTCCTTTTTTCCGGTCCATATAAGGACCCGTACCTATTTTATCAAAAATGCTAATGAATTACTACCTCTAGCTGTTTCCATCATATAGTAGCAAAAAGTGCGGGATAGATAATGCATCATGGGGAAAGATAAACAGAAGAAATTAGACGGAAATTGATGCAGGTTTAACTAGTAAAGATGCTTTCTGAGTTTATACATGCTATAATACTCTTGGATTACTAATATCGATTTAACTTAGGGAGGAAGGACATGATATTCCTTGCAATGGCTGTTGCTTTCGCAGCTTCCATATTACTTACTCCGCTTGTCAGAAGATTTGCATTCCGTATTGGTGCAGTTGACCGTCCGAATTACCGAAAAGTCCATGCGTCCATAATGCCACGAATTGGTGGGCTCGCAATATTTGGTGCATTTCTAATCGGATACTTTTTCTTACGGCCTGAAGATGAGCATTCTACTGGTATTCTCATCGGAGCACTCATTATTATTATAACGGGTTTTCTAGATGATATGTTTGAAATTACAGCTAAAGCAAAAATTGTTGGTCAATTAGCCGCTGCAATCGTTGTTGTTTCGTGGGGCGGATTACAAATTGATGCAATTAATATACCATTTATTGGTGTTCAATTCGATTTTGGTTACCTAAGCATTCCGATTACAATTATTTGGATTATCGGCATAACGAACGCAATTAATTTAATAGATGGATTAGATGGGCTAGCAGCTGGCGTTTCCACAATCGCTCTTATTACAATTTCGGTAATGGCGATTATTATGGGTAATCCATTTGTTATGGCGACAGCGGCGATACTTGCAGCTAGTTCTGCAGGATTTCTGTTTTTTAACTTTCATCCAGCAAAAATATTCATGGGGGACACCGGATCCTTATTCCTCGGTTTCATGATATCTGTTCTTGCGTTATTAGGATTTAAAAATGTCGCGTTTATTTCACTTATCATTCCGGTTATTATGCTCGGGGTTCCAATTTCTGATACGTTTTTCGCAATTGTTCGTAGAATCAGAATGAAACAAAAAGTCACGGCTCCAGATAAATCTCATTTACATCATTGTTTGCTCCGTGCGGGCTTTTCGCATAAACAAACGGTATTGATCATTTATGGACTTGCTGCTTTGTTCGGTGTTGCCGCAATCTTGTTCTCCCAAGCAACAGTTTGGGGCTCGATTATACTGTTGGTCGTAATGCTTTTGGCAATTGAATTATTTGTTGAAATTATCGGACTTGCAGGCGCGAACTATCGACCGTTACTGAATTTTGTACGGATGATTGGAAAATAGTAAGGAAGTTAAAAAGACGATTCAGCACCTTTCTATTTAGAAGGTTGCTGAATCGTTTTTTTGTACTTATTTATCTGAAACGTTGCGAAGTTTCCCGAAAGCGTTGCGAAGTTTCCCGGAAACGTTGTAGACTGACCCAGCGATATGGGACACATATAAAGCAACACTATCAGGCTGCCTTTTCACCGTATTTTATTGGCGTAAGGTAGCCTAGTTTTTCTTGAATACGTTCTTCATTATAATACTTCAAATAAGTAGAAACACGATTAACGACCTCCGCATTGCTAAGTGAGTTGAACCGCACATACTGAAACTCCTCAGATTTCAAGCTTGAGTGAAATGATTCAATCACCGCATTATCCCAACAGTTTCCTCTCCGTGACATACTGCTGACAATATGATGTTCCTTCATGAATTCCTGGTATGCGTAGGACGAGTACACAGTCCCTTGATCAGAATGTATCATAACTCCCTCTGGATTGTTGCGGTTGGCCAATGCCTCTTTAAGCGTGTCGATGACAAGCGATGTCTTTTGATGATTGTATAATTTATAGGCAACAATTTCATTATTATATAAATCCATAATGGTTGAAAGATATTTTGTTGTGCTTCCATATTGAATATAGGTAATATCGGTGACCCACTTCTCGTTTGGTGCACTGGCAGTAAAATTTCGATTAAGAAGATTGGGTCTGATGACTACAGTTTCACCTTGCGATTTCCATTTTCGTTTCGGCTTTATCCGACACTGCACATTGTGCTTTTGCATGATTGATTGAACCGAATTACGATGTAATTTAATCGCATAATCCTGCTTTAACAAGGCTTTAATCTTCCTATGTCCATATCGATATTTCGTTTTTTTACACAGCTCAATAATGGCTACTTCATTGATTGAAAGTGTGATCTCACGCTCTTCGCCAAGCCATCTATAATAGCTTGTACGTGAGACTTGCAACGCCAATAAGATGGCTGAAATAGTATACTTGCCCTTCATATTCTCTACAGTTCTTATTACTTCTTCTTTTCCAACCCCCTTTTTATCTCTATATACTTTTTTAATATTTCATTCTCCATTATCAATTGGGATAGTTGATGGTCTTGCCTTTCTTGTTCATTCTTAAAATCATTGCGAAAACCATAGGAATACTGTTTGCCAATCGGTTGATCGAAGCGATAAAATTCATTGTTTTTATACCAATTCATCCAATCTGCAATTTGCGCTCTATTTTTAATTCCGTGTTTCTCCATGATTTCTTTATTAGTCATCTCGCCACTTAATTTATCCTTTACAGCAGCCCATTTAACTTCTCTTGAATATACGATTTTCTGCAATATAAAAACCTCCGATGTAGTTGCTTTTTTAAAGTGTATCACGTCGGTGTTGTTTTATATTGTCCCAACATTTTAGGTTAGCGCATTGCGAAGTTTCTCGAAAGCGTTGCGAAGTTTCGTAAACGTTGCGAAGTTTCCCGAAAACGTTGCGAAGTTTCTCGAAAACGTTGCGAAGTTTCTCGAAAGCGTTGCGAAGTTTCGTAAACGTTGCGAAGTTTTTCGGAAACGTTGCGAAGTTTCCCGAAAAGCGTTGCGAAGTTTCTCGAAAGCGTTGCGAAGTTTCGTAAACGTTGCGAAGTTTCCCGAAAACGTTGCGAGGTTTTCAAAAAGCGTTGCGAAGTTTCCCAAAAACGTCGCCGCCTCTCTAACTCCTTACCAAGACAAAGAAAAGCCCGACAATGAATGTCGGGCTTTTCCCATATTAGTTATTTAAGCTGCCTTCGTTGGCAGATTCGTCTGAATCTACAACATTAGTGTCATCATTTGTTAGACTTGAAGAGGTTGTTGGAATTTCAAGATGCGTTTTCATTTCTACTTTTACTCTCTCTAGATCCTTATCGTCAAGTTTCCAGTAGTAGACTCGAGGTTTGGTTTCGTATTCTTTCCACCAATCGGATCCTTCCAAGTTCAGTGTTTCAATTTGTGGTTTTCCGCCTTTTATATAATCTATAAAAGATTTCATTTCATCATATTTCATATTGGTTTTCATATTATCGCCAATGGCATCAATGACACCGCCGTATTTTGTTACAGATGAAAGTGAAGTTGCTTCCTTCATAATTGCTTGCATAATCATTTGCTGACGTTTGCCTCGTTCAACATCGCTGTCGAGTTTTCGAGTACGCGCAAGTGCAAGTGCGTGTCTTCCATCAAGATGCTGAAGACCTTTTATCAATTGTATTGTGTTTCTGTCGAATTCATCTTTCTCAAGACGGTCGTAAGGAACTTCAACTTCAATACCGCCTAATTCATCAACAACGTCGATAAAAGCATTGAAATTCATTTTCACATAATAATCAATAGGAATGTCGAGTAAATTTTCAACGGTATCGATTGTTCCGATTGTGCCTCCAAAAGCGTGGGCGTGATTTATTTTATCGCTGTATCCTTTATTAGGAATGTACACATATGAATCACGTGGAATGCTTAGTAATTTTACTGTTTTTTGCTGTTTATTTAGTGTGGCAACAAGAATAGCATCTGAACGGCCATTCTCTTCATTTGCTTTTCGTGTTTCACTTTCGTCAACGCCGATAAAAAGAATTGAAACACTATCGTTTACCGGTTCGACTGCGACTTCGCGTAATTCAGATTTCGGACGATTCTCAATCTTCTCATATGCGCGATCTGCAGCACTTTCTGCTTTTTTCTGCAAAGTAACACCCCAAGCGACAACGAATAGGAATGCGGATAGCAATACGAGCAAGGATACTTTTAAAGCAAGTCGCTTACCTGAAGTGCTCTTTTTTACTTTTTTATACTCTTTTCTCTTCATCTTTTTAGTCCCTCCGACCTCGTTATATTGCACGTTTAGCAATTGGATCTCTAAATGATAAGGTCACTTCATTTAGATAGACGTATTTATTATATATAAAGTTTATATAGTAGTTAAAAATTCAATCTAACCTATTATACTACTTTAAACCCTATCCGTAAATTAATTAGATATTAAACTCTAAAAATTCATGCTCAATCGACAAAATCCGCATCTGGCCATTCGTTAAATCCATCATCCACTGTGTAAAAGTATCCTCTTCCAAAACCGGTACATAAATGAGTAAATCTACATCATCCGCATACAAAATTTCTTTTAATGGGTACTCTGATTGCCGGACTTCGTTTTCAATTTTTCCAAGCCATGTGTAATCTACGGTTACCTTCATTAAAGAATGTAGGTTTCGTTCTACAGTCCCGGCAGCAGTAATGCCTTCTGTTGTTGCCCGTCCGTATGCACGGATGAGCCCGCCACTACCCAGTTTAATGCCTCCATAGTAACGAGTTACGACGACCACGACATCTTTAAGACCTTGTTTTTTTAAAACTTCCAGCATAGGAAACCCTGCTGTGCCAGACGGTTCACCGTCATCATTCGCTTTTTGGATGCCGTCATGTTCGCCGATTAGATAGGCGGAACAGTTATGTGTTGCTGTATGATGCGACTTTTTTACCTCATTAATGAAATCAAGTGCATCTTCTTCCGTTTCTGCACGTCTTATAGAAGTAAGAAATCTAGACTTCTGGATCACTAATTCACTTGTACCGTACCCTTTTACGGTTATGTAATTTTCACGCATGTACTTACCTCCATCACTTGTAATACAATTTTAATATTCATTAGGTCTTATAATGATATACTATACAAAGTATGTATAGGAACTTATCGCTCCAATAAATATGTTGTTATGTAGACCGGAGGGAAAAGATGACTGGTGATACAGTGGATATCCAATCGCTAGATGTAATCTTTAACAGTATGGTGCGTACGATGGACCAATCGAAGAATGATATATTCATTATAAGTGAACAAAGTCGAGAAAGCTTTGAGAGTATGAAGAATGAGGTAGATGTTGTCAGAGGGCAAATTGCTCAGGCGATAACTGAAGGTGATCATTTAGAAGAGATGACTCGACATTCACGAAAGCGGCTTGCTAACGTTTCAAAGAACTTTATGAATTATTCCGAAACGCAAGTGCGGGAAGCGTATGAAGTGGCGAATGACTTGCTCGTTCGTTTATCTGTTAGTCGACTGGAGGAAAAGCAACTTAGAGAACGTCGAGATGATCTCGATAGAAGGCTTGCGGGTTTGCTAGATACAATTGAAAGAGCAGACCAGCTTATCAATCAAGTCGCTGTTGTCATGAATTATTTGACGACAGATCTGAAAGATGTTGGCGAAGCACTAACAAATGCTAAAAATAAACATGACTTTAGTATTCGAATCATTCAAGCTCAGGAAGAAGAACGCAAACGCTTATCTCGTGACATTCATGATGGGCCTGCACAAATGTTGGCGAACGTCTTACTACGTGCGGGATTGATTGAAAAGACGTATAATGAAAGAGGGCCGGGACAAGCACTAGCTGAACTCTCAGAACTTAAAGAGACTGTGAAGTCCGCACTATTAGAAGTCCGTCGTATTATTTATGATTTAAGACCGATGGCTCTTGATGATTTAGGCCTTATTCCAACTTTGAAAAAGTATTTATCCAAAATTAACGAATTTGAAAAAGATAAGGAAATTCAGTTTAGAAATAGTGGACTAGAGCAACGTTTCCATACTGATTTTGAAGTTGCGATCTTCCGACTTGTACAAGAGTCTGTGTCGAATGCTTTAAAACATGGAAATTCTAAGGACATTTGGGTGAAAATTGAGTGGCTACACGATATAATAAATATTATGATCAAAGATAATGGTAAAGGCTTTAATCCGGACGAGGTAAGAGATAAATCATTTGGCCTTATTGGAATGCGTGAACGTGTTGACTTGCTTAAAGGGGAAATGAAAATCCAATCGACCCCTGGAAATGGCACATCAATATTATTCAAAATTCCACTTAAGGATGAAAAAATAATTGAGTCGAATTAAATAGGAGGAAATGACAATGACATTGACGAAAATCGTAATAGTAGACGATCACCAGTTATTCCGTGAGGGAGTAAAAAGAATTCTTGATTTTGAAGATTCGTTTGAAATTGTTGCTGAGGGAGATGACGGTAGCGATGTGATGGGGCTTTATGAACTTCATAAGCCAGACGTTGTTCTTATGGATATTAATATGCCACGTATGAACGGTGTCGATGCAACGGAAACTCTTATACAGGAATATCCCGATGCAAAAGTTATTATCTTATCGATTCATGATGACGAATCTTACGTCTCTCATGCGTTGAAAACGGGTGCACTCGGTTATATGTTGAAAGAAATGGATGCAGAAGCGATTATCCAAGCCATTAAAGTTGTAGCGGCGGGCGGTTCTTACTTACATCCAAAAGTTACGCATAATCTTGTAACTGAGTTCCGTAGATTAAGCGACCGCGAGCATAAGGGATCGTTTCATCAGACGGACATCCGTCGACCATTTCACTTACTTACAAAGCGTGAGTGTGAAGTATTGCAGTTATTGACGGATGGTCAAAGTAACCGTACAATCGGTGAAACATTGTTCATTTCCGAAAAAACTGTAAAAAATCACGTGTCGAGCGTTTTGCAAAAGATGGCCGTAAACGATCGTACGCAGGCCGTTGTTTCGGCAATTAAAAACGGTTGGGTTGAAGTTAAATAATACAAGTGTTGTCTATATAAAAGTAGAAGGCCTTCCGTTTGGAGCGGCCTTTTTACTAATGCAGGAGGAATTTTTTTGAAGAAAGTATGGATGTCTATGTTACTAGCCCTAGTTCTTATACTTGGGGCATGTAGTGGCGATAAAGACGACGGAGCAACATCAGGGTCCGTAGATGACGGAGAAGCCTTAAACGAGAACGGAGCCATCGATCACGGCGTGGATGAAAATAAGATCGGCTTTGGTCTAACGGATGGCACGATTGAAGAGGCACAAAATATACCACCCGCTGAAAAAGAGGAAATCATGCAGATGTTCGAAACGTATATTGATGCATTCAATGACAAGGACATCGAACGATTCAGTGATTTATTATCGGCGACCTCGGAAAGTTTTGATAAGGAAGAAGAGCGTGCGTATATGGAAAAGAATTTTAACGAATTCGATTTCAAACGTACAGCATCGAATGTAACAATTGTTAAGTATTCTGAAGAAGAAGCACAAGTATTTGCGAATCTTGAAACGTCGATGAAACAGCTATCAACGGGATTAGAGACGAATGCAACGGGACGTCAAGTTACTTTAGTGACAAAAGAAGACGGCAAGTGGAATGTATCATCGGTTCATTATATTGGTGACAACAACAAATAAAATAGAATCCAATGAGAGGACTCAACAATCTCATTGGATTCTATTTTTTTACTAATAAATACATGAAATAAGGTCCGCCTATCAATGCGGTCATAATTCCTGCGGGTATACCATCAGGGGTAACTAAGTTCCGTCCGATTGTATCTGCCAGTAATAATAACCACGCGCCGATGAGTATGGCAATAGGGAGGTACAATTGATTTCTAGGTCCTACCAACGATTTAGCAATATGCGGAGCCATCAGTCCAACAAATGCAATTCCCCCTGTTACAGAAACAGCTGATGCTGCAAGGGCAACTGCTGTCAAGAGTAAGATGATTCGCTCCTTTTGAATTGAAACGCCAATTCCAATAGCTGTAGATTCACCAAGACCTAAAAGATTAAGCCGATTTGCTTTGTAAAGCGTAAATGGAATTAATACAAGTAGCCACGGAAGTATTGCCCAAATGAAAGGCCAGTCCGCACCCCAAATATTTCCGGCTAACCATTTTGCAATGAAATCTACTTTGGACCTTTCAGCGGATGAAATTAGGATAATCATGAAGCCGGAAAGAGCCATTGAAAAACCAATTCCAGTGAGTACTAATCTTACGGGATCGAGACCTCGATTTCGTTGGTACGAAAATAGATATATTAAGGCCGCAGTAAGTAAAGCACCAATAAATGCGACAAGGGGGAGCAAATAAACAAAAGAGCCCGTTTGTACAGGGACGAACAAAAAGAATACTGCAATTGCAACCCCAGCCCCCGCGTTAATGCCGATAATACCAGGATCAGCTAAATCATTTCGGGTTACACCTTGTAAAATTGCACCTGACAAAGCAAGAGCAGCACCCGCTAATAATGTAATGAAAATACGAGGTAATCGGACCGAATATAAAATGAAGTTTTCCTTAAAGGATCCATGCCCAAAAAAGATGGGAATCAGTCGGTCATACGAGAGGGAAGAAAAGCCCATTCCAACTCCGATAATGGTGGTCAATACAATAATTATGAGCAAGGACCAAAAAAGAATTCTTTGTTTTCGTAGTAATGTCGGTTGGATCATGAGAATGCTTTCCCTCCTTTACGAACGATTAGGAGAAAGAAAGGCAATCCCAACATCGCAACAATCGCTGCAACAGGTGTTTCAAATGGGGCATTTATTGTCCGACCAAGTGTATCCGCAAAGAGCATGAATGCTGCTCCCAATATGCCGGACATAGGAATGATATAGCGGTAATCCGTTCCAACGATTGCGCGGACGACATGTGGAACCATTAATCCAATAAAAGCCATATTTCCGGCAAGTGCAACGGCCGCACCAGCGAGTAGTGTAATATTAACGAACAGAATTACTTTCAAACGAGCCGTTTTTTGTCCCAATCCAATTGAGGTTTCTTCATTTAGGCTTAGGATGGTCAATTGTCTAGAGAGAACAATTGAAATAAGAATTCCGATTATAATGAAAGGAATGACGACTTGAAGTTGAGCCCAAGAAGTTCCTATCAAACCACCTGCCGTCCACATCGATACATCTTTTGAAACTTTGAAATAAATTCCAATGCCTTCTGCAATTGCGAATAAAAAGGCGGAAACTGCCGCTCCAGCAAGCACAATTCGCATAGGGGAAGAACCACCCTTTTGCATTGTGCTAATTCCTAAAACCATCAGTGCCCCGATAGCAGCACCGATAAAACAGGAAATCATAATCCCGAAATAGTTGACGGAAGGAAAGAACGCAATTGTTAGCGCGAGCGCGGCATTTGCCCCAGCTGTTAAGCCGAGTAATCCTGGATCTGCAAGGGGATTTCGAGTCATTCCCTGCATCATTGCGCCCGAAATCGCTAGAGCGGCTCCAACAAAAACAGCAGCAACTTCACGTGGTAAACGAATTTCTTGAATGATTGATATGGAATCTCCGGTTGTTTGAGTAAATAGCGATAACCATACATCTTTAAATGTGATGTCCGCTGCACCGAATACCATCGATGCAACAAACATCACGCCAAACAAAATAAATCCTACTAGTAGCTTATATGCAAATGGGATTGTACGGTGAGATTTTTTCTTCATCGGATACCCATCTTTCTTTTCCTGTTTTATTATTTTCCAAGGAAATTTTCTTTCAAGTATTCAAGTTGGAAATCTAGTGTAATTGGGTCGTTAAAGTAAAACTCTTTTGCGTTCACTTCATAGACTTGATTGTTCTTAACGGCCGGAATATTTTTATAGGTATCTGTTTCTGTGAAGGAATTATCGGTATCTGAACTCTTACTGAAAATCATATAATCACCAGCAAACTCAGGTAGAACTTCTAAGGAGAGTGCGTAGTATCCATCGGACAATGCCATTTCTTTTACTTTTTCAGGCATTTCTAATTTCATTTCTTGATAAATGATTTCAGTCCCACGGCCCCAATTGTCTCCGAAAACATAAAGTTGTTTATCAAAGTTTTCAATGACGGAAACCGTAGCGTCTTTGCCAATCTTCGCTTTAATTTCTTCACCTGCCGCATGTGTGCGTTTTTTGAAATCATCAATCCATGTCTGTGCTTTTTCTTCTTTATTTAACAACTTGGCAATTTCAAGATGTTGCGATAAGTAATCGAGTTTTCCGTATGTGTATGTAACAGTAGGTGCGATTTTACTCAATTTGTCTATGTTGTTAATGGTTGATAATCCGATAATTAAATCGGGTTCCAATTCAATGATTTGTTCCAAGCTTTCATCGGAAACTTCAACGGTATTTGATAAATATTCATCAAATCGAGGATTCATTTTTGACCATGAGTCGACACCGACCAAATTCACATCTAAAGCCATTACGTCACCTGCGTAAGTGGATAGGACGATTACTCGCTGTGGATTGGATGGAACTTCAATTGGACCCGCTTCAGATTCATACGTAAATGTTTCGGATTGCTGATCAGGTTCCGAAGTTGTTTTTTTATCTTTTTTATTAGTTGTATCGCTATTACAAGCACCTAAGATAAGTACGAATAGCAATGTGAATACGATTAAATGTTTTTTCATTTTAGTGTTACGCCCCTTTGATTAAATTATATGTGATGCACATCGGTTTCTTTGTTCGAGGATCCTGTCCGATTTCAGCGTCAATTGAAAATACTTGTTTGAGTACATCGTGACGAATGACTTCTTCGCAATTTCCTGACTTTACAACCTCACCGTCTTTTAAAGCTATGATGTAATCTGCAAAGCGGGCGGCTTGGTTTAAATCATGAAGCACCATAATAATCGTACGTTCCTGGTCTCTATTCAGTTTTTGTAAAAGTTCTAAAACCTCTAGCTGATGTGCCATATCCAAATAAGTAGTTGGTTCATCAAGAAAAATCATCTCGGTTTCTTGTGCCAATGCCATAGCAATCCATGCACGTTGACGTTGACCACCAGATAATGCATCGACGGGTCTGAATTTGAACTCTTTCGTTCCTGTAACTTCGAGTGCCCAGTCGATTACTTCATAATCCTTTTTTGTCAAACGTCCGAAACCTTTTTGATAAGGGAAGCGACCGTAAGATACTAGTTCCCCGACCGTTAAACCATTTGCACTTTCCGGACTTTGCGGGAGAATCGCCATCTTTCTGGCAAGTGTTTTTGTGTTTTCTTTTGAGATGTTTTTCCCGTCCAATAAGACGGCCCCTGACTGCTCTGAAATAATACGTGTAATTGCCTTCAAAAGTGTAGACTTTCCACAACCATTTGCTCCGATAATGGTTGTAATTTTTTTATCGGGAATTTCAATGTTCAAATTCTTAACGATTAAACGTTCACCGTAACTAATGCTTAAGTCATCTGTGTATAGGCGAACCACGATGCTGCCTCCTAATTATTAAATATTTTTTAATGAGAGTTGATAATGATTCTCATTATCAGTACAATGATAACTATAATAACAATTTTTCCAAAAGTCAATAATTGTTTCAAACAGATTCTTAGATACTTTATTTATTACGACAAAATCATTTAGGAGTGAATATGAATGCGAGAAATAGAATTATTTGATGTAATCATAATTGGAGGCGGTCCGGCGGGGCTATACTCAGCTTTCTATAGTGGATTAAGAGAAATGAAAACGAAACTTATTGAATTTCAACCGCAATTGGGAGGGAAACTACATGTATATCCGGAGAAAATGATTTGGGATATTGGTGGACAGACACCGATTCAGGGTGAAAAGTTAATTGAACAACTTGTTGAACAGGGGTTAACGTTTAATCCAAAAGTCGTGCTAAATGAAAAAGTGGATTCAATTACACAAAATGAAGCTGGGATTTTTGAATTGCAAGCGGCTTCGGGGGAAAAGCATTTTTCCAAAACAGTCATTGTTGCTGTTGGTGGTGGAATATTAAATCCACAAAAAATAGAAATTGAAGGTGCAGAGAAATTTGAAGTGACGAATTTGAATTATACCGTAAAGTCTTTAAAGCGGTTTAAAGATAAAATAGTAATAATTTCAGGAGGGGGAAATTCCGCAATTGATTGGGCGAATGAATTGGAATCAATCGCGAAAAAAGTGTATGTAACGTATAGAAAATCGGCTTTAACAGGGCATGAAGCACAAATCGCACAACTTATGAACAGTTCTGTAGTTTGTTATTTTAACACATCCATTACAAAACTAATTGCTTGTGGGAATCATGAAGTGATTGAGCACGTTGAACTGACCAATTATGAAACAGATGAGATAACGTATTTGCCAATTGATGAAGTCGTTATTAATCATGGATACGAACGCGATAAAAAATTACTCGAGAACAGCAAATTAGATGTTAAAATTACGAACGAATACTTTATTGCGGGCAATTCAAACAGTGAATCTTCGATTGGAGGACTTTACGCTGCAGGCGATATTTTGATGCATGACGGTAAATTAAATTTAATAGCGGGGACATTCCAAGACGCGGCAAATGCTGTGAATAAAGCCAAACAGTATATCCAGCCCGGTGCAAATGAAAACGGTATGGTATCTTCTCATAATGAAATCTTTAAAAAACGAAATAAGGATTTGGTCAAACAACTGATCAATTAATACGTATGTAAAGCAAAAAGAATCCTTGAATGGGATTCTTTTTTTGCGTTCATATTGATATTTTTTGAATTCAGGCATATACTGAATTAGAACCCATGTTCGCTTTTACAGAAAGGAGAAAAAGATATGCCCTTAATTCCGGTAGAGGCGATGCCGCATTTTGAGAATATGATTTACTTACCTATGGTGTTAATTATTTTGGAGAGGGACCGAGAGCTCTTTGAAAAAGGCACATTCAAACTAAAAAGACCTTATTTTAAAATTGTTGAGGAGGCGCAGAAAATCGTACAGCTCGAATTAAAAGAGACGAAAATTTACATGCGTCGTAATAATATGCAGGTCATTCGCGGGAAAACAGACAACACATTTACTGAGTACGCATTTTTATGTGGAGGCTATGAGGACCACCGCCGCTATTTAAACGTTCGTCTTCGGAACAGAACCGAAGAGTTACTTGACGTTTATTTTGCTATGACGGGTGGATGAAAATCAGAATCCACTGTATGGAAAAAGAAGAGATTTTCGATTTATGCTTTCCTGCTTTTTTAAAAAATCTTTATGCAAGAAGCAGGCGAATGTATATTGACGATATATCGTTGTAGCGGATACATTGACTTGGATATCCTGGTCGTTTTCTAAGTAAATGATGCAGCCCATTTTATTCGGCTTAATATTTTCGATTGCATGCAAGGCAATCCATTCATTCTGCGAGGAAGAATGGGACATTGTGGGCAGAATAATAAAGGGCCTTTTGAAATTATGGGCGATAATAATTGGTGTTTTATGTCGTTTACCAAGAATGTTTTTTGACGCAATTGTGGCATTATGAAAGGTTTCTCCATAATAATCACAAGAATTCATAACGATTTGTGCTGAAGACTTTGGAATAATAAATTTACGAGAACGCTCAATAACTAAAGTCGATCGTGTAGCCCCATCCAAAATTGGTTGCAAAGCAAATGTTTCAAATGAAATATGATAACTCGACTTCCTTCTACTTCTTTCCAATAAAATCACCTTCCGTTTGTTAGATTTGTAATTCTTCCTAACTATAACCTGGGCCTATTTTACAATGCAAAAGGATGAATATACTATATGGGCTACCGAAACGTATGGTTTCAGTAGCCCATATAGTAGTAAACGAAAGACCTTTCCTATGTTTAGATAGGAAAGGCCTTCAGTCGACAAAACTTATTTTATTTTTCTTGGTAATCCAGTGCCGCGGCACCTAAAACTTTTGCAGCTATAAGCATTGCATTTTCATCAAAGTCGAATTTTGGATGATGATGTGGGTAGGGATCAGCAGGTTTTGCGCCCGTAAAGAAAAATGTTCCCGGAACTTTTTCCATATAGTATCCGAAATCTTCTCCGCCCATTTGCGGTGTCGATTCGACGACATTTTCCGC
Organism: Sporosarcina sp. FA9; assembly: GCF_051550205.1. Classification (GTDB taxonomy): domain Bacteria; phylum Bacillota; class Bacilli; order Bacillales_A; family Planococcaceae; genus Sporosarcina. The sequence continues at coordinate 781,730 of NZ_CP188819.1, forward strand.
ACCCAACACGGTATCGGCAACGGACTTCAAAAACTCTGTTTCCGTTTCATGATTCACAACTGGAGGATAGCCGCGTGTATATTCAAAGTCAATCGTGCAATCATTTGCAATTGCGGTACCATCAACCACTCGCTTCATTTCTATTTCCATTAAATCACGAACTTTTGGGTTGAATGTTCGAACCGTACCTCCCATTTTTGCAGAGTCGGCAATGACGTTGAACGCATTATCCGCGATAAACGAACCAATAGACAAGACTGCAGAATCAATGGGGTTGACCCGGCGTGAAACAAGCTGTTGCAAGTTAACAATCAGTCCAGCTCCAATAACGATTGCGTCTTTCGTTTGATGAGGTGCAGCACCGTGCCCGCCTGAACCGTGAATTGTAATGTCAAATCGGTCAGCTGCAGCCATAACGGGTCCTGTTAAGTATTCAATTGTGCCGGCTTTTGTAAGTGACCATAAATGCGTCCCGAAAATCGCGTCAACACCGTCGAGACAGCCGTCTTCAATCATTGGTTTCGCACCCCCTGGGGAGTACTCTTCGGCATGTTGGTGAATGAATACGTATTCGCCCGCAAGTCCTTCACGCAGTTCGAAAATAGCTTTTGCGAGTTGTAGAAGTGTAGCCGTATGTCCGTCATGTCCACATGCGTGCATTACGCCGGGTACAGTCGACTTATACGGAACATCTTTTTGGTCCTGAATGGGAAGAGCGTCAAAATCAGCTCGAAGTGCAACTGTTTTACCAGGTCTTCCACCTTTCACACGTGCAACAACACCATTACCACCCACACCTGTACGAACTTCCACACCAAGATCAGCATAAAAATCGGCAATGTATTTCGCCGTTTTTTCCTCTTGAAAAGACAACTCGGGATTCATGTGAAGATAGCGCCTTGTAATAACCATCTCTTCATAGGCATTTGTAAGCTTTTCAAATAATTGGTCTTTCAATTCATTACCCCTTTCAAAAACGAACTAGTTTGAATGTTAATCCATTAATTGTATCAATTAAAAGAGTTTCGGGCAATGAAATAAAAAAGCGCAATCCAATTAAGGATTACGCTTTATCTTCGTCTTTTGGCGTTTTATAAGTTGTTATATAGGAAGCGCTCGAAAAAATATGTGGCTTTTTTTCAATACCGGCCTCGTTCGCATCTTTTGCTAGCGCCTCGGAAAAAGCGGATGTGTTTTTAAATCTAAGATAATAAGATGAATTTTCCCACTGAGTTAAAATAGCATATGTGTTGGAGTCGAGTGGGCGAAGAAGTCGATATGCAACAAATCCCTGCTCCGATTCGATCAAACCGGTCCGTGTTTTGAATAGGTGTTCAAAAATCGGACTTCCTTCATCTGTAACGGGAATGTTATTGAATGCAAAGTATCCTTCGTCCGAAAGAGCACCTGAAGTGCTAATTACTTCAAATCTCCGTGGAGTTTGAAAAACGGATTTTCCTTCTGTTTCATGCAATAAGAGAGTGGTTCCTTCACCGTTCATCAGTTTAATATTTTCTGAGTGATGCTTTTCTTTCAAGCTTTTCATAAAGTTCCTAGTTCCTGAAGTTGTGTATATGTACATGTATAAAAACCCCCTAATTAAAATTATATCCTACTCTATAGTTTCCCCCAAATTTGAATTCAAAACAAACAATGACGGAAGTGTGGCGGGAAGACGTACACAATCTTATGACATTCGGTGTATTTGCTATACAATATGCGGGAAAAGCTCTAAAATTTAAGACGGATATACAACTGTAAGTAAAATATAATAACGAAAGTGGGAATCTCTTTAATGACTAAGTTTAACGATACACTTCTTCGTGCAACACGCGGCGAAAAAATTGAGCACACACCGGTTTGGTATATGAGGCAGGCAGGCCGTTCGCAGCCCGAGTATTTGAAAATAAAAGAAAAATATTCATTAGAAGAAATTACACAACAACCAGAACTTTGTGCATACGTAACGAAACTTCCAGTCGATCAGTATAATGTCGATGCTGCAATACTTTATAAGGATATTGTCACACCACTTCCAGGAATCGGTGTTGATGTGAAAATAAAACCCGGCGTTGGTCCTGTAATCAGTAATCCGATTCGTACCGTACAAGATGTATATAATCTTGGCGATTTGACTCCGGAAGATGATATTCCATTCGTTTTAGAAACGATTAAAATCTTAACGAAGGAACAATTGAACGTTCCATTAATCGGTTTTGCAGGTGCTCCGTTCACTCTTGCAAGCTATATGATCGAAGGCGGCCCTTCGAAAAGTTACAATTTAACGAAGTCATTTATGGTGTCAGAACCTGAAGCATGGTTTGCTCTAATGGACAAGCTTGCAGATATGACAATTACGTACATCGGAGCACAAGTAGCAGCGGGTGCGAAAGCAATTCAAATCTTTGATTCATGGGTTGGGGCACTAAACGTCTCTGATTACCGAATCTTTATTAAACCTGTGATGACACGCATTTTCACAGAGCTTCGTAAATTGAATGTTCCACTGATCACATTTGGAGTTGGTGCAAGTCACTTGGTAAATGAATGGCAAGATCTTCCTGTTGACGTTGTCGGTCTTGACTGGCGTTTGTCGATTAAAGAAGCGGGCGAGCGCGGAATAACAAAGCCTCTTCAAGGAAACTTAGATCCAGCCCTACTTCTTGCGGATTGGAGCATTATCGAAGATCGTGCGAAAGTCATTATTGAACAAGGTGTAGAACACGGCAGTCATATTTTCAATCTTGGACACGGCGTGTTTCCAGATGTAAAACCGGCAACACTAAAAAAACTAACAGAACTAATTCATACGTACAGCGCAGAATTGCGTAAAGCCAAAGGTTAACAAATTGAGAAGGTGGCCACTATTATGAAGAAAAAAATTGGTTTACTCGTAATGGCATACGGAACTCCTAATAAAGAAGAGGATATCTTACCGTATTACACACATATTAGGCGCGGGCGTCCGCCAGCACCTGAACAACTCGAAAATCTACAAGAACGATACGCAGCAATAGGTGGGATTTCTCCACTTGCTAAAATTACCGAGAAGCAGGCAAATGCATTATGCGAGCGTCTGAACACAGCGCAAGACGATGCTGAGTACATTGTTTATATTGGATTAAAACATATCGCACCTTTCATTGAAGATGCCATCCAGCAAATGAACGAGGATGGTATAAAAGAAGTAGTCTCCATTGTTCTTGCACCTCACTTCTCGACGTTTTCCGTTAAGTCATACAACGGTCGTGCAAAAGAAGAGGCTGATAAATACGGCATGACGATTACATCCGTTGAAAGCTGGTACAAACAACCGAAGTTTCTTGCTTACTGGACAGATAAAATCAAGGGATCTTTTGAAAATATGAGTGATGCAGAACGTGAAAATGCATGTCTTATTGTTTCCGCACATTCACTCCCAGAAAAAATCATTGCAAATGGGGATCCCTATGCGGATCAGTTGCATGAAACAGCAGAATTAGTTGCTGCTGCGGCGGGCGTTACGAATTATGAAGTCGGCTGGCAAAGTGAAGGCCAAACAGGGGAACCATGGCTTGGACCGGATGTACAAGATTTAACACGCAGCTTACACAAAGAAAAAGGATACACAACATTTGTATATACACCTTTAGGATTTGTGTCCGATCATCTAGAAGTACTTTATGATAATGATTATGAGTGTAAAGTTGTTTGTGATGAAATCGGTGCATCGTATTATCGTCCAGCAATGCCGAATACCGACCCGTTATTCATAAATGCGATGGTCGATGCGGTTTTGGAAAAGCTATAAGAAATACAATAAATTTAATTGGAAGTGATGAAGGACATGGGCGAAATAAATAAGAAAGTCGTCATCATTGGCGGTGGAATTACTGGACTTGCGGCAGCGTTTTATATGCAAAAAGAAGCTCGTGAAAAAGGACTTCCACTCGATGTATTACTCATCGAAGCGTCAAACCGTCTTGGTGGAAAAATTCAAACGATTCGGCGAAACGGATTTATCATCGAACGTGGCCCGGATTCATTCCTAATTCGAAAAAAGAGTTTCGGGATATTGGCAGAAGATCTTGGCATCGAAAAAGAGCTTGTTCGCAACTCAACGGGACAAGCGTATATTTTGCTGAATAAAGTACTGCATCCAATTCCACTCGGTTCTGTAATGGGGATTCCAACTCAACTCGGACCGTTTGTTTCTTCTGGACTGTTCACACTTGGAGGTAAACTTCGTGCGGCAGGAGATTTATTTTTACCCCGTTCTGGTATAGAAGGGGATCAGTCTCTTGGTGGATTTTTTCGCAGGCGCTTTGGCAGTGAAGTTGTGGAAAACTTAATCGAGCCTTTGCTGTCCGGGATTTACGCAGGTGATCTTGACAAACTTAGTCTGGAGTCGACGTTTCCACAGTTTAAAGAAGTTGAACAAGATGACCGGAGTCTCATTCTTGGCATGAAAAAAACAACGCCTAAAAAAGTACCTCAAAAAGAAGGGTACGGAGCTAAGCGTGAAGGTGTTTTCCATACATTCCGAAACGGGCTTGAAACAGTTGTTGAAGCTCTTGAAGAACAATTGGAGAAAGACTCTGTAATGAAAAATGTTCGGGTAGAACAAATCGACAAAGCAGGCGAGAAAACAGTCTTGACGCTAAATAATGGTCAGACGATTGAGGCAGATGCAGTCATTATGACCACTGCACATGAAGTCGCGCGCAAGTTATTTAAACCGCATGGCTTATTAACGGAACTGGCAGATATGCCATCGACAACTGTTGCGACTGTTGCAATGGCATTCCCAGAAGAATCGATTGTACAAGACCGTGAAGGAACAGGTTTCCTCGTTTCTCGAAACAGTGATTATGCCATTACGGCATGTACATGGACTTCTCGTAAATGGCCTACGACGACACCAGACGGAAAAGTACTTATTCGTTCTTATGTCGGTCGTTCCGGAGAAGAGTCCATCGTTTCACTATCGGATTCGGATATAGAAAAAATTGTTTTAACGGATTTGCGAAAAGTAATGGATATTAAAGAAGACCCTGAGTTCACCATCGTATCAAGATGGAAAGAAGGCATGCCTCAATATGTGGTCGGTCATCGCGAGCGACTTGGGGCGGCGCGTGTTGAAATCGCCAAACAGTTTCCAAATGTGAAGTTAGCTGGCGCGTCTTACGAAGGCGTTGGACTTCCGGATTGTATTAATCAAGGAAAAGCAGCAATGCAAGAAATTTTAGAAGCATTGTTTTAAATAAAATCGGGGTCCGCACATACTGAGTTACTGCAAAGAACGTTTGCAATAGCTAATTGTGTGGACTCCTTTACTTTATCCACAAAAAGAATTGCATCAAAAAAGCAGCTGCTTGGATGCACAATCAGCTGCTTTGTTTTTTATAAGATGTTGCAAGCATCGCATTTATTACCGTAACACTCGTGCTGCTCTTCGATTTCTTCTCCACAAGTAGCACATTTTTTAGCGGGCAAGTTTTTAAAAAACTCAATGATGTTTTCCATCATAATTCTTCAACTCCTCTTCGTGTTTTGTGATAGTACTAAAGGTCTTTTATTTCTTTGTGATAGTACAGGCTAAGCAAAAAAATCAGTTGTTACAAGTGTCGCATTTGGTACTGTAGCATTCGTGTTGCTCTTCGATTTCATTTCCGCAAGTAGCACATTTTTTAGCAGGTAGGTTTTTAAAGAATTCAACAACGTTTTCAATCATCTAATGTCATCTCCTTGTATGTTATGTTAGAACTAAAATATGATTCGTTTTTTTGTAATAGAATAGGCTGGATAAAAAATTAGTTGTTGCAAGCGTCACATTTAGTAACGTAGCATTCATGTTGTTCTTCGATTTCATTTCCGCAAGCAGTACATTGTTTGGCTGGTAAGTTTTTAAAGAACTCAATTATATTTACAATCATCTATGTCATCTCCTAGTTTTTTGTATTAGAACTAAAGTAAGTTTATTTATTTGTAGTAGTACAGGTTGGGTAAAAAAAATCAACTGTTGCAAGCGTCGGATTCATGCTGTTCTTCAATCTCATTTTGACAAAGGGAACATGTTTTTGCCGGTAGATTTTTAAAAAAATCGAGTACGTTTTCTAGCATGTTTGTTCTTCTCCCCTTTCAACCTGTACTGTAACTCGTTTGTATATTAGTAGTGTATTATAACAAGCAATCAAATGTCAACACATTTATGGACTTTTCAGATAAAATAAACTATAAGACTTATACGAAGGAGCGGTATACATGTATTTCATTGATAATAAAGGAATTACAGATCCACAAATTAACTTAGCAATCGAGGAATATGCGCTGCGAACAATGGATATTGAGAAAGATTCATATCTACTGTTCTATATCAATGCACCTTCGATTATCATAGGGAAAAATCAAAATACAATAGAAGAAATCGACACCGAATATGTGGATTCAAACGGCATTAAAGTGGTAAGACGCCTGTCTGGTGGCGGTGCGGTTTACCATGACTTAGGGAATTTGAATTACAGCTTCATTACAAAAGATGACGGCGAATCATTTCGTAACTTTAAAAAATTCACAGAGCCCGTTGTAAAAGCACTTGCGGAAATGGGTGTAACAGCAGAACTCATCGGACGCAATGACATTCTTGTAGAGGGACGTAAAATTTCAGGAAATGCTCAATTCTCAACTAATGGTCGTATGTTCAGTCACGGAACCTTGCTGTTTGATACAGCGATAGAAGAAGTTGTGTCAGCCCTAAAAGTGCGGAAAGATAAAATTGAATCAAAAGGAATTAAATCCATTCGCAGTCGAGTTGCAAATATAACAGAATTTCTCGAAGAGCCAATGACAATCGAAGAGTTCCGCCTTGAAGTATTAAACTCCATTTTTGAAGGAGAAGAAAATATTCAATACGTCGAATTCACAGATGATGATTGGACAAAAATTCACGAACTATCCAAAGAGCGCTATGCAAACTGGGACTGGAATTACGGAAAATCACCAAAATTCAATATGCAACATTCACACAGATTCCCAGTAGGCGGCATCGACGTTCGTCTTCAAGTAAACAAAGGAATCATCGAAGACGTAGCCATTTTCGGAGACTTCTTCGGAGTAGGCAGCGTCTCAATCGTTGAAGACAGCTTAAAAAACATCAAATACGACCGCCAATCAATCGCAGAAGCAATCGCTCCCATAGACCTCCCAACAATTCTAGGTGGGATTACAAAAGAAGAATTTCTTCAGTTGGTTTATTAATACTGATTATTGAACTAAAGAATCCAGCCAATTGCTGATTTCCGTTCCAAGCGGACGCTTTCCGGAAGAGAAGAATAAAAACCATTCTTCTTTGGGCACGGCTTCAGCCGCTTCCCTCGCCACGCTCAGTCCAGGGTCTTCAGCCGGGAAGAATTGAACTACATTCTTCCTTGTTCCCGCAGGAGTCGCCGCTTTCCACTCCAATCAGCTGGAGAATGGGGGAATCATAAATTCAACATATATAGTTTTCAAACGGCAATTAAAGAACGAAGTGACAGTACAAACTACGAACCGGTATACAATCCCAAGAGAATGTACAAAAGAGCGTAGAAGCGTCCAGCGTGAGCCGTTGTGCTGAGACAGATAGTGCACTTTCTATCTGGCTCAACACGAAAGGCCATCGCCAAGCGCCAAGCGAATTTGGAAACTACTCACTAGGAGAAACCGCAAAACACAACACGTTCAAAAGGAGGAAAAGATGGAGAAACACCGTATTTTTATCGTTGAAGATGATCGGAAAATTGCACAACTGTTAGCAGACACACTTCGGAAATATCAATACGATATTGCCATAATCGAGGACTTCGACCAAGTGACTGAAGAATGTCTCGCTTTTGACCCACATCTCATACTACTCGACATCAACTTACCGTCCTACGATGGCTACTATTGGTGCCGTCAATTACGGATACATACGACGTGTCCTATACTATTCATTTCCGCGCGTTCTGGTGACATGGATCAAGTATTTGCACTCGAAAATGGCGGAGACGATTTCATCACGAAACCTTTCCACTATGAAATCGTCCTTGCAAAGATAAGAAGTCATTTACGTAGATCCTTCGGAGAATACGCACCAAGTCAATCAGAACGTACCATTAAGCGCGGAAAAATGTGTTTATTTATCGAACGAATGGAACTGCATTTGAACGATGAGGTTGTACCACTGCAGAAAAAAGAATGTGTGATCCTTGAACTTTTAATGGAGGCCTCTCCAAAAGTTGTTTCTAGAGAAAGTTTGCTGGAAGAGCTTTGGGACGACCAATCCTTCGTTGATGAAAACACATTAAACGTAAATATGACACGTGTTCGTAAAAAACTTGCCGACTACAATGTGTTGTCAACAATTGAAACGGTTCGCGGCGCGGGTTACCGCTTCATTCCAGCCGCGGAGGAATTATGACAACAAGTTGGTTATTCATCCGTGAGCATGTGTCACTGCTTATATTCCAAACGATTCTTGTCCTTTTTATATTTTTATTATACTGGCTGGATGGTTTCCGAGATTACAACACAGCAATTTATTCACTAATCATTAGCATCCTTTTAACACTTGGTTATTTAAGTGGAAAGTATATATTAAGGCGTTCCTTTTATAATGCAATCAATCGGAAGCCAGAAAAAATGGAAGACGCACTGATTCGATATGCGCCGACACCAGAACACGCGAAAATGTCCTTGTTTATGCGTGCACTTTATAAGATTTATCAAAATGAAGTGCAAGCACTTTACGCATCACAGCATCGCCAACAAGACTTTATGAATCACTGGATTCATCAAATGAAAACGCCAATTTCGGTCATTGGGCTATTGTTGCAAGAAGAAGGCGAACTGGACCGGGAAAGCATAGCGGAGGAACTTGGGCGAATTCAAAATGGGTTGGATACTGTGTTAATCAATGCAAGACTTGAAACGTTTGAAAACGATATGCAAATCGAAAAAATTAACTTGAAACAATTTGTCCAGGAAGTTGTGAATGAGCATAAACGATTGTTTATAACGAATGGTGTGTTTCCAGTTATTTCAATAGAGGACAACTTTGTCGTAGCAACAGATCCAAAGTGGATGAGAATTGTGTTACTACAGTTTATAACGAATTCAGTGAAATATACGTTTGAAGGTGGAAAGAAAGTGTACCTGAATGCAGAATCTGTAGAACATGGAATTTTGTTTAGCGTGCGTGATGAGGGAATTGGAATACCGAATTCCGATTTGAATCGACTTACAAAAGCATTTTTTACAGGCGAAAATGGAAGACTTACTGGTGAGTCAACGGGAATGGGGCTGTTTATTGCCTCAGAAGTATGCAATCGTTTGGGTCATAAGCTCAAAATTGAATCGGAACAAAACGTTGGAACGACTGTGACGGTGCTATTTGAAAACGGGGAATCGAGGGAGACAGATGACACTGAAAAAAGTCGTAGAACTAAAAGAAGTAACGAAGATTTATGAAGGAAAAGTGATGAATCGTGCTTTGAATCGACTTGATTTTGAAGCGATGGAAGGAGAATTCATCGCAGTAATGGGTCCTTCCGGAAGCGGTAAAACTACTTTGCTGAATTTAATATCGACGATTGATTTACCAACTTATGGTCAAATTAGTGTGAGTGGCGTTGAGCCGGAACTTCTTTCACAAAATGAATTGGCGTTATTTCGGCGACGTAATCTTGGTTTCGTTTTCCAAGACATCAATTTATTGCAAATGTTAACGGTAGAAGAAAATATTGTATTGCCACTAACACTTGATGGATTGCCCCTTGAGGAAATGGAAAGACGCGTTTCTGAACTCACTGAAAAACTGGATTTGTCAAAGATTTTAGAACGTCGGCCAGATGAGTTGTCTGGGGGTCAAGCCCAGCGTACCGCGATTGGCCGGGCACTTATTCATAAACCGAAAATCATTCTTGCCGATGAACCTACCGGAAACTTAGACTCGAAATCCGCAAAAGACGTTCTTGAGCTGCTTAGTTTTATTAATGAAACCGAAGGCACAACCATAATAATGGTGACGCATGATCCGATTGCTGCGAGTTATTGTGATCGTGTGTTGTTTATTAAAGACGGGGAATTTTTCAATGAAATATATAAAGACGAGCGTCGTCAAACTTTTTTTCAACGTATTTTAAATGTACTTTCGCTCTTAGGGGGCCATCATGACCTTTCGTCAGTTCGCTTACCGTAACGTTGTTCGAAATCGTCGAATTTACGCGGCCTTTTTTATGGCTAGTGTTTTTTCAGTCATGGTATTTTTCCTATATTCTATGCTGTTATTTCATCCGACCATTGAAGATAAATTCGTTCAGGAAATTGCAGTTATTGGGATGGGCGTGGCAGAAGTCGTTTTGTATGTTTTCACGCTGTTCTTTTTGTTTTATTCCATGCGCGCCTTTCTTCAGGCCAGAGCTAGAGAATTTGGCATATTACTCCATTTAGGGATGGCAAGGAGGCAATTGCAAAAACTCATTTTCATTGAGACGATGTTCATCGGAATCGCTTCAATTGTTGCTGGAACGATACTGGGTTTTGCATTCTCGAAGTTCTTTTTCATGGCTGTCCGTGAAATTGTCTTACTTCCCGCGTTGCCTCTATATTTATCGTGGCAACCTTTTGCCTTGACGATAGGAGCATTCCTAAGTTTATTCATAATCATTTCATTTGTTGCTCCAGTGTTTATTCGTTCAGGTGAGGTGGCGGATTTAATTCGCGGGAAGGCTTTTGAAAAGGGTGGAAGGGAGTATTCGAGAGGGTACGGTTATTTTGGACTCGTTTGTCTTGGAGCGGCGTATGCAATGGCGGCATTTTCTTCGAATACACTTATAATCGGGTCCGTTTTTATAATCCCACCGCTTGCGACCGTAGGAACGTATTACTTTTTCACAGATTCTTTACCTCTGTTGTTGCATATGCTGAAAGGGCAGAAGCGCTTGTATTGGAAGCATTATCGATTGTTATCGATTTCTGAAGGGATTGTTCGGCTACGAGAGAATGCACGGATGTTTTTCATCGTAACAATTGTTTCAACACTCGCTTTTATGTCTGTTGGAATTCTTGCGTCCTTAACATCGTTTGCTTCGCAGTATCGTGAAATGAATCCGCTTGGTCTGGTTTATAAAAGCGAGGCTGAAAATACTCTTGAAAGCGAACATATATCACAAATTCTAAAGGAATTGAATGAAAGCGAAATCGATTATTACTACCGAAAAGTTCCTATTTTATATCAAACCTCATCGTATTCCGATAGTACCGTAGCGATTCTAAGAATTACAGATGTCAATACGATTAGCGCACGCTTTGGGCATTTACCATACAAGTTAAATGAAGGGACGGCTTTATTTTTACCGCCTTCCGCTTCCACGTATAATCAATTGAACAGCCGTATCGTCAATACAGTGCTAATTGAAAGTGATGTCACTGTCGAAATTGCCGGTGCCTATCCGTTCCAGTTGTTTCCGGCACATTCGATTGGGACGAACGCTATTGTTTTGAATGAAGTCGATTTCAAAAAAATTTCACAAACGATTCCGAAAAGCGGATTGGAGCCAACTACTTATTACGCTTTCGACGTGCCTTTATGGCAAAAGACGAAGGACATTGGCTTGACGATTAACGATGATGTAACGGAATCGTTTATGCTCGGAACGACGAGTTTACTTCCTTATTCATTTGATAATCCGGGGATGAACTACTCGGTAATCCGAACGACGTTTTCACTTCTTCTATTAATTGGTTTATTGCTCGCGGCGGTGTTTTTTCTGGCGGCAGGCAGTTTTATCTATTTCAGATTGTACACAACGCTCGACCGGGACCGCAAGCAGTTTGATGTGTTAAGGCGAATGGGGTTAACGGATCGCGAGTTCAAAAAAATTGTCAATCGCCAACTGCTCCCGCAATTCTTTTTCCCGTGGAGTGTGGCATTTTTACACAGTGCATTTGCATTTTTATTTTTACAAGTAGTGTGGGATGCACTTGCGGAAATTTCGATTGTAAAAGAACTCGTTTTCGTACTCCTAGGGTTCACGGTTATGCAAATCGCTTATTTCTATTTAATTCGCTGGCGGTATTTGGCACATATTAAAGCTCCGGGATAATCTGGAGCTTTTTTTATTTGTGGAATTTGCGAAGCTCGCTTTTTGTTGGAATGTTTTCAAACCTTGTAATCTTAACACTTTTCTTATATAATGATTCTAGTAGTTCTTATGAATGGGTATTCATTCATTGTTGCCTATTCAAGTAGGAAAGGAGATCGTTTAGTATGAATTTAGTTTCGCGTGTTCGAGAAACAGCAAGATCACAACCGAATAAAGCAGCTTATCATTTTATGGGGAAAGATACTTCTTATGCGGAGTTCGACCAATCCGTTTCAATGTTTGCTTCTGCACTTCAGGATCTTGGTGTTGAAAAAGGAGATCATGTTGCATTTCTCTTGGGGAATACACCGCATTTTCTAATTTCGCTTTATGCAACGATGAGAATTGGAGCGACGGCGATACCGGTCAATCCGATTTATACGCCGGATGAAATCTCTTATATAATACATAACAGTGATGCGAAGGCCGTCATTGCACTTGACCTGTTGTTGCCACTTGTTGAACAAGCTGCAGGAGCGTTTCCGTCCGTAGAGCATTATATAATTTGTGAGACAGTTCCTGAAACACCTGCAAAAATAGCAGCATTACCGGAAAGCTTGAAACAAAAGGTTCATTCATTTAGTGGGTTAATTGCAACGGGACGACCGAATGTTGAGCCAGTAGATGTCGATGGAAATGAAACCGCTATCATTTTGTACACGTCTGGAACGACTGGACAACCAAAAGGAGCGATGCTTACACATACGAATATTTATTCGAATGCACGTGATATTGCCGATTATCTTGGCTTTTCACCAGATGATCGTGTCGTGGCAACGCTACCGGTATTTCATGTGTTTGCACTTTCCGTTGTTGTCAATGCGCCACTGTTAACAGGTGCGACGGTTTTGCTTCAGCCTAGATTCAGTCCGGCAGAAGTATTTAAACTTGTTAAAGAACAAAAGGCAACTGTCTTTGCGGGTGTGCCGACAATGTACAACTTCCTTTATCAATATCCAGACGGCAAAACGGAGGATTTTGAATCTGTACGTTTATCAATTTCGGGTGGTTCATCACTTCCGGTATCTCTTTTACACGACTTTGAAGAGAAGTTTGATGTGCGTATTTCGGAAGGATACGGTTTATCAGAAGCATCACCGGTAACTTGTTTTAATCCACTGGACCGGGACCGAATTCCAGGTTCCATTGGGACGAATATTATAAATGTGGAAAACAAAGTTGTCAATGAGCTTGGAGAAGACGTGAAAGACGGGGAAGTCGGGGAACTCATTGTACGTGGGCCAAACGTTATGAAGGGCTATTACAAAATGCCTGAGGAAACGGAAGCTACAATTCGAAACGGCTGGTTGTATACAGGCGACATGGCGAGGCGGGATGAAAACGGTTATTTCTATATCGTCGATCGGAAGAAAGATTTAATTATCGTTGGTGGCTACAATGTATATCCACGTGAAGTGGAAGAAGTATTGTTTGCACACCGAGATATTATTGAAGCGGCAGTTGTCGGAGTACCAGATGCTGATCTCGGCGAAGAGGTCCTTGCATTCGTTGTACTAAAAGAAGGAACTTCATTAACGAAAGAAGAGCTTCTTACGTACTGTGCAGCGCGATTGGCGAAGTATAAAATTCCGAAACACGTTCATTTCTTGGATGAACTACCGAAAAACACAACCGGTAAAATTTTAAAACGTTCATTGAAAGAATTAGCGACAATTTAATATAATTTCGATTGAGCCTTCCTAAGCATTTGGGAAGGTTTTTTATGTTGTAATTTTTAATTGAAAAACCTCTCTCCGAATTGGAAAGAGGTAAAACGCATGAACTACTAGTAGTAATAATTATTTTGATGCTTTGAACAATGTTGTTTTGAGCAACAGTGGCATTTGCAAGAGCATTCACAAAAACGCTCCTCGGGCTGATGTTTTGTACATTTGTGTTTTGAAAATGCGTGTTTATCAGCTTTCTCTACGGCACAACAAATTTCATCAAAGAAAAAGAATGACATGTCCATACCTCCTTTCTTATCAATTTATGCTGTTATGCCAAAAGTCTCTAGGACAAACGTATATGAAATAAAACTATTTATACAATCAATCATTTACAAAAGTGTGAATATTGTTGATAATGGGACTACTAAGAAGTTTTACCTGAAATAATCAACGTGAAAAAGAGAGTTTTATAGGGGGGAAGACGAGATGAAATGGACTGTCGGAAGAAAACTAACTGCAATTTTTTCCGTGATGATGATGTTGATTTTGGCGATGAGTATTGGTGGAATAATTAGTTCATACACGTTAAATCAAAATACGAATACCATTAACCAACAGATCATACCTAAAATCGATAGTCTTAATATACTAGAAAAAGGAACACAAAGTGTTTTGGGATTAACACAACAACATATCCTTACAAAGGGTAGTTCATACAAAATAGCATACAAAGAACAGATTGCAACGTACAAAATAAGTGTAGATGAGACAATAGAGTCGTATGAACATCTATTAACGGACCAAGCGGAGTTGGATATTCTGACGGAAGTGAAGGATATTTGGAGGCGCTTCAACAATCAAATCACAGGAATTATTATATTGAGTGATGGTGATTGGTATGCAGAAGCGACGTTGGAGTCTTACGGAGCGGGTCTTACAATGACTGAGATGAATGAGCAACTGGAATTACTTGGTTCTTTACATGATGCAGAATTAAATGTGATTGTTGAAAAAGGGGATTTATTATATACAACGGTGTTAATCATTTTGGCGATTGGTACGATTGTCGCAGTACTTATATCGATATTGGGAATTCGCTTTTTGCTTGGAACGATTCAAAAACCGATTGTTGCTTTATCTAAAAACTTCAAGTTAATGGCAACAGGAGATTTGACGATTGACCCAATAGAGTTGAAAACGAAAGATGAAATCGGACAATTAGGCGAAGACTTTAACATGATGTTGGCGCAATTCAGGCTGTTAATGACAAATTTACATCAGCATATTGATACGGTTGCTTCAACGTCTATCGAACTTTCAGCAAGTGCGGAAGAAACAATGTATGCATCCACACAAATCGCAAGTTCAATTATTGATGTTTCAGAAGGTGCATCGGATCAGTTGGAAAGTGCACGATCTAGCAATTTAATTGTTGATGAAATAACGGTTGGGATGGATCATGCAGCAGAATCGATTCAAAAAGTATCCGAACTTGCATTTTCAACAACAGACTTTGCAAAAACGGGTACTAAAATGATGGAGACAACGATGGAGAAAATGGATGATATTGAACGTTCTACAGAAATAACTGCGCTTGTTGTGGAGTCGTTGCATACTAAATCCATAGAAATTGGTAATATTGTTTCAATCATTACAAAGATTGCGGGTCAAACGAATTTGTTAGCACTGAATGCTTCGATTGAAGCTGCAAGGGCGGGAGAGCACGGCAGAGGTTTTGCGGTTGTGGCTAATGAAGTAGGAAATTTGGCAGCGAGTTCAGGTTCAGCAGCAAACAATATCCGACAGTTAATTGGGGAGATTCAAAAAGAAGTGGAGGAAGCAATTTCTGCGATGACGACTTCTAAAGAATATGTTGCAGAAGGGCTTCGTATGGTGCACCAGTCGGGGGATAGCTTTAATGAAATTACCCAAATGGTTGGTGAGGTATCTTCGCAGGCGGTAGAAATTTCAGCAATTAGTGAGGAAATTACCGCAAGCACGCATGCAATGAAGTTGATGGTTAATGCGGTTTCTACGATGTCTGAGCGCGCGGAAGCTAGTTCGCAAGATATTGTTGCGGCGGCTGAGGAACAAAACGCGACGATGGAGGAGATTTCGGCTTCTTCTGTTGTGCTGAGTTCGATGGCGGAGACGCTCCGAAATATGGTGTCGGTGTTTAAAATTAAATAAAGAAATTGAAAAACGCTGACCGTTTGGATAGGTTAGCGTTTTTCTGTATTTTAGTTCATGTTATCGTCGTCTGCATCCCATCTTCTTTTGTCGGGTCGGTGCATTTTACGGGAGTTGTTGTTGCGATTTCGGCTCTTCCAGTGTTGTTTCCTTCTGGGGTCTTGGGACAGTAGGTTTTCTAATTCCGCATCGTCCATGCTTTCTGCGACTTTTCGAATCTCATCTTCAAAAAAGAGTGACATGTCCACCCTCCTTCCTCTATATAACATACGAAAATTTTAGAAGGGCGATGGGGACAGGTGCATACTGTTTTGGAATAAAGTCCTTTTGTAGCTTTGTCGACCACCGTTGCACATCTCGCTGAATTGGTTGCACACCAAGGGAGATTCATTGCACACTACAGACATTTGGTTGCACATCTCGCCCGCGGTTGCACACTTACCGGTTTTCGTTGCACATCTCACTGAATTGGTTGTACACCAAGGAAGATTCGTTGCACATCGCAGACAATTCGTTGCACACCTCGCCGAATTGATCCCACACTTTTCCGCACTGTGCAGCAACCCCCGATAGAACTAATTTCACCGAGAATAAAGGAAAAGTGTTACGATTGTCGAAATAAGTAGATGGAGAACAATTTAGGGGGAATGAAGGTATATGGGAAAACGTAAAGTAGTGGCTGAAGATTTATATGCGTTGCAGTCTGTGACGAGTCCGGTGTTGTCGCCTTGTGGTGGGGAAGCGGTTTTTGTTCGGACGTATATTGATAAGGATGAGAATGACTATGTTTCGAATTTATTTCATGTGGATGTACTCAGCAATGAGGTGATGCAGTGGACGTATGGTAAGGAACGTGTTTCGTCTCCGGAATGGTCTGCGGATGGAACCAAACTCGCGTTTTTGTCGAATCGGGATAAGAAGAATCAGGTGTTTGTATTGTCGGCAAAGGGTGGAGAAGCGAAGGCTTTGACGTCGTTTGAAAATGGAGTGTCCGGTTTTTTATGGTCGCCGTGTGGAAAGAAAGTATGGGTCAATGGTTCTGTGAAGGAAGGTATGTCGTTTACCGATAAGGAAGAAAAAGATGAGAAGGAGTTAGCGGTGCCGTATCGTGTAACGAAAATGAAATACCAGATGGATACGGTAGGTTTATTGCCGCAGGATATGTTTAAACATATTGGTGTTGTGGATATTGAAACGGGTGAAGTGACACAATTTACTTCGGGCAATTACCAATTTACGCTACAAACGGTGAGTCATGATGGAAAGAAAATAATAATGAGTGTCAATCGGTCCGAAAATCTGGATTATGAGTTTGGTCAGCCGATTCTTATTGTGGATGTTGAAACGAAAGAGGAAACGGTTCTCGTCGATGAAGATGGACCTTTTGGTGGGACTGCGTTTTCAAAAGACGATCGATACATAGCATATGTCGGTGCGGATCGGACATTCGAAAATACGACGCACACCGATTTGTTTGTCTACGAAACTTTGGACGGCAGTCGGATGAATTTGACCGAGAGCATTGATGCGCCGGTTGGTGATTTTGTTGTTGCGGATCTTCAGCAAGGGGTCAATGCGCCAGCAGTTGTTTGGACAAAAGACAATCATTTGTATTTTCAACTGTCGACGATGGGCGATGTTCGTCTCTATTTCGCAACTCTTGAGGGGGAAGTGTATCCTGCTTCACCGGAAAATGAATATATATACGACTACGATATTTCGAAGGATGGGACGTTTGCAATTGTCGCCGTAAGTAATGCGATTTATCCAGGGGAATTGTTTAAACAAGAAATTGCAACGGGTGAACGCAGTGCAATTACTTCACTCAATAAAACGTATTTGGAAGAAGTAGAACTTATTGAACCTGAGGCAATTGTCTATCAAGGGGCAAAAGAGTGGGACGTGCATGGTTGGCTGATGAAACCGGCGGGGTATGTCGCTGGGGAGAAATATCCGTTAATCTTGAACATTCACGGTGGTCCAGCGAGGATGTATGCGAATTCGTTTTTCCATGAAATGCAGTTGTTGGCGGCTAAAGGATACGGCGTACTCTACTTAAATCCGCGCGGAAGTCACAGTTATAGCCAGGAGTTTGTCGATGCAGTTCGTGGTGATTACGGCGGCGCGGATTATGAGGATATTATGGCTGGTGTTGACTTTGTTACACAGGAAAATGATTGGATTGACACGAATCGTCTTGGGGTGACAGGTGGAAGTTACGGTGGATTTATGACGAACTGGATTGTTGGTCATACGAACCGATTTAAAGCCGCGGTAACTCAGCGCTCTATTTCCAATTGGATTAGCTTTTTTGGTGTTTCGGATATCGGTTACTTTTTCAACGATTGGCAGCACGGCGCGAATATGACGGATGTCGATGCATTATGGGATATTTCTCCGCTTAAATATGCAGAAAGTATTGAGACACCTCTCTTAATTTTACATGGTGAAAAGGACTTTAGATGTCCAATCGAACAGGCAGAACAGCTTTATATTACGCTTAGAAGTATGGGGAAAGAGACTGAGTTCGTCCGTTTTCCGGGTGCAGACCATAACTTATCACGGGAAGGTGCTCCGAATCTGCGAATTGCCAGACTGGATGAAATTACTGGATGGTTTGAGAGGTATTTGTAAGGTTTTAACGACTAGTAAAAGGTATAATGGGGTTACAATGGATTCACAATTGGGGGTAGTCCAAGTTGGCAATACACAATGTAATGGAAGACGTCATACGGGACGTGCTCAAAACGTATAAAGACCAATTGCATTTGACTTGTTCATGTGAACGTTGCATGAACGATATTATGGCGATTGCACTTAATAATTCTCCAGCACGCTACATCGTCGATGAAAAATACAGCCCATATGTCCGTGCAAATCATGAAATGGATCGACAAGGTGCTACGAATGTTTTGTCAACAGTTGCCAAAGCAGCGGCGATTGTTTCGAGTGATCCACGTTGCCCTCAATTAACCCAGAATACTAGATAGAATATAAAAACGAACGCCATCATATGAATGGTGTTCGTTTTATTTTTATAAAATAGTAGGAACCAGAGTGTACTTCGCTTATTTCCCTTTAAACACCGGTTTTCGCTTCTCTATAAATGCAGCTAACGCTTCAAGACGGTCCGCTGTAGGGATTGTCAGTTCATACGCTTTCCGCTCGATTGCAAGACCTGTTTGAAGATCTGTATTCATGCCGTTCTTAATCGCAAACTTTGCTTGTTGCAAAGCGATAGGCCCATTCGCTAAAATTAAATCCGAAAATCCGTTCGTTTCATCAATAAGGCTTTCGGCTGAAACAACTTTTGTAAGCATTCCGTACCCGTATGCTTCATCCGCAGTCAAACGTTTTGCTGTTAAAATCAGCTCAAGTGCTTTCGCTTCGCCTATTAACCGAGGCAAACGCTGCGTTCCACCGGCACCCGGAATAATTGCAAGACTTGTTTCAGTTAAGCCCATTTTTGCGGTATCGGCTGCGATACGGAAATCACAAGCGAGTGCCAGTTCCATTCCACCGCCAAAAGCAAAACCATTCATCATCGCAATTGTCGGTTGTGGCAAATTTTCAACCGCAGTAAAAACTTCACCGATTTTATAAATATTGCGTTTGACCTGGGCATCTGTGAGCGTTCTTCGTTCCTTCAAATCAGCCCCCACACTGAATGCACGGTCTCCGGCTCCGGTGAAAATAACAACCCGAATGTCCGGATTAATGCGTATTGACTCGGTAATTTGCCCGAGTTCAACGAGCATGTCGTAATTGAACGCATTCATTGTGCTTGGACGATTTAACGTCACAAAAGCACTATTCCCTTTTTGCTCATACTGAATTAATTCCATTACAAAATCCCCCTTTAATAAAACATCAACCTAAAGGGAATATACCACTTTTTCAGCAGTGTCGCCATAAAAGAAAGTTTTACATTTCAGCAACTTTAATCTAGTATAATAGTAGTAGTTGGATAAAATGATTGAAAGTGGTGAATTGTGTGAATGTATTTGTGGGAAGACAGCCAATACTTGATATCGATGGACAAATATTAGGGTACGAACTGCTTTATCGTAACAGTGAAAAAAACTCATTTCCGAATATGAATCCTGAAAAAGCGACAATCGAGTTATTGATCAATACATTCCAGTTAATCGGTGTGGACCGTGTTTCAGGTAGTCACTTATCCTTCATTAACTTCACGGCGAAATTGCTTACGGAAGATGTTTTTTCTAGTCTTAATCCAAAAACAGTTGTCATTGAAATACTAGAAGACGTTGAAATCACACCATCGCTTCTTACAAAAATGTACCGTTTAAAAGAAATGGGATTTGAAATGGCCTTAGATGACTTCGTGCTAAATGAAGAATACGAACAAAATTGGGTACTCTTCACCCTTATTAAGTACATTAAAGTAGATGTTTTAGCGACTTCTACTGAAGAAAGATTGCGTATTAGGAAATTCCTTGTTCAGTATCCCCATATTATTCTGTTGGCGGAAAAAATAGAGACAGAAAGACAATACCTTCTTGCGAAAGAGGCTGGATATACACTATTCCAAGGTTATTTTTTCGCGAAACCCGAAATTATTAAAGGGTATGAAATTCCTCAAATCATTACAAATAACTTCCAGATTATCGAAAAGATTAATTCAGATGATGCGAGTATTAAAGACATCGCTGGACTCATTAAAAAGAATATTTCTTTGTCTTATAACTTATTGCGATTCATTAACTCACCGGGTATCGGAATCACGCAAAAAATAACATCCATTCAACAAGCAATCGTCTTAATCGGTCTAACGGAGATGCGAAAGTGGATGCATGTTCTTGCTCTTCGCGAACTTCGTTTCCAAACGGCAAGCGGACGTGTTCATGCACTTACAAACTATTCATTAGGACGTGCAAAATTATGTGAATTGCTTGCGAATCATGCTCACAAAAAAAATGCCGATGAATACTTTCTAGCCGGATTGTTTTCACTTTTGAACGTTATTATGGGAAAAGAATGGGATGATATTTTAGCGAATGTTCCACTATCCAATATCGTCAATGAAACGCTTCGTGGAAATCAGACGGAAATTTCGACATATTTGGAAGTTGCCGTAGCCGCTGAACGTTTTGACTGGGAACGATTGGAGCTTCTTGCAGCAAAACTTGGACTTACCTATGAAGAAATTCTAAAATACTCAAATGAGGCCATTCGTTGGTCCGAAGACTTGAACGAATCCTAAAACGAAAGGACTGTTGCATATGACGCAAACGGTTTCATCTGAAGTAAGGGACTTTTTAACAGGCCGCATTTGGCTTCGGGAGCATACCCCTTTTTCGCCTCTCATTATCAATGAACATATTAAGAGGGGAGACATCGAGTGCATCCGTGGAATTACGACGAAAAAATCTGTTTTCCAACAACAACATCTGTGCAATCGTTGTGAAAACGACAACCCATCCCGTTTCACAACATTCAACTGCGCAAAATGCGGGGGGCCCTGTTCCTACTGCAGGCACTGCTTGAAAATGGGACGTGTTTCATCCTGTACAGAACTGATTTATTGGGCTGGAGAACAACCAATGTATTCAAAGAAACACGAACTTGCTTGGGAAGGAACACTGACCCCACGTCAACAAAAAGCTTCAGATGAACTTGCTGAAAGTACTGAACAAGGTATCCCGCATCTCGTTTATGCCGTATGCGGAGCAGGGAAAACAGAGATTTTATTCCAACCGATTCACCAGCAACTCATTAAAGGAAAACGCATATGCATTGCAGCTCCACGAGTCGACGTTATTCTCGAACTTGAACCACGATTCCGCACTGCATTTCCAAATACCTCCATTGAAGCGTTATACGGAGGGGCTGAAATCGGAACCGGTGGGCCCTCACAACTTATCCTCGCAACGACCCATCAACTGTATCGATTCCGTGAAGCATTCGACGTGATTTTTGTCGATGAAGCCGATGCCTTTCCCTACACGGCTGATGAAACATTGAGAAAAGCCGTCCGAAAATCCGCAAAACCAAATGCTCCCATTCATTCCGTCACAGCAACCCCGTCCACACAGCTCATCTCAGACATCCAAAAAACAGGACGTATTTCGTCGATTAACCGGCGCTACCATGGTCATCCGTTACCCATTCCAAGATTCGATTCACTCTGGAATTACACGCGACAAATATCAAAAGGACGTCTACCGAAAAAACTAATGGAATGGACTGAACAACGCCTTCGTAAAAAAGAACCTTTTCTGATTTTCTTCCATTCAATCGAACTTATGCGGAAGGCGGAGCCGATCTTCCAACAAATCCATCCATCAATTCATGCTGTCCACGCGTCCGATGAAAATCGAAAAGAACATGTTCAAAAGCTTCGAAACAAGGAAGTTCCGGGTCTCCTTACAACAACTATTTTAGAACGTGGCATTACGATTAAGAACGTTCAAGTTGCCGTCGTTGGCGCTGAACAACCGATTTTCAACAAAGGAGCCCTCATTCAAATTGGAGGTCGAGTCGGTCGTTCCGCAGAATATCCTGACGGCGACTTTGTTCTGTTCCACCACGGCATCACCTACGCCATGGACGATGCGAAAAACGAAATCCTTCAGTTGAATAAAGGATGCGTCCCCATATGAAAGAATGCCTCCTTTGCACCAAAAGACTCACCGACACACCGTCATGGAAATCACTCCTTGGACTGGACCAACAGACGATTATTTGCGAAGACTGTTCAAAAAAGTTTCAAAGAGCCGAAATAAAGGAAGAGGACATTTCTGTTCTGGATAAAGTAACTTCTTTATACACGTACAACGAGGCAATGCGGGACTACTTACATCAATTCAAATTTCTTCAAGACATAGCATTAGCAAGTGTTTTTGCAAATGAAATCCGTGCGCGTCTACCAAAAGATGCAGTCATTGTTCCCATTCCGATGCATGAAGAAAAGCTGATTACTCGGAGCTTTGCACATGTCGATGAAATGCTGAATAGTGCACACATCCCTTTTATTCATTTGCTGAAAAAAACTGGAACTGAAGTAATGGGCGAAAAAACAAAAGCGGAACGTCTTACAATGAAACCGCTTTTTAAATTGATTGACCCGCTATCTATTGATCAAAAAAGAGTTATAATTGTAGATGATATTTACACAACAGGCACAACACTTCGTCACGCAGCTACCGTCTTAAAAGAAGCGGGAGCTATACGTGTCGAAGCGGTCACGCTGATCCGTGCCTGAACAAAAGCCGAAATAGGAGATGGATACGATGGCAGAATTAAGAAATTGCCCAACATGTGGGACTTTTTTCAACTACACGGGCATCCGTGATGTATGTGGGAAATGTGCATCGAACGAAGAAAAGTTATTTGAAGAAGTATACAAGTTTCTAAGAAGACGTGAAAATCGTGCAGCAACAATTGAACGAATCGTTGAAGTAACAGGTGTCACAGAAGAACTTCTGCATAAATGGGTGCGTAGGGGAAGACTTCAACCGGCATTATTCCCAAACCTCGGATATCCATGTGATAAATGTGGCAAGCTAGCGACCAAAGGAAAGCTTTGCGAACCGTGTACAACAGAGCTCCACAACGACATCCGCACTTTTGACGCGGCTTTGGAATTTAGAGAGGCTGTTGAGAAAAAGGACGTCGCCACATACCATGCTGAAAAAAGACCCGGACGTTCTTAAATTAGAACTTCCGAAGGGCATTGTGTTTTCATTCAAAAGACCCTAAACTATAGCAATTTCAAACCGAAATAAGAAGTAACGATAATTAAACGAATCGAGAGGTGAGAGGAATATGAAAATAAACAAATTCAATGTGCCACCCATCAATCCATATAAAGCAAATCAGCTGAAAGTGGATAAGACGGAAACAAAAGTACAAAAACAAACCGATAAACTCGAAATTTCCAACGAAGCAAAACAACTCTCAGGAATTCCTTCTTATTCCGTTGAGCGAAACGAACGCGTACAAGAAATTAAAGCCGAGGTTGAAGCCGGGACATACAAAGTAGATCCCGAAACCATTGCAAAGAACTTAATTTCCTATTATAAGAGATGAAAGTAGATGACAAACAATATGTCTTATTCAACGATTTTGGCGTTGCTTGATAACCTAGAAAAACTTCATAGAAGTCTGCTACGGCTCGCATACGACAAAACGGCACTCATTAAGAGCGGGGACATGGAAGGACTCGACCAACTTTTAAAAGACGAACAAGCCCATTTGGCGGCAATTACTCAAATGGATGAAAAACGGATGGCAGCTGTGGCAGAATACTTGAAAGATCAAGGACGATCTGTGCCACTACACCCAACCGTGGCGAATTTACTAGACGCTGCTCCGGAAGTGGAACGACAAAGCCTTGAGGAGGCGAGGGACCGTCTCCTGCATGCGATTCATGACTTGAAAGGACAAAACGACCTCAATCAGAAGCTGACCTACCAGTCACTTCAGTTCGTGAATCTATCGCTGGACATGATCCGGCCACAAATGGAATCCGTAACCTACTCGAAAAACGAAGTCACCGGAACAAAGAAGTCGAGCGAAGAAAGAACCTTCGACTCACAAGCCTAAGGAGGTCAACCAGTGTCTACATTTATGGGACTTGAAACAAGCAAACGCGGACTGTTTACACAACAATCCGCTCTCTATACAACAGGACATAATATCAGTAACGCAAACACTCTCGGCTACTCACGCCAACGCGTTAATATGGAAGCAACCGCAGGTCATCCAGGCGTCGGACTCGGTGCCGGCACAATGCCCGGTTTTCTTGGGACAGGTGTAACAGCAGGCTCCATCCAACGAATTCGTGATAGCTTCGTTGATCACCAATTCAGACAGGAATCCAATAAGCTTGGGTACTGGGAATCAAAATCGCAAGCTGTTAGCCAAATGGAAGACGTTTTAGCGGAACCTTCTAAATATGGACTTCAGCAATCCCTAAGTGATTTCTGGGCATCCCTAAATGATCTTGCGGTGAATCCGGAAAACAGTGGCGCGCGTACTGTCGTGATCCGAAGAGGTGAGACAGTAGCTGATTCATTCAATCATATGCATAAATCACTATCCGACATACAAACGAATCTTGGGAAAGAAATTAGTATTACAACAGATGAAGTGAATTCAATTTTCCAACAAATCACAGAGCTAAACGAACAAATCGCGAAAGTTGAACCAAATGGCTATCTTCCAAATGATTTATACGATGCACGAGATCGATTGGTAGATCAGCTTTCAGCTATTCTGCCAATTGAAGTAAGTTACGATCCTTCAGGTGGTCGCGCACCCGCAATCGCTGAAGGTTCGATAACGATAAGAGTGAAAACAAATAATGGGTCGATTGAAGTTTTGAAAGGCACTAGTTTCAATAAAATGACCGTGAACGGTGCAAATGCTGAAGGAAATCCGACAGGTGCAATTACTGGTTTTAAATTCGGAAGTCAACCACTACTTGTAAATAATATGGTGAATACTGGAGAAATGAAGTCGCTTGTAGAGTCATATGGTTATGATGATGGAATTGGAATTAAAGGCATGTACCCGGATATGATGAATGATTTAAACAAAATGGCGAAAGCATTTGCAGAAAATTTTAATGAAGTTCATAAAAAAGGAACAGATTCAAATGGCGTGCAAGGCGAAGATTTCTTCGTTAATGATTTGGATAACCCCGTTGAATTTACAGCCAAGAATATAAAAGTATCTGATATCCTTTTGAAAACCCCAAACAAGCTTGCCGCATCTGACTCTGCAGAGAATATTGGTAATGGCGAGATTGGTAATGGTAACAATGCGAAAGATCTTGCCGGTGTTCAATTTTTGACTACTGTGGGACTCGAAGGTTCAACAATCCAATCCTTCTACCAAAGCGTTATTGGAAGGTTGGGCGTAGAGGGCCGGCAAGCAACAAGCAATATGATCAACTCAGGG
Organism: Sporosarcina sp. FA9; assembly: GCF_051550205.1. Lineage (GTDB taxonomy): Bacteria > Bacillota > Bacilli > Bacillales_A > Planococcaceae > Sporosarcina. The sequence goes on from NZ_CP188819.1 coordinate 807,663, forward strand.
ACGTTATTAGGCGCAGTTGAAAACCGTCGCGCATCCATTAGTTCCGTTTCACTTGATGAAGAAATGACAGACATGATTCGGTTTCAACAAGCCTATAACGCGTCTGCCCGTATGATTACAGTTGTCGATGAAACACTCGATAAAATTATCAACGGCATGGGAGTCGTAGGTAGGTAAGAAAGGGGTTAACAATTAAATGCGCATAACACAATCGATGTTATCCAATAATATGCTTAGAAATCTTTCCTCTAGCTACAATAAAATGGGAAAACTTCAAGAGCAAATCAATACAGGTAAAAAGGTGAATCGTCCATCCGATGATCCTGTCGTTGCCATGAAAGGCATGGGCTACCGCATGCAAGTAGACAAAGTAGCCCAATACCAACGCAATATGGGAGAAGTCCACAACAGGCTTGATAGTACAGACGATGCACTCGATAAGGTGGGATCTGCTTTAATTCGTGTTCAAGAGTTAACGGTAGATGCAGCGAACGGTACGAAAACACATGACGATCGATTGAAGATTTTACAGGAAATAGAACAAATTCAAGCGCAAATACGTGATCTTGCAAATACTAAAGTCGGTGATAAACACCTGTTCTCTGGGACGAAAACCGAAAGTCCGTTATTTGGTGAAAATCCGTTAGGTGAAAAAACAATTGGCGGAGTAGTTATACCAGTCATTCCGGCAACAACTCCAGCAGAATTAGGATTTGAAAAAGACATCACCATCGAAGTATTCGATGGTGTTGAACTCAATGTAAACACAAATGGGTATGAGCTGTTTAAAAAAATAGACGATGTAATGAGCGGTTTAATCGCAACAATTAAAGACGGTAAATCAGGTGAAGAAATATCCAATCACCTAAAGGACATTAACATTGCTCAAGATAGTGTTCTAGAAACTCGTGCAGACATCGGTGCGCGCCAAAACCGTGCAGAAATGATGGAGAACCGTTTAGAATCACAAGAAGCTGCTGCAAAAAAACAAATGTCTGAAAACGAGGACATTGACTACGAAAAAACAATTACAGAAATGATCACGCAAGAATCCATTCACCGCGCTGCACTTTCAGTAGGCGCACGAATTATTCAACCATCGCTTGTGGACTTTTTGAGATAAGATAGACAAGAACCGGGTGCCAAACACTGACATCCATTCGCATTTTACAGCGGATAGTAACAGTGCCTGGCACCCTATTTCTATATAACGGAAGGTGATTTCTATGAACGTCCCACAAATCCAAATTCAAACAACACGAGCCGTCCTAGGTCTTCAAATCACCAAACCGACCCAGGAAATTGAACAACCTAGTGCAACACTCACCCAGGAACAACCGGCCGCTATATTGGAAATGTCTACAACAAAACCGCAGCTTTCTATCGACACGACTGAGGCGCGCGCTGATTTAGACCTGAAAAGTTCATCAAGAAGAATAGCTGAAAATGCGCAATATGGTGAACAAAGTGTACAAGAAGGAATCGGAAGACGAGCACAAGAGGGGCAACAACTTGCAGCAATCGAAAATGGCGGCAACGCAATCGTTGAAATCATAAAACAAAACACTACACCAACACCTAAACAGCTCGGCATTCGTTTCGTCGGTAACAGCATGAAAATCCAAACAAGCTTCCAACCTGGCTCACTCGATATTAAAGTAACACCGCAAAAAGCCATTAATAACGTCCAAATCAACAAACCCATCCATCACTATAACCAAGGAAAAGTAACCGGCGAGATGGAACAGTGGAACTCAATTCAAATTGATTTTAAATACTAAAAAAGGAGTCAATCCAATGCAAATCCAAACAAAATTCCACGGTACTATTGCAATAGAATCCGACCAAAATTGGTCCTTCCCAAAAGGACTACCAGGATTCGAAACAGAAAATGAATTCACACTTCTTCCAATAGAAGGAAACAGTACGTTCCAAGTACTCCAATCCATACATACATCCGACATAGCATTCATCGTCGCAAATCCATATACAATTGCCGTAGACTACTCGTTCAACATCGACGAACCAACGATTGACTTATTAGAAATTGAACAACCTACAGACGTCTTCGTCCTAGGAGTTCTCTCATTGAAAGAACCAATCGAAACATCAACAATGAACCTGCAAGCACCGCTCATCTTCCAATCAAAAACTAGAAAAGCAAAACAAATGATCCTAAACGACATAAAATTTTCACTGCGCCACCCAATCGGCACACAAATCACTCAAGCAGAAGGGAAGGCATAACCTATGCTCGTACTCTCCCGTAAACCAGGCGAAACAATCCAAATCAGCGACAACATCGAAATCCGCATCCTTGAAGTAAAAGGCGACACCGTTCGAATCGGCATAGAAGCACCAAAATCAGTCGACATCTTAAGAGGCGAACTTGTCCAATCAATATCTGATTCCAATACAGAAGCAATTACACTAGATGCATCACTATTTTCCAAGATAGCAAAAAACTAGCTTCAGTACTGCACCACACATGATGTGTCAGCAGTCGACGCATATTATCCCCCTAGGTGCCAGTTACTGACATCCATTCGCGTCCTTCCGCGAATTGTGACAGCAACTGGCACCTTTTGAATAGCAAAACAAATTATTTTTTCAAAACTACTAAACTACTACGCCGGCCATCCGATATAACTATTGTAAGCGGCAGATAAGAGTTCGGCCGGCTCTTACTCCGCGAGCAACACTAAATGTAACGGTTCACAAGGACGTGAACCGAACACAACTCAAGGAGGAAATTATAATGAGAATAAATCACAACATCGCAGCACTTAACACACACCGTCAGTTGAACAGTGCAACTAATGCACAGTCTAAATCAATGGAGAAATTATCTTCAGGAATGCGTATTAACAAAGCTGGGGACGATGCGGCTGGTCTTGCAATTTCTGAGAAAATGCGTGGACAGATTCGCGGGTTAGACCAAGCGGGTAAAAATGCTCAAGATGGTATTTCAATGATTGCAACTGCCGAAGGTGCTTTAAGCGAAACACATGACATTCTTCAACGTATGCGTGAACTAGCTGTTCAAGCGGGTAACGATACTAATACTGAATCGGACCGTGGCGAAATTCAAAAAGAAGTTAACCAATTAACTTCTGAAATTAACCGTATTGGTAATACAACTGAATTCAATACTCAGAAATTACTAGATGGTTCAAAAGGATTAGATGGAGCAAATACTATAACTGCTGGTACAGATGCAACTACTACCGGTGGTACACCTGCTTTAGCTGGAACTGGAACTCTAAATGGTGCCACAGGTTCATTTACGATTGATGCAGGTACAGCAAATGGTATTAACGGAAACGTTGATGTAGAGCTGAAATCAGCAACCGGCGCTGCCGTTGCTGCAGCTTGGACTGGTACTACTTTGGAAATAACGCTTAGTGCTACTGCTGGAGATAATACTAAGGCTGCTTTAGATGCTGCCATCCAGGGAGCGATTACAGGTGTGCCACCTGGTGTAGATGTGACTGAATTTACAACTACAGTTACCGGTCCTTTAAGCTCGCCAGCGGTGGACGCCACAGCTACTTTATCTGGGGGTGCAGATACTGCAGGGGGGACGCCGGTTGCCGGGGATGCTGGTACTTACCAATTTGGTTTCGGTAATCAAGATGTCACAATTGATGGTGCAACTCTTACTTATGATGCAGCAGGTGGAGCAGCAGGATGGAATGATGCAGCTTCTCTAGCAACAGCAATTAATGATGATGCAGCACTGAGTGTTAATTATACGGCTACTGTAGTTAACGGTAAAATACAGTTAGACCAAAATGTCAGTAAAGAATCCGCAACAGGTCCAGTAGTAACAGGTAACGACCAATCTGCATCTTTACAAATTGGAGCAAATGAAAACCAATCTATGTCAATTGATATGAATGACATGAGGGCAACTGCTCTTGGACTAACAGGAACAGGAAAAGAATTTACTACTGACTCTGGTGTAAACAATGGTACGGATTCTACAGGAAGTGAGAAAGGGCTGGATGTTTCATCTGCTAAAAATGCTGCATCCGCGGTTACAACTATTCAAGCAGCAATTGATAAAGTTTCTGCTGAACGTTCTAAACTTGGTGCGAACCAAAACCGTTTAGAGCACACAATCAACAACTTAAACACATCTTCTGAAAACCTAACTGCCGCGGAATCTCGTATCCGTGACGTAGATATGGCGAAAGAAATGATGGAACAAACAAAGAGTTCAATTCTTGCACAAGCTTCACAAGCAATGCTCGCGCAAGCAAACCAATTACCACAAGGAGTTCTACAGCTTCTTCGTTAAGATTAGCTGCTTGATTCAAAAAGGCCTTAGTTCGCTAAGGTCTTTTTTTAGATACAAGAAGTTGATTGGAGGAGGAAACCTTGAGGATTAATCATAATATAGCTTCATTAAACACACACCGTCAGCTTACTTCTGCAATAAATGCTCAATCGAAAAGCATGGAGAAATTATCGTCTGGTCTACGTATTAATAGGGCTGGTGATGATGCGGCAGGACTAGCGATTTCTGAGAAAATGCGCGGTCAAATTCGAGGACTTGATCAAGCTTCTTTGAATGCCCAAGATGGTATATCGCTTATTCAAACGGCTGAGGGTGCATTGAACGAAACACATTCCATTCTACAGCGTATGCGTGAATTAGCTACACAAGCAGCTAATGATACAAATACATTAGGAGATCGTAAAGAAATCCAAAAAGAAATTAATCAACTGACTTCAGAGGTTAATAGAATAGGAAATACCACTGAATTTAACACGAAAAAAATCTTAAATGCTGGTTCGGTGGATTCTTCCGCAGTTGGCAACATTCTAGATGGCATTCAAAATAAAGGCTGGTTAACACAAGCGGAAGATCGCATATTAGATCAATATGGATTAAAAGGTAGTGATGAAAATCTGTCTATTAATTTGATAGCAGATGCACCGGGGGGAATAATGGCCTATGTGACTGGATCAACAGGTACAACAGATCAGTCCTTGACTATTGATGTTAGCGACTTTACGCCGAGCTCAGGTGATAGTGGTGATAATGGCACAGGTGGAGCGAATTACAGTGATCGTGTCCTTGCACATGAAATGGTTCATGCCGTTATGAACTCTGCATTTGGAGTGGCAAAAACAATTGATATGGCTAACTGGTTTAAAGAAGGTTCGTCTGAGTTTATTCATGGTGGAGACGAACGCTTGAAGTATTACATTTCTGACGGTGCTGACGGATTCGATACCGCAAAAGTAAGTGATATGGTCGCTAGAGGAAAAGAGCTTCTAAACGGCGCTGCATGGAACGGTGACAGCAAAGATTATGCGGCAGGATACATGATTGTGAAGTATTTGGATAACCAAATAACTGAAAATAGTGGGACTACAAATATTAAAGATTTAATGCTTGGTATTAAGAGTTTAGTAAATTCAAATTCGGGAAGCAATGCACTTAAAAAGGCTATTGAAACTAATACAGGTGGGTCGTACGCTGATTTCGTTGATAAATTCGCAGCGTTGGATCAAACAAACGTTGCTGGTTTTATAAATTTTTCAAATGGAGTTGAAGAAGACACAGGTGCAGTTGGAGGTTCCGATTATGGTGTTGGTCCCAATCCAGATTTGAATGCTGAAGACGTTTTTGATAATATACCAGATGTTACTCCAGGACAAGTATCCAAGTATTTTAATGTAACACTTCCTGACCCAAGCAGTGTATCTTCAGCGGTCGTCCTACAAATAGGTGCTAATGCAGGGCAGAATTTTGAAATTAAGCTAAAGGATATGCGATCAGATGCCCTTAATATTAGTGGTCGGGCAGGAGAAGTAGTAACTGCCGAAGACGGTGGACCAAGAGCTTATTATACATCTATAGACTTATCTGACACTTCAAGTGGAGTAACAGATGGAACAAGTAGTAAAGTTGTAGAATATGCATTAGATGTAAGTACTCATGATAAGGCAACAGCGGCAATTAAAGTATATGATGATGCCATTATGAAAGTTTCATCTTATCGTTCTGAACTAGGTGCTTCTCAAAACCGTTTAGAGCACACAATCAATAACTTGAACACATCTTCTGAAAACCTAACTGCCGCGGAATCTCGTATCCGCGATGTAGACATGGCGAAAGAAATGATGGAACAAACTAAGAACTCAATTCTTGCACAAGCTTCTCAAGCGATGCTCGCGCAAGCAAACCAATTACCGCAAGGAGTACTACAACTTCTTCGTTAATAATAATAGCTGAATTAAAAGGTCTTGGATTATATTTTCCAAGACTTTTTTAATATATATATAGATAAAGGGGAGACTTAATGAATATTAAATATGCTATGGAATTTACTCAAACCATAACCAAAGAACATGGCTTAACTAATTCAAAAGTATATCTGTTAGTGTTACAGTTAGCCACTAGTGGTAGATATAATGTTGAAAGTAAAACTGACCTCGGAACTGCTGAGTCAGAAGAGGAAGCAAATCGAATTGTTGACAGTTATCTTCAACGTCTTAGATAACTTTTGAAAGGAATTCTATTTTTTTGTTCGAAACTAATCTACACTATCCTGATAATTGACTACAATTCGATACCAATACATGCAATGATAAAAAATAGAAGTATTTTTCTCGATACTGAACAAGATTTTACTGCTATTCTTTTCGCAAAGAATTTCGTGAAATTACAAAAATACAACACGACTTAGACAACTGAGCCACGACAATGAAATTCGTAGGGCGTCAATAGACGTTCGAAGTGCCCATCCCCTACAAGTGCCAATTAAGGTTGAAGATATAGTCTATTCTATGATTGAAAGACATAGCGGCAAAGTAAGCCAACCAATTACCACTAGGTGTTTTACAACTCCTTCGTTAATAATAATAACAATCCGGTTTTCCTTAATTGGAAGACCGGATTTCCCTCTTTTTTTGTATTATTAAAGCAAACCATACCATGGACTGCTAGTCATTCGTAAGAATCGGTCAATAGTAAGTGTATGAAATCGAGAAAATCATCTTGAGTCTTTCGGGACTTAAAGGGATTTTATTTTTGTATCGAATCTGTTTTTACTGCTCTTTCAAGTAGATATTATTATCTTGAATACAAATAGTAATGCCTTACTTCCAACAACGGAGGTAGGGCTTATTTTAATTGGAGGAGGAATTCATTATGAGTAAAACGTATGAACCGAAGGTTAAGCAGCTGGAATTACTAATGGTAAAAGAAGAGGGAAGGCATGTGCCAGCGAAGCGAGTAGACATTGTGTCGTTACGCTTGGTGAAGGAATCAAGTTTATTGTACAAGGATCGTGCCATTCGAAGTCCAGAAGATGGCTACAACTTGTTCAAGCAGTTTCTGGGGGAGTTGGACCGAGAATACTTTGTTGTGATGTGTTTGGACGTAAAAAATCAACCAACAGCAATCAATATTTGTCATATTGGTAGTTTGAATGCGAGTATCGTACATCCCCGTGAAGTGATGAAAACAGCAATACTTTCAAACTCAGCTTCAATCTTAGTGGCGCACAATCATCCCTCGGGACAGCCTGAACCCAGTCCTGAAGACATTGACGTGACAAAACGATTAGCAGAAGCAGGAAAAATCATGGGCATTGAATTGATTGATCATCTAATTATCGGTGAGGACCGATTTATTTCTTTGAAGGAAAAAGGATTCATGCTGTGATGGGAAAGCTGACAAGAGAAGTTGAATGGTTTCTGACAACATTACAGAATGAGTTTGGTGTAAGTGTAAATGCAGAAGATGTTGCAGTGGAGGCAACAGAGCTTGGCATGGAAGAGGTGGGAAGTTTCTTTGTTCCGAGTGAAGTAATCAATCCTTTACCGGAAACGCTGCTTTATGAACTAATGATTATTGATGATAAGGCTGGAATTGAGTGGGTTGGTGCTATTGGATTTCATGTTGATTCCCCGGAATGGTGTATTTTGATTGTCACCAAAAATGAGGTAACAGTGTATAGATGTACGCAGCCTCTTCGACAATCGGACTAATGACATTACTAAGTGAAACGGCTGAACCACTGACGACATTTCTAGTAAGAACCGGTAAAGGTAAATGGAAACGTTGATGTAGAAGTATTTGTAGATGTTTCATTCATTAATAAGTCACGACATTATCTAAAGAATGTCGTGAGCTACTAAAAACCAAAAATAGATAAGGAGAATGATCAAATGTCACTACCAAATATACCTTGCCAAACACTTGGGGGAAAATACTTTTGGGAAACGATTTCCTCTTCGAATGGATGGAAACTACAATTGAATAAAGTAACCCACCATTATCGTATTTTAGATCCTGCAAATATTAGACAATCCTGGAATATGGATGAGGAACAGATTTGGAATGTTTTCTGTGTACTTACAAACCAACAAGCAAATCAGAATGTAATTGAACATAGACCATTCACATGAAAATTGTGAGTGGTCTTTTCGTTTTGGGAGGTGAAACAAAGTGTGGATAAAAATTATTATTCCAGTCATCATTGCAGTGGCAGTAGAAGTTGTTAAAGAAATCACAGAAAGCAAGTAAGCAGTTAAGTCCGCTAGTTATTTGGAGGAATGTTATATGAATCTATTGAAAGAGTTTCAGCGATGGCTCGTCGAGGATGGTAAGGCTAAACAGACGACTGACAGTTATGTTAGTGATGTGAAGCAATTTCAGTTGTATTTGACGGAGAAGGTAGCTGATGAACAACAGCCGCTTTCCCGTTTTTCGTTTGTGCGATACAAGCAGCATCTACTAGACCATGAATTCAAAATCTCAACGATTAATAAGAAGGTGAACAGCCTGAAGGTTTTTAATGACTTTCTACAATTGAAAGGACTAGTGGATGGAAACTACATTCAGTTAAGAAAGGATCGTGTCCAGATTGCTTCTGGAAGTGAGCAGGTTGTAGAAGCTCTTACAGATGCAGAAGTGGAACGAGTGCTGGCATTTGTAGGTGATGAAGCGAAAGTAAGCATTCGAAACCGGTTGATTGTACACACATTACTTTACACAGCCGTTCGTGTTTCTGAATTAGTTCATATTAAATTGACGGACATTGATTCGCTTACTTCTACACTCGTAGTTAGGGGCAAAGGGGGCAAGGTTCGCGAGATTGGAATTCGAAATGACTTGATGGAACTGATAAAAGTCTATCGAGTGGGTGAACGAAAAGAATCGAAGTTTCATGAAAGTGAGTACCTTTTTGTTTCCCAGCGAAGCAAGATAATGCATAGGGACGCGGTTAGGAATTGGTTAGCCAAAGTTTCCGATGATATTGGCATTAAGTTATACCCGCATATTTTCCGTAGAACATGTGCTACGTTGCTTTTGACTCGAGGAGTACCAATTGTCACAGTAAGTAAAATTTTAGGACATCATTCGGTTGACATGACATCTAAACTGTATATTCTGACATCCCGAAAAGACAAGCAGTTAGCTTTGGATTTGTTGTAGTGCAGTCGTCCAGGACAGAAAACAGAAAGTTGGACTTGAAAGCTGTCGCCTATGGGTCCAGAAAATGATATCTCAAATCGCTTTCCATGGAAGCTTAGAGGGCAAATGGTCTCGGATGGAGAATGGAAGGCAATTTTTTGTGTGTTCCGGTCCAATCTTGCAACGTAAATAGAATTGAATAGAAGGAAATGCAAATCAAAGTAGAAGTGGAGGGGAAAAGCATGTTTGATAACAAAAGTAATCGCTATATGACTAGAGCAATTGCAGAAGAGCTTCACCCGGAAATAGCATTGATCCTGTGGAAACTTATAGATAGTAAAAACAAACTGAAAGTTGAATTAGATTATCTGCAAATATTCGAATTGACAGTAAGTAACGGTAAACAGGCAATTGTTCATCGACAAGAAGTACCGGAAATACAGTCGTTTTTGATTATGCCACTAACTGATGCAGAACCAATAAATAGTAAAGTGTGGTGTATAGATTCAGGCGTTGAAAGTGAAGGACAGATGATGTTGTTCCCTAATGATTACTAAACAGGAGGCGTTAATTATGTTTGAAGATGAAATGAAAAGATTTATGACGGATAGGATTTGTGCGGAGATATCCCATGAAATAATCAATCATTTGTTTTGGATGATTGATGAATTACGAAAAACAAGTGATGAGCTCAGTCATATTCAGATATTCAAACTAAAGGGTGGAAAAGAGCGGAAGGATCAACAGGACATCATTCACCAGCAGTTAAACTTACCCTATTATGAGGAATCAACTGTTCATATGTTTGAGGATGATCCAGTAAAGAACAGCATCATCTGGGCGGTGGACACTGGAGAATACCAAACACTTTTATTTCCAGAAGAAATGTATTAAATGGTTGCTGCTTATTTCTAATGAGGTAATGGAAATAAGCAGCGATTGTTTGTCTAGTCCGATTCATTTCCCCTTCTCTTTTTTTGTCTTTCATATGCATACATATGAGCAAACAATAAAATAATATGTTTACGTGTACGTAACCGTTTACGTGGACATAAAGTTAATAGGAAAAGGGGAAATGAAATGAATGATAATAATGGTGGCTTTGGTTCAAGAAGAAGACGGAATTTGTCCCTACTACCTGATCACGATCGCCCTAGTGAATCAGTTTATAGGAATACTGGTTGGCATAATGAACGTGTAATCCAGGTGGAAAAAGAAATGATAGCGGAAGTTGCAGAAGAAACTGCCTATGAACTAGAAGAAATCGAGGTAGAAGATCACTTGTTTGATAGGGATGCCGACCAACAACCGAAAGAACTATTCATTGACGGAATGAAATTTGTCCCGAAACGTAAACCAAAGAAAGAGTTGTTTATGGAGACGCACATCCGCTACACCACCTATATTAGTAAGGATGTCATGCAGATTATTCGCCAATTACATGAAGGCGAACAAATTTTAAGCATTACTCACTTGATTAATGAAGCGATAAAAGAACATCTGTTGAATCATTACAATAATGATAATTAATATCAATAGATATTAATCACTATTAAAAAGAATTAATGGGAAAGCAACGTCCCATAGCGGCAACATTTGTCGTCCTATCTTTCATTTCGAAAGAATGGAAACCATAAATGCAAGTGATGCTTAAAAATTTACAATGACAAGTGCAGGGAGAAAGGGGTATAATTATACTAATTGTTTAAGGACTTAAGAATAGACCATATCCCTAATTGAGGGGATACGGTCTATATCAGGGGGTAAAAGTATGGATAACGAAGTAATGATTAATATGAATGAATTGGCGGCTTTTGCATTTCCTGACTTAGTAGAGATAACTGCAATGAGGAAAACTACTAAAGCATTCAAAAGGGCATGTAATCAGTTGGGGATTTCTGCAGAGTCCTTTAAAACGGGAAGAGACTATGCTATACCAAAAGCAAGTTTACCGGTGTGGAAGTTGTTGGTAAGGAATATAGATGCAGTTGAAGGAAATACATCGGTTAATGGGTATTCAGACTTTATTGAAAGTGTAATTGAAACAAAAAGTACTGTGGATGAGCAGTTCGATTCCATAGACTTTGATACTCCTGAGTTGGAATCTTATCAACAATCAATGCTGAAAATTTATGAGATGTTCTACACGGACAGTTCTCATGCACAACCGATTGCTATGATATTACATAATCAGCTTATCCAGACGATTCAAGAGGACATGAAGTACATAATTGAAAATACACCTACTGATAGAACGGTCATGTACACAGAAATGTATTATAACGAAATAAAACGCAAAGCAGAAAAAATGGGAGTCGGTATTAAAAAGATGATAAGTGAACAATGGTGGAATGAATAAAAAGTATAAGAGAAATCCTCTTATGCTTTTTCTAAACCCTAAAATAAGAACAAGTGTTTTTGCACAAAAGTGGATTATAAACCTCACTTTTGTGCATTTTTGTTTTATTAAATAACTCGTAGAATAAAGGAGTAGTAGAAATTGAAAAAAAGTTGTGGAGCGGAAGGAGAATTAGTGAAAGGATTTCTACAAGTGTAGAAATCTAGAAAGTTAATTCAGAGGCAGCAGAAGAAGAAGTCAAGATGCTTGAAACTGAGGTCATTAAATAAGTAATCGCATAATCATTCTTTACATCCACTTTCGATGGGTTGAATTGATCCTTTAAGCGATGTAGTAGAAGGATAGAAGTGCTGCTCCTTGAAAACAGAATAGCGTTTACATCAGTACGTAGCAAAGTAGATACCGTCTATATAAGTTTACAGAACACAAAAATTACCCTGAGAGGATGAATTTACACATGAAATATCAAGTAAATAACAAGTTCGCAATCAGTTTTAATATCTGCGAGGAAATTGATGGGAAACCTGAGTGCTTCCACTTCCAATCCATTTTAGCACGGTTTTCGTATCCAGATGTCCAAGGAAATCATGACTATTTCATGGTTAATCATGAAATTTATGAATTAGTAAGTAATCACTTCACCATTGAAAATTTTGAACTGGGTCAGATGGAGTCAATGTTTACACTGGTTGATAGTCCTACAGGGATGTTCGAAGATCTTGAAGGAATGGATTGCGCAGTAATCGAAAAAATAGAAAGTATTCAAAAACGTTTGCAGCCAATAATGCACCTTTGCGAAATTGAATTAGTCATCAGTGGACTTTAATAAATCTCTCGAGTGCTTAGGTAACAGTAACTACATGACGGGGCAATGGTTATCACGAAACATTGTCCCGATTTTAGGAGGATGTAAAATGTCGAGTGTTACGGAATTCACGGAAAGTGGAATTTTGTCCGAGTTATCAAAAATGTGTGAACCAATTGAATTAGTTGGTGTTAAGCTTTTGCCAGAATATCCAAAGCAGCAAGGATTCACAATTGAGCAATTCCAGCAACATTGTACTAAAGCCATCACTTTTTGTGCAGAGAGCTTCACTAAAAATTCAGCGGCTTACTTCGTATTGAAGGATCCATTCAAGGTTTATGATTCAAACGATCTCAATTCTTTACGGAATCGCTTTGAAAATGAACTGGGTGTCCTGCACGAAAAAGTTGAATATGATTATCGGTTTATTGTACAAAACTGTTCTTGAATACTAACAGCGCATTAGGTTCTTTTTATGTTGTTGAAGAGAGGGGGATTGGGAATGGGTGATCTTTCATTAGTGCGAAATTTTTATGAAATTAATGTACAGGATTCAACGATTCATCTGTCGGCAAATGGGAAAATCCCTAAAGGTCATGTGGAACTCAATCAAGCACTGCTTAAGTTAAAACGTCATAAGACAAACACATACCACGTTCTAACGAAGCCGGAAATAGGCTATGAAAGAATTATCGGTGTAGATATTGAAACAACCGCCCTTTTACCGCTTCACGGTGAAATAAAGCTGGTTAGTGTTTACGGGAATAATACCCGGTTTGTTACAAAGGACTTGAACGAGGTAAGGGATATTCTAAGCGATCCGACAGTGTTGAAAATCTTTCATAATGCAACCTTCGACGTCTCATGGTTTCGTGCGAAAGGCTATGTAGTGAACAGTTTCGTATGCACCTTTTTAATGTCACAGATCCTGAATAATCACGTTAAAAAGGGTAATAGCCTACAAGAGTTGGCGAAGACAAAGCTCGGTATGGAACTCAATAAAACCTACCAACACGCCGACAATTGGAAAGGGAATATTACGGAAGAGCATAAGGAATATGCCTTGATGGATGCCAAAGTTGCATATGAACTCTATTCTATCTTTAAAGAAGCGATTAAACAAAAGCACCTGGACATCGTCCTAGCACGTGAAATAAATGCAATGGATGCAATCATCGAGCTGAATATAAAAGGTATTCGATTTGATTATGATGGCTGGGAAGTGGAACTACAAGCAATGCAAAGGGAACGTGACCAGCTGCTCGAAATGATTCGCTTAGAACTAAAAGTTCCTACATTAAACATGCAATCACCTAAACAAATTACGGCTGCGCTAGCGGCTAATGGCATTGATGTCGAAAGTACAAAAGATGAAGTCTTAGCTAAATATGAAAATCAACTGAGCTCCATTAAAGATATGCGGCAGTACAAGAAATTGCAAAAGCAGCTCTCATCTTATGGAGAAAAGATAAAGAATGCGATCGATAAGGATGGTAGGTTGCGTGGTAATTGGAAACTATGTGGTGCAGATACATTTCGAATGACATGCAAGGAACCTAATCTGCAAGGGATGCCAAGTATTTCAAAGCCTTATTTTCAATCGAAAGAAGGACATTCCTTTATCGTTGCTGATTATAGCACAATTGAGTTGCGGATTTTGGCTGAAGTCTCCCAGGACCAGGAACTGGTCAAAGCGTTCCATGAAGGAGAAGATCTTCACAACAAAACCGCAGCATTTATCTTTGGGAACAAGCCGATTGAACTGATTACTCCAACTGAAAGGAAAGTTGGAAAAATAATAAATTTCGGGCTTGTGTACGGAATGACAAAGTGGGGACTGCAAAAGAAAATAAATGCTGCGATTGACGACCCCATTGAATTATATGAAGCTGAAGCATTTCGTACCAAGTATTTTGAACTCTATAAAGGGGTTTCTGATTATCAGGACCAAATGCTGAAAGCCGATTTCATCCAGACATTAGGAGGTCGTTACTGGAAAGAGGGTCATCATATGCTGGAAAAGGGGAAAATCGCTCGGTTCAATTATCCAATTCAGGCATCCTGTGCAGAAGGACTGAAAGAGTCTCTATCTCTTTTTTTGCAAGGGCGAAATGCTTCTTGGGGATTGGTTGCTGTTGTCCACGATGAGATTGTGATTGAGGTACCTGACAGTGAAGTAGAGATGGCAAAAAAATTCCTTGAAAAAAGTATGATTGGTGGCATGAGTATTATCGTTAGACAAGTTCCAATTACAGTTGAAGTAAAGGTAGCCAAGCATTGGGTAAAGTAATAATCAGGAAATAAGTATCATAAATCGACAAAAGAGATACACAAATACTACTTATAAATGGAGGAAATTAAAATGACAAACACAACTATGACAGCAGTAAATCCGCAGGTAAATGAGCCATCGGATACACCGGTAAACGCATTGGTATCGGCAGCCCAACAGGCAACGGGAAATAGTCCAACGCCCGTAAACCAAACATTACCTTCATCGGCGATTTTAACGGCTCCAGTAGGGCTGTTTTCAAAAATTCAACAACTGAATCAGGCAAAAAGTCAGACCCAATTTCAAGCTCAAATTGGAAAGTCTTATTACATTCCTGCTGTCTCCCCCGGCACTTATTTTGCGGTGGTAACTGATGGCGTGTTTGATGAAAATGCTACCACTAAAAACGGGAAACAAGCCCTGTTGATTCTAACTTGGACGGTCTATGTGCCACAGCATAATCAACCAGAGCAAGAGGTTGAACTCAAGCAATACTACTACAAAACGCCAAATCAAAAAGCGCCTTATGTTTGGCTACTCTCTAAATTGCTAGGCTATGACTCGAAACAAGGTTTTTCTATTGGTGATCTCTTAGGTGTGGTTTGCACAATTGAAGTTAAACATGATCAGAAAGACAATGGGAATGTTTACGCAGAAATCGCCCAACTTGAAAAAATACAATTGGACGATTCACCGGCAACTGTTTCATTCTAATCATCGGGGGGCATGACTCCCTTTTATTATCACCATGACTACCCAAATCAGAGAGGACTGTGAAAATTATGACTGAAATTACAAACACAATAAACACAATGAACACAATGAACACAATGAACGCATTGGAGAAGAAAATCGAATGCTTTGAGCAAGACAAGGAGGAAACTGTTGCCTTTGCCATAAGCCATGAACCATTATTTCAGTGGGTGCGTGATCATCCAGAGCAATTGAACGAGGCACTGATGAATGGAATCATGTCGAATCTTGCTCAATTAGGGGAGGCGGGAGAGCTATACATTAATGAGGTTTCAGGTATTTCTGCCCTTCACGAAAATGTATTTGAGAAAGCCATCATTGCTTTTCAATCGCCCGTGCCACTTGTCCCACCGGTTTCTGCAGTTGGTTATGAAGTATTAACACAGTTGGGGTACACGGGGACTTCTCAGTTGGGCGATCCAGCATCAGCTATACTAAACCGTTTACGAAGCATTAAGTTCATCAATAGGGGTCTTGCATATAGTCCAAAGGGTCTTCTTACGCTCAATGCTAATGTGTTTGCAACCTATGTTCTGAGTCGCATGAAGCTTGTTCCTCATGACAACAGACAGTCATACGTCTTTGACAAGGCGGGTCAGTTTGTACTACTAGATGATGATTCCTTAAAGAAAGTTTGCCGGGATATTCTTCACGAGGCTGAAGATAATAGCTGGAGCGTAAGGTGGGAGAACGAATATTTTGCTGCAATTAAACGAGTCATGCCTTTCAAAAGCACCATGGACCCCAATCCGAATTTCATCAATTTGAGGAATGGTATGTTGAATTTAAGCACAATGAATCTAGTAAATCATGATCCAGCATTCCTATCAACACTTCAACTAGGTATGAGTTATAACCCTTCTGCGACCTGCCCGCGGTTCCTTGCATTCTTAGCGGATGTCTTTGAAGGAGATCAGGAGCGCATCGATTTAATCCAGGAGATGCTGGGCTATTGTTTCTTACGTGACATCAAAATCCAGAAAGCCTTCATCTTTTTGGGGAATGGATCGAATGGGAAAAGTGTTCTGTCGGAAATCATACGACATCTAATTGGGGAAGCCAATGTATCAAATGTTCCCTTGAGTACGCTGGGTGCAAAGTTTGGCATGCAGAATCTACCTGGAAAGCTTGTGAACATCTCCTCGGAAAATGAATTTGATAAGAAATTCAACACACAGAACTTTAAGACAATCACGGGTGGGGATGCAGTGAATGTAGAAATGAAATACCAAGACTCATTCAACACAAAGCTATTTGCTAAGATTATTATCTTACTAAACCGCATGATGGATTCAGACGATATTTCTGATGGCTATTACCGGAGACTAACCATCATTCCATTCAATAAAGAGTTTAAGGAACTGAAAGCCGATGAAATACCTCAAGAAGGTATCAATTATATGGACAAGGAGTTACCAAGACATCTTTTAGAGGAGTTGGATGGGATTCTGGTATTTGCGCTAGAAGGGTTTCAAAGGCTTGTGAAAAATAAATTCAACATGTCAAATAGTGTGGTGTGCGAGCAAGCGTTGCAAGAGTATAAAGTAACGCAGAATCCCATCATTAAATTTTATTATGACATGATTGAATCTGACAATAATTCGAGAGTGAAACGATCCGATTTTGGAAAGGCATTCAAACGATGGGCTTCTGAGAACGGGTACATGGAATATAGTAACCTGAATCCAACAAAGTTTTTAGATACTTTTAGAAAGATTGCGGCAAAAGATGGACAAGTCATTGTCGAAAAGAAGATTCAAGGGCATGAATATTTCGAAGGTTTACGGATTACCGCAATTCCCGAAGCGGATTTGGATTATGTATCACCTTGTTAAGCATTCTGGGGGTATAGGGGGCATGACTTACTAAAAATAAATTCTAGTTGATGAGATAGCATTCCTTCCTTTTCTATCTTTTTTGGAACTTAGATCACTCATGCCACTCATGCCACTCAAAAAAATGAGTGGCGAGTGTGGTATGAAAAAAGAAAGATACTTATTGAATTTCAAAAGACATTTCATTTCATCCTATCTTTTTTCTGAACTGACACCCCTCGCACCACCCAAAAATCTATAAAACATTAATTTATTTGTGATAAAAAGAGGGTCAGGTAATCAAGTTTATTGGTAGAAGGGTCGCAAGGCTGCTTCTATTGATTGGTGTTTCTTATTCTTTTATTGTGCAGAAAATGGAAGTAACCGGTTTATAAATAGATATTATTATCTTGAAGTAATTATTAATTGGAAGGGAGTTTTATACATGTTTCTTCTGGATTCAGCCGAACTGTTTGGGAAGTATCAAGCGAACATTGAGAGAAGTCCGGTAACGATCAAAGCCTATCTAGGAGATATATCACATTTGAATGGTTACCTTCAGGAGGTTTATAATGCGCCTATTTACTTGCAAGACATCACGCAACAGGATGTGGAGAATTATCTTTATCACCTTAAGGTAGAGAAGAATTATCAACCGGTTAGTAGAAAGCGCGTATTAGGTACTATGCGATCATTTTTCAGCTACGCGTACAAAAGTGAGTGGTGTGATAAGAATGTCACTGCAAAACTAGAATCAATTAAATGCCAGCAGAAAGAGCGTCAATATCTAACTGAATCAAAGGTTTTTCAATTTGCGGATGCCATTGAACATAAGCTGATTCAATTAGTTGCCCGTACACTGTATTTTACTGGTTTACGTATTTCCGAATGCCTTAACCTCCAGGTGGAAGATGTGAATTTAGAAGAAAATTTAATTCATGTAAGGCATGGTAAAGGAAACAAAGACCGAAACGTACCAATCAATTCTAAATTAAAGGAATTACTTGTGGATTACAATGCAAACTGGAGAGTGACTTCGGACTATTTCTTTGCTACAAAAATTTCAGGGACACTTTCCACAACTAGTGTAGCAAGGGTCTTTAGAGAAACGACAAAATCGTTGGGATGGAAAAAGACAGTTTCCGCGCATGTCCTCAGGCATTCGTTTGCATCTAAACTTGTACAGAACGATGTTCATTTAGTCAAAATCTCAAAATTATTGGGGCATAGCAGCCTAAAAACTACCAGTATCTATGTACACAGCAATATGGAGGATCTAAAAGACGCAATTAACACATTATAGAGGAGGCGTAACAAATGGCAAAAGTAGAAGCATTACAACCTATTTATGATGATAAGGTCAAGAAGATATTACATCTGTTAGGAGAAGGTTTTTCAAGGGAAGATGTTGCGGAGCAATTTCGTTATTCAACTTACCGTTCTATGGATGGTTATATGAATCGCAAGAACTTCCTTTGGGACAAACGAAAAGGAACATATATACCAGCTGATGTATTCAAAGCTCCGCTGGAAACACTGATGGACTTTCCATCAGATAGTGTTCGAAGAGTGGTTATGGAACTAAACAAAGAGGGAGCGAATCCAAAAGAGATTGCATTGAAGGTAGGGTTTGAAAGTCATCTGGATATGGCAAGTTATATGAAGTCGAAAGGGTTTGAATGGTCGCAGGAAGCAGGGAACTATTTCTGCACTTCTCCGACAATACCTGAAGTTGATGAGGGGGTTGCTACTGTTGATACTGCTGTTACAAATGTAAGTTCTTCTGTTGTGAACGGTGACTTCGGACACTTCTTACCTTTGTTGGAATGGTTAGCGACAAACAAGCGTGGATTGCAAAGTATGTTAGGATCGACAGTATCGTCAGTATCGTCAGGGCAGATTCCCCGTTACACTTTCCAAGGTGTATTCGTGACGAAATCGGTCCACATGACAAACACATTAGACCAAATGGTTCGGGACTTCAGTAAGGAAAAGAATATCAATCAACGAGAAATATTCGAAGTAGCTTTAATCGAATTCTTTCAGAAATATGGTTATGCAAAAGAGATTGAGACATTGTTGCAGAAAAATGCCTAGCAAATGGATTTCTAATGGAAAAGATGATGAACAGGTCATAATGGTTTCCTACTGAACCCCTGTTTTTCACTTTCCCTTTTTCTTATGCTTTCCTAATGTTTTGGAACGAGTTCTTTCCATTCTGTTTTGTTCACCTAATGATGCAGCAACAATTTCTCCTTACCCCCTTGAGCCACATGGGTTTCTAGCTTAGGAAGATTTCCAGTTTTTCATGTTACTTTTCGTCAGTTGAACGCAGCTACAACTAACCAATCTAAATCTATGGAGAAATTATCTTCAGGAATGCGTATTAACAAAGCTGGGGACGATGCAGCTGGTCTTGCAATTTCCGAGAAAATGCGTGGGCAGATTCGTGGGTTAGATATGGCCTCGAAAAATGCTCAAGACGGCATTTCAATGATTGCAACTGCAGAAGGTGCATTGAATGAAACTCATGACATTCTTCAACGTATGCGTGAGTTGGCTGTTCAGTCTAGCAACGATACTAATACTGCTGGTGACCGTGGCGAAATACAAAAAGAAGTAGACCAACTTGCACAAGAAATTACTAGAATTTCAAATAATACTGAGTTTAATACTCAAAACCTTCTTAATGGAGGAATCAAAACAGGTAATAACGGTGAAGTGAAGTTCCAAATCGGAGCAAATGCTAACCAAAGCCTCTCTATAAGCATCAATGCAATGGATGCAAAAACACTTGGCGTAGCAAGAGATACATCCACTGCGACTGGAACAGGTGCTGCGGGTATAGCAACTGTGAGCTTTGATAATGATAATCTAGGTTCTAAAGTTCTTGACGGCGCGGAGATTACTGCACATTATACCGCAGCTGCGCCAGCGACTCCTGCTACATCTGGAACAGTTACTGGTGCCGCGGCAACAGAGACTGCTGTAGCTACTGGAGGTAAGTTGGAATTACAAATTAATGGTGGAATGGC
Source organism: Sporosarcina sp. FA9 (assembly GCF_051550205.1). Classification (GTDB taxonomy): domain Bacteria; phylum Bacillota; class Bacilli; order Bacillales_A; family Planococcaceae; genus Sporosarcina. The sequence continues at coordinate 828,140 of NZ_CP188819.1, forward strand.
ATTTGATGTAGACATTACCGACAACGATACTAGAGCACAGGTTGTAACCAAAATCAACGATGCAGCTAATACTGCAAATGGCACGACGGGTATTGCCTACGCAACTTTAGATGCAAGTAATATATTATCACTATCTTCAAATACAACAGGTATTGGGTCTGAAATGACAGTAGTAGGGGAATCAGGTGCTGGTACGCCAAGTATACTTGCTGACTTGAAGCTATCTGTTACTACTGAAACTGGTGGTGCGGCAGTTGCAGGTAAATCTGCAAAAATCACTCTTACAGATGGAACTGGTAACACTCAAGACGTAAACATTTCTAATGCAAATGCAACTTCTTTATCCGTAACTACTGGAAACTTTTCAGGAATGACCATTAATATGGCGGCGGGTACAAAATTAGCTGATTTAGATTCTGCTAATGATATAGTCACTGTCGCTACAGTTGCTGAAGTAGCTTCTTCTGCTACATTTAGTGGTGGTCTTACTGAAGCTCATACTAAAGCAGGTATCGATATCTCGACACAAAGTGCAGCTAATACTGCAGTTACTGCAATTAACACTGCTATTGAAACTGTTTCTGCTGAACGATCTAAATTAGGTGCATTCCAAAACCGTTTAGAACACACAATTAACAACTTGAACACATCGTCTGAAAACCTAACTGCTGCGGAATCTCGTGTCCGTGACGTAGATTATGCTGAAGCTGCTTAATTGCAGGAATAAGCACAGTCGTCCTGGCTGGTAACGGCTTGGATTATTATCGGGTGAATTGCTGGAAACCCCTAAAACTCACTTCCCTACAACGTAGCTGGAAACGGCAAGCGTGAATGGCTGAAAAGAAGCGAGATTGGGCAATCAGCAGCGAAGCTCCTGTCTCGAAAGAGTGGAGAACGTCCAACGACTAGGATAGACCATCTAAGGCGTAAGCTATGGTGATGAAATCCGTAGGTGAAGCAATGTACATCAGCATTGTGAATCCGAAGCGCCCGACCCCTACTAGGAAACTAGAGGGTGAAGATATAGTCTAGTCATTTATGAAAGTAAATGTTTCGCACGATGGCGAAAGAAATGATGGAACAAACAAAGAATTCAATTCTTGCACAAGCTTCACAAGCAATGTTGGCTCAAGCACAGCAAGTACCACAAGGAGTATTACAACTTCTTCGGTAATGTTGTGAACGGGCGTCTTACCTGGTAACGGATAAGAGCACAACTGGGTGAATTGCTGGAACCTCCTAAAGCCGCATCAACCACAACGTAACTGGAAACGGTCAGCGTGATGGTCAGAAAATGATGAGGATGAAACAATGGACAATCAGCAGCCAAGCTCCTGTGGGGAAACCCTGGAGAAGGTTCAACGACTAGGATATACCGTCTAAGGCTTCGGCTATGACGATGAAATCCGTAGGACAAGCAACACTGTCCGAAGCGCCCAGCCCCAAACAGATCACGCTGTGGGTGAAGATATAGTCTATTCTATGATCGAAAGACATAGCGGCAAAGCAAGCCAACCAACTACCACAAGGCGTACTACAATTGTTACGTTAATAATAAAAAGAAAAGGAGGAGAGACTATAGTCTCTCCTTCTTTTTATATGGTGGATAAAGGATAATGAAGTGTAAAAAGTGTAATTCAATGGACTATATTGTTATTAAATCACAAAAAGTTTTAGATTAGAGATATGGAGCAATTATTATTGAACTTAGACAATGCAAGGGGTGTTATTTGCGATATCGTATAGCGACCAATTGTCAAAAGGAATTTTATTATGATCGACTTAGCTTTGTAAGGTGCTAAAAAAATAAATAAACATGAAACTTTTCATGGCTGGTTCGTAGACAATATAAAACGAAGGGAATGTTGAATTTGAAACGTGATATGGAGTTAATTAGACAGCTACTGTTTTTAGTAGAGAGTCAAGTTGATAAGAAAGAATTGAGATTACCTTCCAGTATAGATCGTAATCAAGCGGTTTATCATCTTGAATTATTAGAGCAGGCAGGTTATGCAAAAAATAATATTAAGTATGCAGATGACATCCCAATGTGGATTTATAGTTCTATTACATGGGGAGGACATGAATTTCTTGATACAATTAGAAATGAGACGGTATGGGCAAAGGTGAAAGAAGTTGTAAAAGAAAATGGCGGTAGTGTTTCAATGGAGGTTCTAAAGACATTGGCCATAAAAGTTTCAGAGACAATATTTTTAGGCTAAAAATTAAGAACCAGTGGTTAGTCATCATATTCGTGTAATGTATAATTGCCCAAATTGCAATATTAACTTAGCCACTTAGATAAAGTTCAGTATGTTTATGAATATACGTGTTTTAGATCCACCCTAGAAAGCGGATTTTACTTTGGCTTTGATTTTATGAAGTGAATTTCGCGTGCATGTGCAAGATACTACTCAGTAAATTCACTGCAATTGAATAATAATAAAAGTGAAATCAGATATCTGCGTGAAAATCTTTGTACTATAAATACTTATCCAGAGGTGTGAATTTTTCGTCATTGCGTCATACAGGTATGGTTCACTAGCTTATCAACGATAAATTATAAGTGAAAGAAAATTTAGATGTCATAAAAGGAAAGAGTGATTTAGTTGGACATGATAAATTTACAAAGGGCAATTGAAAATGGAATGCGGAAGGGGATTTTTGAAAATGATGTTATTAAGTGTGAAATTCGAAAAAACCCTTTTTTAGTTTCATTATTGCAGGATAAAATTTTAGGTACCTGTGCACAAAACTATTCTGATTATACACTACAATTACATATTTATTCGGTATATGTTGAAAAACCCATTGTATTTGTATGTATATACAATTGGTTGAATTGTTTGTTGTTGTTTCATGCACAGGTACCCCAAAGTCGAAGTAGGAAAAGTCTTCATTTTAATGAAGGTCATCATCCAACAATTAAGGTGCCTTTTATAATATACAATTATTTTTCGTGAAAAAAGCTCCCTACCATTTCGGTTTTTTTAACCGCGGTTGTGGGAAGCTTCTTTTAGTTGACCTTCATTAGCAAAACGTTTTACCTAGCTTATATTCTTTCATTAAATTATCCATAATTGTTTGTACAGAAAATATTTCTTTAATCTCATGCACTCTTGACCCTGCGAAGACTATGCCGTTGTCAACATCACCGTCTACGGAATGCTTTAACGAGTCCATAGTACAAAATCGGTATGAGCATTGCTTTAAGCAGTTGTAACATTTTTTAATTTTGACTTTTTTATCTCCATAAATTAAATCAGTAAATGAATTACGGATGGCGCGTCCTTCTAAGCCGACTGTTGTTTTGACGAGGACGGTATCTCCTTCATTGCAATCGACATACATTTGTTTAAAGGCGGGATGGGCATCGCATTCGTGGCTGGCAACAAAGCGTGTGCCCATTTGAACACCGGATGCTCCCAATTGGACAGCTCTTGCAATATCCTCACCATGAATAATGCCGCCCGCCGCGATGACAGGAATACCGACTGATTCGACCACTTCTGGCAGCACATCGAATAACGCTCTATCTGTCCCAAGATGCCCACCCGCTTCGCAACCTTCGACAACAACAGCGGAAGCGCCAAGCCTCTCAGAAAGCTTTGCTAGTTTTGCAGACGACACAATTGAGATGACAGGAACGTTGTACTCCTTGCCCCAACTATACATATCACGTGAAATACCAGCTCCCGAAATGATGAAATCAACTTTTTCTTCCATTGCTGCCTTGACATTTTCCGCAAAGTCATTTATTGCAAATAGGACATTTACACCGATATAGCCTTTGCCGTTAGTCAGCTCTCTAGCCCGGCGAATTTGACTTCGAAGTGATTCGGCAGAAATACCCGTACCAGAAATCGTACCAATCCCTCCAGCGTTTGCTACAGCAGAAGCGAGACCACTAAGCGAAACTCTAACACCCATCCCACCTTGAATAACAGGGATTTTGGGCGTCATATGCCCGATAATCATTTTCGGAATATCCATCAACATAATTTCCTCCTTTTGGGTTGTAAAAAATTTTATAGAAATATGAAAAATGAAGCCAAAAAAGTTTGGAAAGTAATTTATAGATTTGAGTTGCATGAAGAAATGTGGAATTTTCAATGTTAGCGTATTGATAATCATTTGTCTTACAATAGCATTAATGGGGAAAGAAAAATGTGATATAAATCACGTTTTTCTATTTGGTGTGCCCGGCATGGGCGTAATAAATTTGAATGGTGAAAAAGGCCAGATAGTATCCTAGAACGGATAAAGATTAGGCCCCTTAATTTTTAGGTACCTGTGCACGAAGCTATTCTGACTATACACTTCAATTACATATTTATTCGGTATATGCAGAAAAACCCTTTGTATTTGTATGTATATACAATTGGTTGAATTGTTTGTTGTTGTTTCATGCACAGCGTTTAATGTGAAATAAGTCAAGCGCTATTAAAATAGATTTTTGGCCGCACGAAACCAAAGCCTCATAATGGTATTTTTTTGAAACTCAACAATCACAGAACATATAATGGCGTTTTTCCGCAACGTGAAAGGTCTTGCGTTTCATTTCACAGGGATACATCCTATTAAATACAAGCTCACGTTCTTTAACGTTTTATTCGTATTTGTGAAACAAGACCCATGACGCTGTGCAACGAGGTCATTAAAGCCTCAGGTACCCTAATCTATGTGGTCTACGTTCCGGGAAAACACCTTTGTCTACACTTATATTTTGTGCTTACAGTTCTTCTACTTCTTTTACATATCGTTGATTGAACAGCTTTTGCTTATTCGTATTTCTTAGTTTGCCAGCGATGACTTTTTCCAGACAATAGTCCGATTCACTACTTTTATACAACTTTTGTTCATTGATCATGGCAAAGGCAATCCGTAAGATTCGATTCCCTAGAGCGATATAGGACTGGCCTGCTTTCTTTCCTTTGTCCTTCATCGCCAAATACCGGACTTTCATTTCAGGATTCTGAACCGCAACGTTTTTCCCTACCTGGTAGACCACGTTACGAAAAGCAGCTCTACCTTGTTTAGATATCCGATAATGATTCGCCTTTTTCCCACCGGACTGTCTTACAATTGGGTTCGTGCCGGCCATTTTGATGAGTTGTCCAGCATGTGAATAGTCATGGACGTTCCCTATTTCAGCGGTTAATTCAGCTGCCGTAGTGATGCCTAAACCAGGGATACTTAAGAGGATACCACCATCGGTCTCCAGTAGTTTTGCTTCAATTACATCCTCTAATTGCTTGATTTGGCGGTGAATTAATTCATATTCATCAAGTTTTAGTTGGAGTAAAAGTAACTCGCTTTCAAGCATAGACTTTGGTTTGGAAATCGAATTCTCTGCGTAATTCAACAGCCTATCGACAACATCCTCTCGTAGCTTCAGGTTGTTTTCAATAGATATCTTCCTAAGTCCGGCTTTGCCTAGGGTTAAGATATCTGACGGGTGAGGATGATTTCTCATCAAGAAAAGGGATGTTTTTGAAACAAACTGATCCAAGATTTTAATGACCTTATTTTCACCTTTGACCTTCAGGTTTTTCCCTTGAAACTCACGAAAGATGTGATCCATATACAAACGTAGGTGATTGATGGTCCTTGTTTGTGTGTTGACCAGTGTCCTTCTGGCCCTTGTTAATGTCTTTAACGATTCAAGCTCAAGTATCGACTCTACACTTGTTCCACCACGCCCATGGAGTAAAGATTGGACGATTGCCATCAAATCTACACGGTCTGTTTTCGTATAATTCAACACAGTTTCTCTTTCCCTGGCAGTCGTCGCGGCATTCAAAATACGGACGACGTAACCTTCATTCATGCACAGTCTTACAAGGTCTTCATAGTAATGCGCGGTCGTTTCAATTCCAACAATCACTTGTGAAAGTGCATAGGTTTCACACACCAAATCAATGTATTTCTTCATCAATTGATAGCCCGTCATTGACCCATCGAACTCAAATGGCTCCTGTAAAATATCACCGTAAATAGTACATACCATCGCTGTATTCACAAACTTCGCTGCATCAATCGCTACAATACAGTATTCTTTCGCCTTTTCTTCTCGCATTAAACGATTCCAATGACTTCCGTTCTTCCCCTGAATATGATTTAATGATAGTGTGACCATTGTTTTCAGCTCCTCCTCTTTAGTGGGGTGGTATATCGGAAGTTCTGTGATTGGTACTTCTCCTATACCCTGAAAACAATGGTTTTTTCATTTTCCAACTATCTATTTAACATTATAGGTACCCCAAATCCAACAACAAATCTTTCAAAATGGCCTTTTATGAGCCGGTCGTCCATTACTTTCCCGTAGGTAGGAGGGGATACGGGAATATGATTTTTCAATTGGTTGTAGCAATAATCCGCCCATCCCCCAATAATTTACCGCATATGAAATTATAAAAACCGTTTGTGTTGTCAATCATTTATATCCCTTCAAAGTTATTGAGCGCTTATTTCTATTTTAACAAGGCCTTAGATATAAATTACATTCGATTCACGCTTTATTTACCGATATAGGAATCTGGATAATTAAGTAGACTACTAAAAAATATGCCTTGGTGTCTATAGCCCAATATCAGATCCAAATAAATTTAAGGATTGGATGAAATAGGTCTTAATATGATTTCAAAAGGGTGTTATAGAAGTAAAAAATGTTCCATTTGAATATTGTATCAAGGGTAATGATATACTAGATAAAGGAACATAATAATATTTGGATGTAAATAATAAAAACACTATTTTTTATTGGGAGAGAGCGAATTATGAGGATTGGCATAAAAAATATCGGAAGTATTGATTGTGCGAATTTAAAGATTAATTCAATTGCAATTATTGCTGGTGAAAATAATACAGGGAAAAGTACCATCGGGAAAAGTGTCTATGCACTTTTTCAAGGAACGAAAAATGTTGAAGAAGGAAATCTGAATGAACAATATTTATCCCTTTTACGTGAGTTACGAAGATTAAAGAGTTTTTTTGAATTTAAGTCGGGGGATTTTGATGAAAACTTCTTTATCAGTTTTTTTAATGACGTAGAAGAATCGTTGGAAGAAAGGGACTTGGCAAAAGTAATGGAACTGTTCAAACTACTAAAAGAAGATAATCAAGTTAATTATGAAAATGAGGAAATGAAAAAATCTGCCTTTTACGAAATCGATAGATTTCTTAGGGTACTCAATATTGATGTTACTTCACTTAATTATAAAACGAGCTATTTGGAAAGAGTCTTTAAAGATGAATTTTCTAATTCTATTAACTCCCTGTATAATAAACAATTGCCAAGTGAAATTACGGCAACTTGGGAGAAAAGTAGTCATAATAAAATAGTCTTCAATGATAATATATTAAATAAAGATGAGACGCATATTGAACATTTTAAAAATTTGGGTGCAATTTATATCGATAATCCATTCGTTTTGGACGATGTTTCTCCATCTAGATTTTATCGTTTTAATTCATTTCAGTTTACAAGAAACTCACTCGACCATTCCACGCAATTACGAAATTTATTACCTACCCTTTTGAAAGAGGTCACTCTCTTTGATGAGTTTGTTAATATGGGTCGGTTTGATGATATCCTTTCAGAAGTAATTAAAGGGACCATAAAGTTTGATGGAAAAGGTATACAATTTGAGGAAAATAAAACGGGGTCGGCATACCCGGTAAACAACTTGGCCACAGGAATTAAATCTTTTTCATTAATTAAATCATTAATTGAATCAGGAGAGCTTTCAAGAAATGATATTTTAATTTTAGATGAGCCAGAAGTTCATTTGCATCCATCGTGGCAATTGAAATATGCAGAGCTAATTGTTCTTTTATCTTTAGAATTAAACATTAAAATTTTAGTAACTTCTCACAGTCCTTACTTTGTTGAAGCAATTGAATTGTATTCAAAGAAACATAAGATTAATAAGTTAGTGAATTATTATCAAACCGTAAGAAATCCGAATGGAAATACACTGAAAGACGTGACAAATGATTTACCTTTACTGCATGCTGATTTTGCAAATCCATTTATTCATTTAGAAAAGTTGAGGGATGAATATGACGACCTTGATTGAACTAGAAGAAAAATTATTAAATCAAGATTGGGAATCATCAACTTTTAAGCAATGCTCATTTGATGATCAGCATAATGTTTTTGTTTGTGAAAATGAAACGATAGAAGTATTTGATTTGGATGAAATTAAAGAAATCATGTTGAAAGAACGATATCTTGTCCCTGCGTCTATAGACGCCATATGGATTGATCATAGGAATCATACCCTACATCTTGTCGAGTTCAAAAATATATCAAAAATGTCAAAAAACAAGAAGAAAGAAATTCGCTTAAAAGTCTTGGATAGTCTGCTTTTTTTAGATGTCGAGTTTGGCGTTAGGTCAGCCGAAGAATTTTCTATTGTGTTTGTTCTAGTGCGGACATTGGGTATGGGGGAAAGAAGTTCCTACCACGTAAAATCAAGGGCGAAGGAGTATACGCCAGCATATTTGAAGTATATTAAAGAGCTTGCGGGAATAAAAGTATTTGAGTTGATGCCGGAGGACTTTAATCAGTATCTTGAAAACAGTGAAGCATTCCTGAAGTCGTAATGCTATAACGTTTTACATAATCTAAATGATCCCAAGTGGTTAGGTCTACTTACCTTACAAGGACCGGGTTATTTAGCGCGGCAAACATGAGTAACTATCACTGGATTTTAGATGGCTGTGACACAATTCCGATTTGATTAATTAAGTGATGCCTGTGCCTTTTATCTTAGTGTTCGAAGCCAGTCAACTGATTTCGTTATTCTAACACGATTCTGACACCCGAACTAGGTCGATGAAATCCGTAAGGCACACAACACCGCCCGAAGCGCCCAGCCCCTACTGAGAAATCAAAGGGTGAAGATATAGTCTATTCTATGCTCGAAAGACATAGCGGCAAAGCAAGCCAACCAACAACCACAAGACGTTTTACAACTCCTTCGTTAATAGTAATAACAAAAACACGGTCCGCGAAAGCGAGGCCACTGAAAAAGTCTTGTTTTTTCTAAAATAAATAATGAAATCCCATATTATAGTTACTTTTCAACCTATATATGGGGAATAGCATCTCAAATTTTCATGAAAGTCTTTATCAAGTGGAGCGTTTATATTCAGAGTTTTGGTTTTTCAGTGGCCTCCGCGAAAGCGGCCGTGTTTTTTAAAAGTATAGAAGCCCAGGTTACCTCTTAGTCGAGGAAGTAAGGTTCAAACTTAAGGTTAAAATCCGCTCTGAACAGATTATCCAAGGGAATTTCACTATTTATTATACCGATATATGAGTTTGTTAGAACTTGATATCGCACAGTTGACTATCATTATATATTTGACTAATTAGAATGTATGTTCTATAATAGTGATTATACAGAATATATATATATTCTGTAACTATGTCTAAGAAAGTAGGTGTTTAAATGGGAACTTATTATGTGAATAAAAATTCACAATCAAATGGAGATCATGAAGTTCACGAGAGCATATGCAGTCATTTGCCAGCTTCTGAAAACCGTCAATACTTAGGTGTTTTTGCAAATTGCGGAGATGCAGTTCGAGAAGCAAAGAAATACTATGTAACAGCTGATGGTTGTTACTATTGTTCAAGCCCATGTCATAAGAAATAATTCTAAAGAATAAGCATTGTCAAAGCTTCTCTTCTAATTTTATATTAGTATTTCGATACCTGGTTATGATATAATTCCAAGTCATTCTGGTTAACAAAACGCGGAAGGGAAAATATGGCCGCGTTTTTACTTTATAATTGATCCAATTGAATCCCTCCAAATTTCACTCCACTTATAAATAACAGCCTAATAACTCCTATTCAATAATCCCGTGACCTCCTTATTTTAGGTACCTGTGCGTAAAACCATTCAGATTATTCAACATAATTACATAATAATACAAGCCTTGGTGGAAATAACTAGCTAAACCACTATTCTTATTATAAATATACAATTGAATGAATATAGTATTGGAGTTTCATGCACAGATACCTTTTAAAATTTAAATATTGAATGACAGACACAACGTTGAGATCGTTCTCGACAATATTACTTCTTTTAATACTCTTAAGTTCTTTAGTTATTGCTGGATGCAAATTGCCTTGTAGAGTGGGTGCAATATGCATTTCGTCTGCAGCTGAATTTGCTATCGTAGTGGGGGCATTTTGCAATGTCTGGTCAGGCAAAGACGAATAGTCAATCCGGTATCTTTTCTTTTTTATGCACGTCTAATAAACCCATTTATACCAATCCCTCCAGTTTCGGGAAATGAGCGATCTAAAATGGAGTTGTTGAAACAAAATGGCCTCGTTCAACCTAACATGTACCGCCAATTACGGAATGATTTGAAGCGGTGCCTTATTGATTAATAACTTCATATGAAACCCCCCTTCATTAAATACCACTTAAACATACCTACAGTTGATGGCGATTTTATTCGTAGAAGCACGATAACTTTTACACAGTCGAATGGGACTGCTCATTAGTTATATAGACTTAAAACCACAAAAAGGATACCAAGAAGTTAAAATGTCTTTTGAATTAATTTTAGGTATCTTTTAAATAATATGATCTTAGACCCAATCGAATACTATTTTAATCCCATTTTACTTAACTATCATTATATTAAGCCGATACAAAAAGTAATGAAGATTCATAAATACAACCTATTCAATAAAAGATTCAGCAACAGTCTGACAATGAACAACAGTTGTCAATCGATAAAGTGATTCAACGACGGACGAGGTCGTACGGAAGATGCCATCAAATAACCTGTTGGATATTCATGCGGCAAAGTGCGAGTTTTAGGCATGCCGTCAATCGTAAAATTTAAGGAAGGCGTGATTATAAATGCGAATTGGTGGACTAGCTTCAGGTTTTGATACGGAGAAAATGGTAAATGATTTAATGAACGCGCACCGTATCCCTATGGACAAGATAACACAGAAGAAACAATACCTAGAATGGCAATTGGATGATTATCGTGCAACAAACCGACAACTGTTTGACTTTAGTAAAAAGACGTTTGATACAATGATCTTATCAACGTCATTTTCTGCGAAGACAGTAAATGTTTCTTCACCTGATGATGTAGCGATTCGAAATATGGGGTCTATGAGCGATTTTTCTGGAACGATTAAAACTACTCAGTTGGCTAAAAATGCAACATTGCAAGGCGGACGAAGTATTAAATTTGTTGAGCATAAAATTGGGGAACCAGAAGTAAACGTGATGCAATCGGCAAATTCAACGCTTAAACAATTAGGAATCACCGGAACGGAATTAATTATCAATGCACCGGATAAAAATGGTAATATGCCAACAGAAGGTGTCCCGATAAAATTTAATCCTGAAACAGATTCAATAAGTTCTGTTCTTAGTAAAATAAATGAATTAACAGGAGTAAGTGCATTTTATGATTCGCATACAGGAAAAATTGCGATGACTGCTAAAAATAGTGGTGCTGGAAATATTGAAGTTACTGGTGATTTAGGGGAGTCGTTAGGCCTTTCTACTACATTTACGCTTCAAAAAGGGGCTTCGAAGACCTCTACTTTGGGTAGTCTTGGAATAACGGATAAGACAGAAATAAAGCTTAACATGCCCGATGGTACAACAAAAACATTGAAATTTAATTCTGTAAATACATTGGGCGCTATTGTGGATCAAATTAATATTAAGGCTGGAGCACCAATCTTCCAAATTTCAAATGACGGAAAGATTACAAGAATCGAAAATGATGAAAATACCGAAGATATAACAATTACAGGTGATTTAGGTGCTGCTCTAGGCTTGACGAGCACTAGTACTGCGGGTCAAAATGCGAAATTTAATTTAAATGGACTTGAAACAGAGCGTGCTTCAAACACATTCCAAATCAATGGTTTTGAATTCACGTTAAAACAGGAATCAGCAATAGGCGCTGCACCTATTAATTTCAGTTCCGCGCCAGACACTAATAAAATATTCGACACTGTCGTTAAATACGTGGACGAGTACAATAAGCTAATCGAAGACTTAAATAAACAAATCCGTGAAACTAAATATCGCGATTTCCAACCCCTTTCTGCTGAACAGAAAAAGGATATGAAGGAAAAAGACATTGAGCAATGGGAAGAAAAAGCGAAGAGTGGTACGCTACGAAATGATAGTACTATTTCCAATATGCTTACACAAATGAGGTCCGCATTAATGGGGTCTGTTGGTGGTGTATTATTATCAAGTCTTGGTATTACTACTACCAAGGATTTTACCGCCAATGGTAAGCTCGTTATTGATGAAACAAAATTAAAGAAAGCAATTAGTGATGACCCGAATAAAGTACATGAACTGTTCTCTAAAGACGGAGATACTGTTGAGGAGCAAGGGTTTGCTCGAAAACTTCGAACAATTATCGATAAAACTCAAACGTCTATTGGTGACCGAGCGGGTAAGATTGGATCCGTTAATGATTCGTTTTCACTTGGCCGCTCACTAAAAGAAATGGACAGTCAAATTGCACGTTTTGAAGAACGTTTAAAAATGATGGAGAATCGCTATTGGAAACAGTTTACAGCGATGGAGACTGCTATAAATCGCGCGAATTCCCAGTCAGTGACTTTAATGAATGCGTTCAACTATAATTAAGTAAATTAGTTACCAAGAGTTAGGAGACCAATTATAAATGGCTATGAATAATCCCTATGCAACCTATCAAAACAATACTGTTAACACATCAACTCCTGGCGAACTTACGCTAATGTTATACAATGGATGCATGAAATTCATTGAACAAGCGAAAAGGGCGATGGATGATAATAATATAGAAGAAAAAAATAAGTCTGTTCAAAAGGCACAAGCCATTATTTCTGAACTGATGTTGACGCTGGATTCCTCATACCCGATTTCAGCCAACATGCTTGTCCTTTATGAGTTTGCGAATAGCAGACTCATTGACGGTAATATTAAAAACGACAGTGCCTTATTCGAAGAGGCGTCTGACATCATAAAGGAATTTCGCGATACGTGGAAGCAGGTTATTCAAATAAACCGGCAGAAGCAGTATGCGAATGTTTGAAAACTTCGTAGATGAAATAGAAATACTTAAACAACAGCTCGAATTGATAAAGAAACAAGATCGAGTTCTTGAAGAGATTGAAATTAGGCTTCACCAAATGAAGAAGATTGCACAGCAAGCAGCGAATAATGAAATGCCAACAGAAGAACGGGAACAATTGAATGAGCAGATTCAAGAGCATCAGACTGTTATAAAGACATTGGAAGATTATATGCATAACGGACTTTAAGGTTACTTATTAGCTATTCGTTTAAGAAAATCTATCAATTACTCGAAAATTGGTTTTATCTGTTGATCATATTGCGCAGATAGTGCTGTCATAATATTGAAAGAGCTACCCTGAAATTCTGATTGGGTAGTTTTTTTTTGTGCTAATTTTATCTAATTCATTATTTATTATGAATTCATTGCATTTTTATAGTATAATAGACTTATTATTAAAGTTACTTGTGATTCTTTAGATACAGAATGGGAGTGTGGGAAATGAAGTTATTTAGCATGATTGGGACGGTAGTAAACACGATAGGCGGAGGTATTGTTAAGGCTGGTGTGGATTTAACTGGAACTGTAGTTAGTACAAAGTTTCCTAAAACAGGTGACTACATTAAGGAAGTTGGACAAACGGTTGTCATGTCATCGACAAAAGTCATTTCGAATACGGCACAATTTGCAGACGGTACTGCGACAGGGGCATATGGTGTGTTTACGAAGGATGAAGAGAAAAAGTCTGAGGGTTGGGCAGATATGAAAGATGCTTCTGTGAATACTGCAAAAGGAATTGTAGGCGGAGTTGTCTACACAGGGAAAAGTATTGGACAAACGGTGAATGGTGTTATTCATCAAGATAGTGATCAGTGGATAGGTGGTTTGCAAAATCTGGGAAAGGTAACAAGTGTGATGTTAGTGGGCGTAGGGGTTTTAGATATGATCGATGCTGATGTAGTGGAAGCTGTGGAGGTAGATACTAGAAATATGGCGCTCAACGGTAATGTCCATGAAGTGACCGGTGTTCCTTTTGAATCGAATACGGTTGAGGGTGCAGACGGAGTTACGATGGGAGTTTATCCAGTATTTGATGCGTCTTTTGAAGTACAGTTACCAGAAGATGCTTATTTGTATTCAGATACTGTTCATATCGGTATTGCCAATATGGGTCTCTACGAAGCGATTCAGGAAAATCCATCTCTCGCAAATGATTTAGGCTTTGACCTACAAGATATTGAGAATTTACAGTCCTCTGTTACGCCAAGCGGATATGACTGGCATCATCATGAAGAACCAGGACGAATGCAATTAGTGGAAGAAGAAATACACGGCGGTACAGGCCATACTGGTGGACGTAATTTATGGGGTGGCGGGACCGATGCTCGCTGAGTAAGTTAAAAAGGGAGCGGGTTTTATGCATAAATTTAAAAAATGTGTCCTACTAGTGTTAAGTAAGCTGGGGGTGGGAGGACGATATCTGTTTTCAAAGTTTTTAAATGCGGCAGATGATTCCATTACAAAAATGCTGTTTATATTAAAAGAGAACAAGGAGCAATTGAATGATTATTTGGTTGACCGTAAGATTTTGCTTCATTCAATCAAGCAAAAGCAAGTCGAAGTCGAATCTTTACGCTTGAAAATAGCCGAAACTGATAAAAGTGACAAAGATCAAACAGGACGTCTTATTCGATTATATGAAAAGTTAGAGTTGAAAACAGATGAACTAGCTCACTATAAGCAAGAGTATCATGACGTCCAACAATCAATTGAAGCATCGAAAAAAGAAATACATACACTTACTGATGAGAAAAATCAGGTATTGGACAATCGGAACGGGCTAAAGCTTGAATATGATCAATTGCGAATTGTGATGGAAGAAAATCTTTTTAAGCAAAAAAGATTAGAAGATGAGCTAAGCCGTTTAAAGAAAAAACAAACTGAATTTGATAGCGCGGATGTTGAAAATAGTACGAAAAAAGAAATAGAAGAAAAGATGAAAGAGATTGAAGTGCTCCAACAAGACAAACATATATATGAAGATAAATTTAAAAAAGTAGAGCAAGATTTAATGAGAGAAGTTAAACGTGTGGCGAAATTGAGTGGGAGATTACAGACTGTTCAACAAAAACTACATGGAAATGAACAAGTTATGATTAATTTTGAAAACACAATTCATACAAAAACGGAACAAGTTCGAATAGACCGTCAAAAAATAGAGCAGTTGACAGCTGAAAGAGTTGTGTGGCAGGAACAGTTGGATAGTAATCAAGAAGACCATCAGATTGCATTACTTGAACTACAAGATATAGGTCAGAAATTGAGTTTAAAGGATGATGAATACACAGCCCAAGCAATTAAGTCGGAAGAAAAAATAGAACAATTGAAAACTGAACTGCTTAATGAGAAAAATGATTTTGCTCTTCTAAGTGCGACAAAGGGGGCACCAGCGGAGATTACAGTAGAGGCACTTCGTATTTTAGAGCGGGAGTATGAACCACGGTTTCAGACACTTTACGCGGGGAGTAAATTCCATCAGTCGTTTTATAAGGATTTCTTTTCTCTGGTACCGCCAGATCGATTAAAAGTGGAAGCAATCATTGCCAACTTAGAACGTAATTTTGACCAGGCGATAATAAAAACAAGGGAGAATACCATTAAAACACACTCAGGGGAAACGATAAATGAGTATCCTTTTGGGGCTGATCATGCTGGAAGAATTTATTTGAAAGAAAATAATAATAAAGTTGAGTATTTCCGCATCAGTCGTACGAAGAATGGAAGAGGAACACTCGATCAAAAAAAAGTGATTGCTTGGTTGAAAGCAAATGTATAAGAAGTATAGGGATCTTTTTAAAGGCTATACCAAAAGGTATTTAACAATTGTCTAACATTCAAAAGCTCATGTAATCTACGTAGAAAAAAGATGACTTTGGTATTCCACCAGAGTCATCTTTTTAAAGTCTATTATTTACGTGCATCGTTATAATGCTTAGTCTTTCTTAAATATCGATAACGGTAGAACTGCACTAACAACGTACTCCCCAACATTCACAATTTCAGAGATTTTTAAATCTACACATAAACTTGAAAGCAAGTACGCGTCCACAGGGGACATATTGTAATTTACAGAAATATGGTCGACCATGGCACGAAGTGCATCTTGAGACGCTTTATAAAGATCCGGCCCAACTCCAGACGTTCCGTAAAAATCTCCATCATTTACTTTCGGTGTCAACGGACCCTTTGTTTGAAATTGTGCAGCAGGAATGGACTTTCCTTTAATAAGAGTGAATTTCAAACTTGCATACAACGGACATTCTAATGCGGACCCACAAACTTCTCCGTCGCCTTGGCTGGCATGACCGTCACCAATACTGAACAATGCACCGACTTCTTGCACAGGAAGATATAGTGTTGTTCCTATTGTTAATTGACGTGTATCCATGTTTCCGCCAAATTTTCCTGGTGGCATGATTCCTTGGTCTACCGCATTTGCTGGGCATACACCCATAGTTCCTAAAAAAGGTTCGATTGGGATTTTGATATCGTCGCGAAAATGAATATACTCTGCATCAGATAAATCGAACGTTCGTAAATAGGCATCCGGAAATTCTTCTGCCAATAAGCCCATGCCCGGAAGAACTGCTGTCCAACCCCATCCTCTTGTTTGTAAATCTAGTATTTCTACAGCAAGTGTATCTCCTTTTTCAGCACCTTCAATATAAACGGGTCCTGATAACGGATATACTTTGTCCCAATTAAAATCGGTAAGTGATTCTGACGTTGATTCTGGATTGAGCTGATTATCCGTCACTTCAATCGTTTCAAAAATAACTGTGTCGCCACTTTGGATTGTAACAACAGGCTTATTGTTGACATCCCACTTAAAATGAGCGGCATCCTTAGGAAAGTAATGCGTCTTGGACATAAATAGTTTCCCCCTTATCTATTAATATATCAAAACTGTATCATTCTTCAGAAAACATATCAAACAAATAAATAATTACGTTTGAAAGATTGCTTTGATTTTACATTATATGTAATAACAGGTTGCATATGGTTTAGAGTTATGAAAAGCGGGTATACAAAGAATAGAACGGGAGATTCGGAAGTGACTCTCTTATTTATTTTAATACGTTATTAGACTTCCTTAACTTTTTTAAAAATTAATGGAGGGATACTATGTTGTATGAAATTGTAAAGGATTTTCCAAACGAATTATTTGAATCGAAAGCTGAAACTTTCATTTCACTGTATCAACCTACTCACCGTCATGGACCCGAAAATCAGCAAGATCCAATTCGATTTAAGAATTTGATTCGAGAAGTGAGTCAATCCTTGGATATGAAATACGCTAAAAAACAAATAGAATCATTGTTGAAACCTTTCGAAGCATTGGCTGCAGACAAAGAGTTTTGGCAGCATACTGCAGATGGTATGGCTGTATTTGCAACAGAAAGTAAATGTATCGTTTATCTACTCGAGCGGCCGGTTGAGGAATTAGCGATTGTAGCAGATAGCTTCCATATTAAGCCACTTATACGGATCTTTCAATCCGCAGATCGATATCATTTATTAGGCATTAATCGTAATAACTTTACGCTTTACGAAGGAAACAGATACGGTTTTGAAAAGGTTAAAATCGATTCTGAACTTCCTCAAACTGCTGAAGAAATACTTGGGAAAGAGTATACAGAATCCCATGTTACTGCGGGTGGAAGAGGTGCTGGAGGTTCAGTAGTTTTCCACGGTGCGGGCAGCAAAAAGGACGAGATCGATAAAGACATCGAACGCTATTTTAGATCCGTTGACCGTTTAGTATTGGAAAACTATTCACGTCCGATGGGCTTACCACTGATTTTGGTGTCGCTTGACGAATACCATACTCCTTTTCACAATTTAAGTCATAATCCATTTCTACAAAAAGAAGGAATTAAAGCGGATTATGAAGCGTTTTCTATTGATGAATTAAGAGAAAGTGCTTGGGCGAAAATCGAGCCCGTTTATATAGCTAAAACAAAAGCTCTCATTGATGAATTTGAAAATGCACGAGCACAAGACCAAGGTTCTGATGACATCGTTCAAGTGGCTAAAGCAGCCGCCGAAAACCGAGTGAATCGAGTCCTAATTGAGTCGGACCGCATTATTCCCGGAAAAATAAATGCGGAAACCGGTGCACTGACTGAAGAAGCGCCTGAAAATCCAGTAGTAGACGACATATTAGACGACCTCGCAGAATTGGTATTCAAAAATAAAGGCGAAGTAGTGATGTTGCCTAAAGAAAGAATGCCAAACGACAGAGGAGTTGCGGCTACTTATAGATATTAAATCTATAGTTCCTGTAATACGTAAAAATAAGGACCAAAACTCAGCCAAAGCACTATGGGCTGAGTATTTTGTATTCATTTGAAAAATTTTAAGTCCGCTGTGCATAAAACTATTCGGATTATACAACACAATTGTATGATAATTGATTCATGATGTGTATTTTCGTATGGTTGTGGTAAAATAAGCATATAATTAGGTAGAGTTTAAAATCTTTGAAAAGCCTGGTTAGTGCAGTTAACATACTGCATGAAGTGCGGTCAATCGGTTTTGTTTAAACGAGTAATTCCAAAATCTCTTGAGTATCATGACGGTATAAAGATATTGGCATATATATAAGTGAGTTATTTAATTATGGATTTGGGTTGAAGATAATCAATTTAACTTAGTGCTGAAAAAAATTGTGGACAAAACTTTATGGTAAGTAGGAGATGCTCTGACACTATGGTGCAGGGCTTTTATTGTATTAAAAGATACGAAAGTAAAATATATGTGGTTTACTTAAAACTATGATTGGGGGTTTTATCATGAGTGATCGATTAACCATTAAACTAGAAGGGGACGATTTTGAAAAAGGTCGAATCCCAGTGGCCGTTTTAAATAAAGTCTTAAAGGCAGCCCAAGCTACAATATTTACGATAGGTGAATATAAATCGTCTGATGGTAGTTCATCGCGGGAGAGGGGACCTTTTCCGAGAAAAGTACAGGAAAGTTATACACTGGAGTTAGTCGCTACTTCAAAAGGTAGTTTTGTAATGGATTTAGATTTGCCACAGGGCGTATCCCCTGAAATTCAAAAGAGTACTTTTCAAATTTTTCACGAAGTGATTCAACACATAAGCGATGAAGAAACGAAAAAAATAATTAAACTTATTCCAGATCAACGTACAATGAATCGAGTACTGAAATCGATTAAGGAAATGTTGCCAAGACAAGATGATTACAAAGTTTTTGTGAAAGGGAATAGTAAAGGCTTCACGGCACCAGTATCTACGAAACAATTAAAAAGTGTCGACAGAATGTTAAGCAAACCAAAAGAGGAAGTAAGAGAACTTATCGGTAAAATTGTTGAATTGAAGATCCATGGAGATTCATATGTTGGTATTTACAATGGTTCTAGGGTAATACGTTGTATTTCTTTAGAGATTGAGAATGAAATTTTTCAATCAATTGGTAAAGAGGTTTTAATAAAAGGGGAAGCTGTTTTAACAAATGCAAATGAAATACAAGAATTGGTTTCGATAGATGAAGTAACAATAGCAGATCCAGGAAAGTGGCTGATTAATGAATTCCATTATCATCAAAAGCAATATGAAATGATGGATGGTTTTTATGTAGAGTTAGATTATGTGGATGGCTATTGGACGATTGAACATGAAGAATTAGGACTTTATATTAGTGAGCCTACACTACGAGAAGTATTATCTGCTTGCTACTTGGGGCTTAGTTATCTTTGGGAAGAATATGCAGTGTCACCGGATGAAGAATTGACAATAGATGCGATAGAGTTGAAAAAATGTGTGATTCGCTATATTGAAAGGGTGGTGCCTAGGGTATGAGTGCTAGAAGAGTAAGGCTCATTCAGAGTTCATTGGAAAAGAAAGGACTTAAATTGAAAGAAACACATCATCACATGTATACATTTTACGTCGATGGCAAGAAAACATCTATTCGAACAAGACTTAGTCATGGAAAAAAAGAATATGATGATCATTTACTTGGACAAATGGCAAAACAGCTAAAGGTTTCAAAAGATCAATTACTTAATTTCATAGATTGCCCAATGAGTTTTGAAGACTACAAGAAAGTTTTGATTGATAATGGTGTGCTTGGAGTTTGATAGGTGGTAAGTGTTACATAGGTCACTGGAATTATAAACTTTTCGGCTACCTGTGTAAGACACAACTTGAATACAAATATGAATAGCATCCGAGTTATGTGATGCACAGACAATATTAAGAAAATCGCGTCCACTACATACAAAGTAGTGGACGCGATTTTTAAGTTGCCTATAAATATATAGGATTTATTGTGTGTCGTTGTGATGTTATACCTTAAATCGATTCACTGCAATGGTCAATTCCTCACTCAAATCAGTCAACGTTTCGGCTGCATCCGTTACGGATTCAATCGCTCGAAGTTGTTCGTCGGTTGACGCGCTTACTTCTTCACATGCTGCGGCTGTTTCCTGGGATGTGGCTGCCATTGTTTGGATTGTTTCGGCAACATCGTCTTTCAGCGCAGAGACGTTAATAATTTCTTCGTACACCGAGTCGATGGAAGTTTGCATCTCTTCCATTAATGTTGAGATTTCACTGAATGTAATTTCGGTGTCATGGACGACCGTTTCTTGACGATTGAAGTTTTCGATTGTTTCATTCATTTGCTCTGTCACAAGACGAGATTCTGTTTGAAGTTCCCGAACGGTTGCTTGAACTTCATCTGTCGAACGTGCTGATTGCTCAGCGAGTTTACGAACTTCATCCGCAACGACAGCGAATCCTGCGCCGTGTTCTCCCGCGCGTGCTGCTTCTATGCTTGCGTTGAGTGCCAGAAGATTTGTTTGTGCGGAAACTTCGGTAATGGTATTCATCACGTTGCCGATAGCTCCGACTTTCTCTTCGAGCGTACCAATGACTTGGGACATCGACTGTAAATTGGTTTCCCAATCGTTGAAAGATACTTTAAGTTCCCGCATTTGACCTTGTCCGCTTGTGTTCATTTCACCAGCTTTTGTTGCGATACCGGACATGACGCTTGCTTTTGTTGTGATTTCATTAATTTGTTGGCCAAGTCGTTCGGCTCGTTCGGTGACGGTTTCTGCGTCTTCTGCGGATCTGGATGCGCCGTGAGCGATTTCATTCACGGCATGAGCCACTTCTGCGCTCGATGCGCTTGTTTCTTCGGATACGGCACTCAGGCTTTCGGAACTTGCCCGTACGTTTTCTGCGGAGCCGTTGACGACTGTAATAATGGCGTTCATATTGTCTATCATCGTATTAAAGTTGTCGCCAAGTTCACCGATTTCATCTTTTGTCTTGATGTCGGAGCGGACTGTTAAATCACCATCGGATACGGAATCCATAAGTGATTTTAGTTTTCCGATTGGTTTAATTGTACGACTGATCACGATGTACAGCACGATAAAGATGACGAGCAAAGTTGCAAGAGCGATGATGATCATTGAGTTTCGTAGGTTAGATGCTAGTGCATTGATATTTTTTTCATCATAGACCGCACCCACTTTCCAACCGAACTTTGGAATCGTTGAGTAAATAATGGATTTGGCGATGCCCTCGTGATCATAATGAATCGCACCGCGTTCATTATTTCCTTCATACATTTTTGCGATGAAAGGCAAGTCCATCAAGTTTTCCCCGTGCAGTGTCGGATGGGCAATTGCTGTACCTTCCGTATCGAATACGACAGGATAGCCATCGTAACCGATATGGCTTGAGGAGACTTTATCTGTCAATGAAGCGAGTTGGATGTCGAGCCCGATGACGCCGATTAGTTTGCCGTTTGAGTGTACCGCTTTCGAAGCAGTCACGACAAATTCATTGGTTGCCTGGTCAATATAGGGTTTTGACCATTGAACCGCGCTCGGTTGTGTAAGGGCATTCTTGTACCAGTCACGTGACGTTGGGTCAAAGTTGGTTCCGAGGTCAACGGAAGGGATAATCGTCGTGTGCTTATTTAAAAGTGAAAAATAGATGGACGATGTATCTGGGCGAAGTTCGATGAAATGCTCAAATTCAGCTTCAAGTGAAGTGGGTGATTGGCTCGTCGTAAATCCTACCACTGTTGGAGAGGCAGATAGTTGAGCAAGCCCCTTTTCGAATTGAGTAAGAAAGTTTTCAATCGAATAGCCCATCTCATTGATAAGTGCCCCGCTCGATTCCAAGACATTTTCTTCAGTTTTGTTCTTTACTTGCGTACTACTAATTATGGTCATTAGCGAAATTCCGATTAAGAATAACACCATTACCGTCAATAAGATTTTCGTTTTGATTGACCTAAACATAAAGCACCTTCTATTCTATTAATTTGTCAGCATTTACTATAAGTACTTCGGTCTAAGATGATATTTGTTTAGATGCCAATGAAATATAGGAAGATTAGTAATAGTGCGTCAAAATACATTGCGTTTACATATGTAGTATTAAGTAGATAAGATTTACCAATATCTCGGTAATTATTATTCGGCATTTCACTCAACTTCCACTTGCCCAAGCCGATATAATTAATAATGGTGGATTGGAAATGGCAATTCAACCTTCAAATATAATGAGTAATTTAGATGTCTAACATAAAAGCACTAAAAAGGAGATTATACTAAATGGCTATTAATAACCCTTATGCAACCTATCAGAATAACGCAGTAAATACTTCGACACCTGGTGAACTTACGCTTATGTTATACAATGGATGCTTGAAATTCATTGAACAAGCGAAAAGAGCACTAGATGACAATAAGATTGAAGAGAAAAATAGTGCAATTCAAAAGGCACAGGCTATTATTAACGAACTTATGCTGACACTGGACACGAAAGTTCCAGTTGCTCAAAATATGCTGATTCTTTATGAATTCGCAAACAGCCGACTCATTGACGGTAATATTAAAAATGATCCAGCATTATTCGATGAAGCGTCAACGATTATTATGGAGTTTCGAGATACATGGAAACAAGTCATCCAAATTAATCGTCAAAAACAGTATGCGAATGGGAATAATATATGATTCGCCCGGCACTGATCACTTGGCGTAAAGTAACCGAGGGCTTGTTGGTCGCAACAAAACAAACTGCTGAAGATCAAAGGGATGGGACGATTGCGCTCATTGAATCGCTATTAAATAAGCGGGACGAGCTTCAATCGGAAATTGCAGAACCTTTTACTGCCGAAGAAGAAGTGCTTGGCAAGGAACTTATTGCGATGGAAGCAGATGTTCAAAAGAAACTTACTCACTTCACAAATCAAATCCGCATAGATATCTCAGAAGCTAAATCAAAAAAAGATCATTTAAGAACTTACGTTAATCCTTACGGTAATGTAGCACGCGATGGAATCTATTACGATACGAAACAGTAAATAATCCCGGTGGAGAATATATCTCCACCGGGATTATTGTCCTGGATTAGACAGGCACTTATAAAAACCTCAAATCATTCCCACTCATCTTCTTCCTCAAAATCAAAATATTGCTCAGGTGCTAATCCTTTCTCAGCTGAAACGTATGGTAAGATGGCGTCTGTATTGTTAGTGTTGATATCTTCTACGAGTACGTTGAATACCCATTCGTCTCCGTAGTCAAACAAATAAAGGAACTTTTGGCCGAGTTGTAAACAGAGAGAATCTATGCGCACCTTTTCCGAATTACGGTGTCCGAAATCATCGTCCGGTGAGGCGATACAATTATCTGACCACTTTTTCCCATCCATAAAAAATGAATAAAGATGATCATCCCCAAATTGATATGAGCGAATGATTGAGTTATGCAAGTCGTGCATAGTTGAATCGCCACTTAGTACAAGTTTCCGCCAAACATCATTTGAGAAGAGTACTTTGAAGGTATAGGTACCTTCATTGAACCTTTTTTGTTCCCTTGGTAATGTCCTTATCAGTTCTCCTGAAGGAAAGAATGGGACGAATGGTTGGTGGAACGGCTGATTGCTTTGGTCGGTTTGGACAGTTTTTGCAAGTCTGTTGTAATCCGAATCTGTGGTGAAAAAACCATTAAATGTTTCTAGTGGCATCCCGGGAAACCACTCTGATTCTCCATTTACTCTCCGATGGGCGATGTTCCATGCCTCCGGGTTTCGTTCAAATATCAGAACGGACATAATCGAATACCCAAGTGGTGTAAGAGTAATGGTTTTTGCAAAATAACAATCATTCCGGTAGTATTCTTCAATTCGCTTCGTATCGTCCTGACAAGACCACAGACCAAACCATTCAAAGTATAGATGGAAGTAATGCCATTCTTCGGTTTGTGAATTTACGAACTGATCTGTTTCCGTTATAGGGCTAGCGATGTTCCATTTCTTCCCTGGAGGCGCGTTGCAAAATGTAGCAAATACGGATGAAATTTGGGCTGCTGGATTTTGTGAGTGTTTCTTTAAGCTTGTCCAATCTGTATCTACCCAGAATGCTTCAAGGAGTGAACAGTATTTCTCACACTCACTAAAATCCTTGAACATAGAAATGCGCTCTGTGCCTATCAATTGGATTTCTAACCCTGTATGGTTTTTTTGAAGCAACCGACTGCTTTGCGAAAGATTGAAAAGGAAATGAAGATACGGATATCTGTCTTGATCTGAATATAGCGTTGCATCTGCTGCTTTCACGTTCATTAGTGCATTCAGCTTAACCAAATGTTTTCTAGATATATATTCATTTTTCTTCGTTAACGCAACTGGATGTTCTTGACAATAAGACAGAAATATATCAAAATCGGCAATTAGGTCGTCTGGAAAACGTCCGTTTTTTAATGGGACAGAAGTGTGTTTAGTTGTTTCTTCTTCAACGCAGTGTAGCAATTCTGTGAATGATAATTGTTGCTTATCATTTTTCAATTTATTCAATCCCCTTTTATTAAAACTAGTATAGTAGCGTGTTGGTCTTTAATTTATTGTTGAACTGATTATTTGGCAGAATTAGACTTCCCTTCATTCGGGAAGATGTCATCCAAGTTTATAAACATATGGATATGTTGTCACAGATGAAATGCATAAAGTTGGAATGCATAAATCTAAAGGCTTAGTTTTTGCTGTCATTCTTTAAAAAGCTCCTAGTAGA
Source organism: Sporosarcina sp. FA9 (assembly GCF_051550205.1). Lineage (GTDB taxonomy): Bacteria > Bacillota > Bacilli > Bacillales_A > Planococcaceae > Sporosarcina. The sequence continues at coordinate 853,349 of NZ_CP188819.1, forward strand.
ATATCCTATGTGTAAAATTATCCCCGATAGCTAATTGTTGAAAAATGGGAAAAGGCCATTTATTCTAAATGTATGCTTAGACAGCAAATACAAATAGAAAGCGGCCTTCCCATGACTCCAATTATAGCGTCTGTTTATGAATAAGTGTTAGGTACCTGCGCATACAATTATTCGGATTATTCAATAGAACTACATAATAATACAAAGATTAATGGAGTTTACTAGCTAAATCTCTATTTAACATTATAGGTACCTTTCACTAAGATTCACACATCATATATCCCTCTGAGGTAGTTTAGTAGTTCTGGTTTCGTGGTATACTTAAACAAAGAGATGAGAACAAGGAAACGGGTATCGAAATAGAAAAGGAGGCATATACTATGGGAAACGCAACGATCTTGCATAAGGAGATGGCCCAGATGACGATGCCAAAGAAAATTGCTGTTTCGAAAAAGAGACAAATGACCATCCCGAAAGAATTTCATGATCAACTTCAAATCGGTGACGAAGTCCTTTGTGAAATCGTCGATGGAGTTCTTATGATTAAACCTGTAACAACAGAAGTGGATATCAGTGAAGATATTTTAGCTGATTTAATTCGCGAAGGCTATGAAGCAGGTGATGATATGATAAGAGAATTTGTTTATCGAAAATCACAACTAAAATCGGCATTACAGAAACTCATTGATGATACCCGAGACGGAAAAGTGTATGTTAATACAGATGATTTATTTGCTGATCTTGAAGAGGTCGAAAATGAGTGAACAAAAGAAGTTAGATTTTGAAGTTTTACCTGGTGCAAAAAGATTTCTAAAAACGATAAAAAATGACAAGCCGTTACAAAAAAAGTTTAAACAAACGATTGAAAATCTCCGGCTAGATCCAACTTTAGGAAGTTCTAAAAAGGGTGATTTATCTGGAGTATTTTCTATGGATATACGCCATCAGAAAGCAAGTTGTGAATTGGCTTATTGTATAGAAGAGCAAGAAAATGGGGAACTATTACTAATTATTTTGATAGGTACGCGTGAAAACTTCTATGAATCTTTAAAAGCATACATAAAATCCTCACCACGGATAAAATGAGGAAACTTGAGGGAGAAATTGCCGATCACTTATTCAATCATAAAAGTTTAAACGAACGTTTTTACTTTAGAGAATCTACATGAGATGGTTTTTAAATTGATGAGGTCAAGGCATATAGTGCAGTAGAGCGGTGGATTCGTCAGGAGAAGCAACTTAAAGCTTTTTCTGAAAACAAGAATATTATCTCGTTCCATATTACTCCATCAAGCCTTCCGAAGAACAGCTCCCTAATAATAAACTTTACTAAAAATGAATCGAGTTGACTAACATAGTCCACAATAGGGAAATCGCTTGGTGTCTTTTGATGCTAGGCGATTTATCTATTGTATGGGCAAGTCGAACTTGACAGGCGGAGCCGTTATCGAAGAAGGAAATAATGGACGTCTCCATTAATACTGAATAGAGTACTTAAGTGTTATAATAGTAAATAGAGATTACATAAAAAGGAATGATACGATTGCGGATAAAAATTTAATGACCTTGCTTATATTCAACATGCAGACATAAGGATTGATGGAATAACATGTATAGCGGGTGTAAATAACTTAGGGAAAAGCACAGTTGGATGAAAATACACAAATCGTTAAGAGTATTCGTGATCGTCAAGAAGAGAAGGACGCCAAACTAGAAAATCTAACGATAGATGTTCATAGTATGCAAGGCGTTTTGACTGCATTAACTGAGAGTGTACTTTCCAATAAATATGAATTAGAATTTATTTCTCGCAAGACGTATCTAAATGAAATGGAAATTTTTAATTTGCGCAGAAGCAGTTTTGAAAATAAGACTAAATAAACCAGTGCAGCCCATCGATTATTTTCGTTGCGACGCGCTTTTTTTGTACTCAAAATCCGAATATCCTACTCAATGATAAATCCTCGTACAATCTGACAATTCCCGTTATACTATTTATAGGAAACAGGATAGGGGGATGCCAGTGGAGGACCAGTTGAATGTACTTGCGAGATGGTCAAAAGTGATGATTTCCTTGGAAGAATTATCGGTGATATTCTACAAAAAGGACCAAACTTATGAAGAGTTGGCAGCAAAAGTATTGGAATTAGAAAATGCACAAATTCTTCAAGCTGTGAAAGCTGCGGGACAAACTATGCGTACTCCCTCGATTGCCCACCGTTATCGAATCGATAAATCCAAGATTCAAGATGATTTCTATGGACAACTTCATCGCTACAATGAGCAATTTCATCCTGCAATTCGGTTGGACCGCTATTATTCTTTAACTACGGACATATTTTCTGGAGACCTTTCTTTTATTAAACAAATACATACGTACTTAACGAGTTATGGTCTGCCTAAAGAAGCTGTGCCTGCACCTGAAAGAAGTGCTGAGCTTGTTGGTGATGAGAAGTGGATTGATGAAAGTGGTGGACGGGCACTGCTTGAGCGAATTGCGCTTTGGGACCTTATGAACATTATTCCAGTATCGGATCCACTGATGTTGGCTTTTAATGTTCAATCTGTACATAATGATGACCAGTATCATCTTATTGTTGAAAATAAAACGACCTATCAAGCACTGTTGCCGGTTTTACGGGAAACGGTTTTCTCAACACTTATTTACGGTTGTGGTAATAAAATTGTTAAAAGTATTGAACAGTTTGATTGGCAATATCCAATTGGACTCGCGAATCATACATTCTATTATTTTGGCGATGTAGATCGATCTGGATTAACGATTTGGCATTTATTAAATGGAAAACGAACTGTTTTACCAGCTGTACCTTTTTACGAGGCATGTTTAAGCCAAGCACCGTTTAAGGGCAAGACAAATCAGCGCAGAGATTTAGAGGCGGTTCAAAGTTTTGTTGCTGAGATGCCAAGTGCAAAGTCGATTGAAACGTTACTTGACGGTGGGTTTTATTATCCGCAGGAAATATTGAAGTCTGCTGAACTCGGAAAGATTTGGAGGGACTGGTCATGGAATCTTACCAATGGGAAGGGTTAACGGACGGCTATAAAGAGAGAATGAGAAGACTTGCATTATTTGATGGTTTATATGATTTAAAACGAAGCCGGGACGAGGACGTGAATCAAGTTCGTATTGATTTGTATGGTCTTGGTCTTTTGTCGTTGCTGTTCTTTTTTGAACATAAGCTGCTCAGGAGTAATCGGGCGGGAAAACTGGAACTTGCGGAGTATATAAAGCATGTAACTACTGGAAAATATGAGCTTTCTGCTAAACAAGAGATGGTTCTTGCGACGAAGCTTGTCGAGACATTTCGACCTCCAGGTGGGAAGCGGAAAGAAGTGGAGTTTTATAATTGGGACGTAGGAACAGATGAAACAATCAGTTTTTCGATATTGAAAGACAATGGATTTGATGCGGAAACGGGCAGACAGTTTTACACGTTAGATGAGGATGGTATTGAATTAATCTTTGCGACGAAAGAGTTTTATAGTGAATACCAGTTGTCCATCAATCAGTTAATGATTCGAAAACAACTGGAAAAAGGTGAGTATAGCAGTGCGCTTCGGCAAATTAATGAGATGCGCATTAATGTTGAAACACTTCGCGACCGCATGACGAAGCTGAAACATGAAGTGCTTCGAAATATCGTTTCTGAAGATACTTTTGAACGTTATAAAAAACTGCTTGGGGATATCCGATTTAGACTAACGCGTGAGAATGAAGAGTTTGTCGAACTGGAGAATTTTGTTCATGAAACCCGCACGCGTTTGTTTGAAAAGGATTACCATTTGGAATCACCGAAAGCGTATAGTTATATTTTATCGATTACGAAAGAGCTTGAAAGTGTACATAATGAGCACTCGAAATTACTTACTGAAAGCCAAGTTTTGATCAATGATACGCTCGTTGCGGCGCAGCAATCGCTCTATTATATGGGGGTTGAGGCATTTAATTTTAAACAAGATATTGTGCTTCCAATTGTTAATAAACCACTTCCACTTGAAACGATGAAAGGGGTTTTGCATCCCTTTTTCAAACTACCACATGCTGATATTTGGTCACCGCTTGCAGTGTTGGAGGCGCAAAGTTTCAGGGATGAACGCGCGGATTCAGCAGAAGAAACGTTTATGAAAGTAGATGACCAAGTGGTGGATAGCGCCGATCAACTTATGTTGAAAGAGCATTTTACTGAATATATGAATTTGCTGATGGAAGCAGTTGGCGAGGGGGTTCATTCACTTGCTGAAGTGATTGAGGGGATTAGAGGAACGGAGTTGGAAGGCTTTTTGGAACGGCGTACATTTTATCATTTTTGGTTGTACGTTCACCAACGTTCGCCCATTCGATTTGTGGATGAATTCAAGGATGAGGATGAAGAAATTAAAACGTTTCATGAAGTGTTTAGACAACTTGGTCGTGATGTGTTAACGGTAATTGAGGAGAAAGAAACAATTCGTGCAACTACGCGTTACACCATTCAAAATATCACATTTACAATAACCAAGGGAGTGGATGAGGATGCGGTATAGTGAGGAAAAAGTGATTTTAGCATTCCAAGTGTATCGAGATTTGGCTCGTGATGGTGTTGTGGGTTCGGAATGGTCTACGGTTTATAAAGCGGACGATGATGTGCGAGATTTGCTTGATTTGTTTGCGAAGGAAGTAAGTTGCGTCAATGTGGCTGTCGGAAATGAGTTGTACTTAATTCCAGAGACGAGATTGTCCCCTTTTCATGTGAATAATGAGTATTTAAAGCGGCATTATTTCACAAGTCGTGCGGTAAATGCGGATATCTATTTAATGTATTTTGGGACACTGATCTTGTTTGGCGTATTTTATGATAGTTACCAGTCGAGAGAAGCGACGCGAGATTTCGTGGGGCTAGAAGATTGGGTGCGAGAAGTGCATGATCAGATTCAATCGTTAAAAGAACATGATGAAGAGACGTTGAAAAAGGAAGAGAAAGCATTCTCTTATAACTGGATTCAAATTATCGAGAAGTGGGATGCGATGGATGATCTTCGGGAAAGTGCGAAAAGACAAACAGGAAATACGATTAGCCGTATGAGTTTTATTGACGGAGTGAAACGGTTTTTAGTAGATCAGCAACTTGTTGTGGAAATTGGCAATATGGAAATTACACTGACTGAGAAAGCGAAGACGATTATTCAGAAGTATTTCATGGATTTGGAATACAATAAAGGTATTTTCGAATTTATTTATCAAACAGAACAGGGGGATAATGATGCCAGCAATTAGTCAAATTCGGTTTACAAATGTCGTTTATGAAGAAGGTCAGAAACGGTATAATGACGACTTTTTTAAATTTGATGGGTATAACGGGGCGATTGTTCTTGAAAATGGCGGTGGTAAAACGGTTTTAATACAGACGCTGTTGCAGGCAGTTATTCCACATACAAATTTAGGAGAACGAAAAATACGAGATACGTTAAAGTTGGAAGGACCCGCGCATATTGCGATTGAATGGATTATTTCTGAGCGACCTCGGCGTTATGTGGTAACGGCGGTGAGTTTGTTTTTAAGTGACAATAAAGTCGATTCGTTTAAATATGTGTATGAGTACGGCGCGAATGATGCGGATAGAATTGAAGAAATGCCGTTCGTGAAGGATGACGGGAAACGACCTGCTGAGCGGTTTGAAATTGAGGAGTATTATAAGAAAAAAGTGCAACAGTCGCCACTTGCGAAAACGTTTGACACGATAAAATCCTATCGACATTTTATTGAAGAGCAATACCATATTATTTCGGATGAATGGGATAGTATTGTCAAGATAAATTCAGACGAGGGCGGCATTGAACGATTTTTTGAGAACTGTAAAACAGAAAAACTATTATACGACCGCTTACTCATACCGACTGTAGAATCGTCTATATCAGGATTTGATGAAAATAGATTTGCGGATACTTTCGAAGAACAGCAGAAGAGTTTTAAATTGTATAAAGAATTGCGTGCACAAATTGGCGAGTATGAAGCGATTGAAGAGGAATTAAGTGCTTATGTTGCGGCGAATGAAGTCTTATATACAAAAGAACAGCAGTATATAGAGCATAAATCCCGTACAAAAGGCGTCTATGGATTGGCGAATAAACAGAGTGAGAAGACTAGACAAGAAATAGCGCTTCTTGAACAGGCTATGGGAGAGTTAAAAGTAGAACAAGCAACACTGGAATCTCGTCGCGACTCACTGACGATAAGGATGACGGAAGAAGAGTTGGCAGGGCACCAAGAACAATTGCAAGAGATTACTGAAGAGAAAGACCGTGTAGATGAAAATGTGCATCGCCTGAAAAAGATGTATTATTCTTTAATGCTCGCAAAACAGAAAATGATTACGCATGTGCAATCCGAATTGGTTGCCTATTATAACGATGAAATTACGCAGCTAGACAAGGAATCCGACGCTTCAGAACTATCGGATGAATTACATACAGCCCATCAACAACTAAGTGGCTATTTTATAGAGCAAGAAGATCTGTTAGAAAAAGAGCTTACTGGTTTCACACACGAACTTAATCCAATAGAAGATGAACTTAAGGCATGTGCTAGGGAAAGTGAAAAATTTCAAAAAGAACATATTCGTTTAGAAAAAGAACGTGCGGAAAAAGAGACGTGGATTGATTCACTCGAACAATCTATGAAGAAAATCAGGCAAATGATTTTGTCGAACACTCAACAAGAAACGGTTTCCGCACTGCTTCCACAATGGATTAAAGAACATGCGCAAGTTGAAGAATCGATTGTTTCGCTTCAAAATGACACTAAGAATTCAAGGCAATCGCTTATAAATGAAAAAGAGAAGAAAGAAAATCTGAATAGTGAAATCACAGCGGATTTAATTGAACTGGCGAAAACTGAAGACACTGTTTCGCGAATGGAAGAGGCGCATTTGGGCCGAAAAGAGCAGCTGGCAAAGTTGAGTTTCAGTTTAAGCCGGATTGACTCTTTATATATGAAGCAAAGTTCAGTGGAACAAGATCTTTTTCGAACGATTGAGCGACTGAAAGAGGAAAAAGAGGAAAAGCATTTAGTGGAGAGAGTAGCTTATCGATTTCTGGACGATTATGCGGGGCAAGATGTATTCTTTGCGGATCCTTTTATGGAGAAACAAATACAGCGCTGGACAAATACGATTGGTTTAATCGACACGGGGATTCGCTATTTAAATGGTTTGAATTTATCAATTGACGAACAACTACAATCTTATCCGTATTGGCCTGTGACGCTCATTACAACGGCGGATAAAAAAGCAGCGCTCATTGAAAGAGTAGAAAAGGTTCGAGAAAACTTACTTTATCCGGTGCATGTGATTGATTTACAAACTGCAAAGTCTTTAGTTGAAGGAAGTGGGGAATTTGTATCCAATGCAGTTTTGCCGCTCCATTGGAATCAAAATGCTCAAGCACAAACTTTTAGTGCATGGAAAGAAACCCTTCGAACAGAGGCGGATCGGATTAAGGGTGAACGACAAGAAGTGGAAGCGAAGTTAAATGCCTGGGAAGAAGGATTTCTGTCTTTTAACAACTTTTTCAAGAAATATCCTTATGAAGTATTGAAAGATACGATTGAGAAGGAACAATCATTAAAAGACGGGCTTCATTTGAAAAAGAGGCTTTTACAACGTTGTGAGAAAGAGTTAGGTCGTCTTGAAGATACGATTCAATCGAATGAACGACAAATTGCCGATTTGAAAGATCAACAAAACGGTTTTGAGTACCGTATCTTGTCTGGTCAGCAACATGAAAGTGAAGCGAAAGATTTAATTCATTATAAAGAAGCATCTGAAGCCGTTCGTTTGACTATCGAGCGTCTGCATCGTGATATGCGTAAATTAGCTCGAAGGCAAAGGGTTTATGAGGATGAAAAAAGAGTACTTCAAGAAAGTATGTCCTCTATTAAAATGAGAATGCAAATGTTGAAATTGAATGATTACTACAAAATTGTAAAAGATTTAACGCCTTTATACACGGACAAAACATTCGAATTATTAAAAGAAACAGTAGAATCGATTAGGCTTTCCCTAAATGAACTATCACGTTCACGTGGGGAACTAGAAACAAAAGTAGTGACTGCACGTGAGAGATTAATTGAAGCTGAGTCTGAAATTGAAAGGATTCAAAATGATTGGGATGAGTTCGATGAAATCTCATTTCCAGAAAACGGTGATGCGGAAATAGACCGAATGCGTCGCCAAGAGAAAGTTGAGAATGAAGAGTTAAAGATAAAGACGTTACGATTGAATGAACAAACAACAAAAGTAGCAATTGTTCATTCGAAAATAAATGAACTAAAGGGGAACTTTGAAAGGAATTATCCAGGCGTTGAGATTGTTACTTTTAATATGCCGTTAAAAAATGTTCAAAGTACGTTAAAAGTGGAGCATGAAAAACTAAATGAACAAGAGAAACAATACACTATTGGATTAAGACGTTTTGCTGAAGAGTTGCAAAAGGTTGAACAAGCCCTTATTGAACTTGGAAAGTTTGTAGAAGCACATCATTTCAATTCGGCTTCTATTGAAGAAAAGCAACCCACTGAAAGTGATGCAAATGAATTTACGTATGAACCTTTGCGCATTGTTCGTCGGGTTACAAATGAGATGAAGAAAGCAAGCGACACTGTCAAAGAAGAGTCAGAGCGTGTGATTAATTATCGTCATAATTTCAATACGTATGTCCGCAGAAATATGTCGGATGCAAAAATGCGTGATAATTTACTTCAAGGGCTTGAATACAAGAGGAAATTTACGGAACTTGTTGAATTTCAGCAAAATATGCGTGCGAAAATGAACAGCGTCATTCGGTTTAACGAAGAAAGTATTCGTGGACATGATAAACAGCTTGAGCATTTTGTGACTTATATGCATGAACATGTGCGTACGGTCGTCCGTGAGCTTGAAGTTATTCCGACAAAAACGCGCATTAAGTTTGGTTCGGGCATGAAGCAAATTTATAATTTCAGCATTTCTGATTGGGAAGAAAAAGAAGGACTTCTCCGTCTGCGCACATACATCGACGAGATACTTGAATGGATTGAGCATCCGCGATACGTCGATCCTGAAGGGAAGGTAAATAACGGAAGGATTCGTTCGGATATTGAAAAGTGGTTTGCAACACCGCAATTACTTCGTATTGTATTACAAAATGGCGATATGAAAGTGTCTTGCCGTAAAGTAACGAATAACAACGAAGTGACATCTAGGTCTTATTCATGGCGGGAATCAAATGAATGGTCTGGTGGTGAAAAATGGAGTAAAAACATGACACTGTTCCTTGGAATTCTTAGTTATGTGGCTGAGAAGAAAAAATTGCTGGATACGTCGATGAAACGAAATCGAGTCGTTGTGTTGGATAATCCATTTGGCAAGGCTTCAAGTGAGCATGTGTTAAGTCCGGTCTTTTTCATCGCGGAAAAACTAGGGTTCCAAATGATCGCATTAACAGCGCATGCGGAAGGGAAATTTCTACGCGATTATTTCCCCGTGATGTATAGTTGCCGATTGCGAAGCGCACAAAATGCGGAGAAAATGATTATGACAAAAGAAAAAACCGTAAATGCAGCCTATTTCCAAGATAATGATCCAGCTGCATTTGAGCGGATTGGGGAATCTGAGCAATTGAGGTTATTGGATTAATGGTGCGTGAATTTGTTGGTGGATGTGTAAACTACTAGGCAGTTATTTGGGATATATTTTAGTGCAGGACACAACTCGAATACTATACTGAAAAATTCGATTAGCTACCTGTATACCGTCGTTAATTATAAAAGGAACTTCCTACTTTAAAAAATGGGCGACCCAGCAGATAGTATCTGTAGGTTCGCCCATTTTTTTAATTACTATTACTTTCAATACTACTTTTACGCAAATTGAAAATTTCCTTTTCGTTTATATACGTTTTAAAGGAATTGAACTCCAATTGGTTTTCAAAGGAAATCATTTTTTTGGAGAGAGCCGTCAGATCCCCTCGTACGTGGTGAACCTCCATTGTTAGATTCTCCAGCTTAGCATCGGTTTCTTCTTGACGATCACGAATCACCTTAACGATTTGTGTATTTTCATCCAATTGTGATTTGATACTAGTAATTTCTGATTTGATATCAAAAATTTCTGATTTGATACCAGAAACTTCCGATTTGATACCAGTAATTTCTAACTTGATGCTAGAAACATCTGACTTGATACCAGATACTTCCTTTGTCAAACCTTGCATCTCAACCAAAATTTGTTGTAAAATTTTTTCACCCAATACTTTTTCCTCCTTACGTTTGAATTTATACTTCTATATTCTTATCTTTATAGTGAACGAATTATCATTTATTGTACAATTAACGTAACATACGTTCGTATTATTGTCAATGCTGTTTATTCTTAGAAAGACCTACTGTACAGTAGGATTATATTGAATTTCTGTTTCTCTGGTTATGTTTAGTACTATCCACTAACCTAATAGAAGTCCTGAAAAACACAAACTCAAGGAAGGCAGCAAAGAGTGCAGAAGCGCCACTAAAGGAAGGTAGCCAAAGAGGTCCCCGCGGCGTCCTGCGGAAAAGACTGCACACCTGGCATCGCGCAGGCACCGAAAGACCATCGCAAAACGATCATGATAACCACGCACTACGGGAAATCCTAATCCCACACACCATAAATCCTCAACTTTCAATCCCGACAGAAACCAAAGCACTTGACGGAGCCCGTATGGAAAATGACCCAAATATCCGACTTGCGCTCAATAGAAGACCAAGATTTACTAGCTGATGAAGCACCTATAGTTTGCTTATATCAGCCTGAATATCTGGCAGTATCCAAGCAGTACTTTTTTCAAAAAGATACGTATAAATAATGTGAATCCAAGTGAAAAACGTTTTATTTTATACTTTCTCTCGCAAATTTCAAGAATTGAATAAGGGACTTTAAACATGTAAATAAGAATATTTAATCATTCAATAATATCCTATTAATTTAAATTTTTCGGAATATTAAGAAACGTTGGACAAGCTTTAGTTTCTAGTATACAATAAAAAAAGACGTGATAATTAGGTCAAATGATGTCGTAATATAGTGGATAGTAATGATAAGGATTTTTTTTTGTACACTTAATAATACGGAAGAATTATAAAAGTGAATAGGTCCAAAGTTCTTGTAAATTGGAAGTCCGTTTAATACAAAAATAGGGAAGTAGGATTTCGAAATATACAGTTCGGGAGGTGAGCGTGGTGTGAATACAAGTACAAAAAAAGAAATCCCTGAGTAATGAAGTCATGGAAGACTTACTCAGGGATTAGCGTTGGAGTATACCAACTATTGTAAGTATACTCCTTTTCGTCAAAATAGATAGTTGTAAAAATTGAAAAGGGGGATGAATAAATGGATTTAGCTAGAATGTATATAATGAAACGAGAAACAATGCTCTTTAAGCCAGTGCGTAATGAACGAGAAAATTTAGATACACTTGCAATGGAAAGCCGTGGAACAGTTAAAGTTTCAATGAGTCCAACCGACCTAATTGATCAAAACCTTAGATACTTTGGTTCAAGTTTTAATGGTGCGAGTCAAGGTTCTCGGGCAATTTTAGGGAATATAACGATGTGTCCAATAGTTGTTAATCAAATGCTCGATTTTTATTGGTTTCCAACTAAATCGCCTACAAACCCAGATTGTATATGGTTTGCGTTACATCATATCGAGAGACATGAATCGATTTGTAAGAAAACAACAAGGGTGTTTCTAAGTAATGGTACCAATATAGATATAAAGTTAAGTTCCTATACATTTGAAAAGAAAATTCAACGAGCATATAAACTAAAATATAAGGTAGAAGAACGAACAAGATTGAACCCGATAATTATTAATGAGTCACTTGTTCTGTATGATGTCCGTAAAATAGATAATGAAAGAACTTATGCAAGGAAATGATTAGTTAGAATAATATAAGTATTGGTCGTACAGCAAATGAAACTCACATTTCTGTACGACCTCTTTATTTAATTTAGAATAGGCGCCTAATTTGTAGTAATAACTTCCGGTTTTGCTAAACTTTAAACTTCCCATGCCGATATTAGGAGTAATAATGTGTACATCTAGAACAGGGAGGTTTGAGGAATGGTCAGTCGTATAGATGGTGGGGGTTCTTCGCAACAAGGGATTGTTCAAATGGACAAAATTACTCCGGCTTTGGATATCAAAGTGGCACAGGTACCGGATTTTTTAAATAATACAGAGAAAAGGTCTGGCAATGGGCAACAGCTTCCTGCCGAAAAGGCGAAGCAATTGACAGACAGTATGAACACGTTTTTGGAAACAGCCAATACCCAACTACGATTTAAATTTCATGAGAAGCTAAATGAATACTATGTAACAATTGTGGATCCACAGACGGAAGAAGTCATTCGAGAAATACCTTCCAAGAAATTGATGGACATCCATGCAGCTATGCGGGAATTTGTTGGTCTACTCGTGGACAGGAAAATTTAATGAAGATTTGAAAAAAACTGCGGTAGAGAGTTTTCTCTACCTATTTTTAATGCAGAGATATAATGAGTGGGTACTCATTCATTGTGATGGATGAAACGATTAGCTTTGGGGGGATTTATATGCATAGTGTAGCGGCGATACGCAGTAAAGAGTTTTCGGATAAAAACTTCATTCTTTTTATAACTTTAGGTGGATCGAGTTTTATTGGATTGGTATTTTATTTAGTAACAGGGCAAGAAACCATTAAGTCAATAAGTATGGCGATACCAGTGGTTTTCACTTTTCTTACCTATTTTTTGGCGAAGAAGCAACAGTTGTTTGAAAAGTTATTCCCTTGGATTGCACTTGGATTAACAGGATTCGCAACATTGTTTAGTGCCATTGTAGGAGAACCGTCTCTTGCAACTGTTGGTATTGCATTTTTTATTTTAGGTATTTCAAGTGTTCATTTATCAAAGAGTTTGATGTCTTTTGGAACAGTACTTGCGCTTTTGGTTATTTTTTCGTTTCTCATTAAGTATCCTTATCAAGAGACGATTGCGGATAGTAAAGGAAGTCTTCTGCTTGTTTTAATTTTGCTTGCGGTAGGATTATTCATTCAAATTAGTCAAACGAAAAAGCTTGAATTGAAAGTTGGAGCGTTTACGGCTGAACAGGCCACTATAGCTCTTCAGGAAGAAGAGAGACATCGCTTATTGAACGAAGGCGTAGAGCATGTGGCGGATGATTTAACGGGCATTAGTGAGACAGCTGCACGTCATTTGGAAACTCAGCAAGAGTTGCTAGAAATAATGGACGGAGTCGCTGCTGGGGTAGAGCAGGAGGCGTCTCAGATTTCGCAAATTGCGCAAAATGCAGAGCGGACAACGAAAGAAATCGACGGCATGCACGGGGAAATGAATTTCATGAACGACAACACATTGCAACTGAGAAATGAATCAAGTGAAATTGTTGAGTTGATGGGGAATTTACGGAACGGTATGGATGAAGTCGGAGAGTTTTTGAATGGATTAAATGTTTCGTTTGATGAACTTACGGATAATATAATGAAAACGAATGCACTGGCAAAATCGATTGAAACGATTACAGGTCAGACGAATCTACTTGCACTGAATGCGTCCATTGAAGCCGCTCGAGCGGGCGAACATGGAAAAGGTTTCGCAGTCGTTGCGGATGAAATTCGAAAGCTTGCGGGAATGACAGCAGATACACTTGTTGAAATTCATGCGAATCTTGCAGATGTGAATGATATGAACAATAAGTCTAGGCTGCATTTAACAGACAGTACTGGAAAGCTTTCTACACAAACAGAATTCACAACCGTTGTTGAAGGAAAGGTTGTTGGTATGCATAGTTTGCTATCCGATTTACATTCAAAAATTAGTATATTTGACGAGAAAATGACATTGATAACCAAAGATACAAATGACATCGGATTAATGACGGCATCCTTTGCAGATTTACTTGCGGAATCAAGTGCATCATTGGAAGAAGTCAATGCGTCCATACATACAACTGTGGGGGATAATGAACGTATGGTAGTTACCATTGGAGGAACGATGCGACGGACGCGAAGTTTGTCGAATGTGGAATAAATGAAGTTCTTTTGGTATAATCGGGTTAAGTTAAAGATATGCTAAGGAACGGGGTGTAAGGGATGTTCTATAAACGATCGGAGTATTTTCGCTATACATTCGGGAAACCCTTAGATGCGAATTTTAGAATTGTTATGGGAGAAGCCAATGAGCAAAAATCGAAGAAAGGAGATTGTGCCCTAGTTGACTTAAGTCCTGGTGGTGCCAAGCTCTTTGCGAAATTTGATATTCCTCTTGCGCATGAAGCTGTAAAAATTCAATTGGAATTTATCCTGTATCAAGCAAAAATTGATGTTCTTGGTACAATCGTTTGGAAAGAGTCTTACCATGGGGATTTTCTGTATGGTTTTGATTTCGAAGAAGATTTGGCAAAAGAACAATTAATTGTCGCGGAGCTCAAATTACTAAGAAAGTCCGAAATTAGCGAAAAGAAATAAAAGAAATTCATCTCATAAACCTTGTCCTGACAAGGCTCTCTTATAATTCGACAAAATTCTTTTTTAAATTTAGGTTTCTAGAAGGATTATTGTGGGAACGTATAGAAGTGTACAGGTGAAGGTGATAGTTAACAAAAGGAGGAGTTCATTATGCTAGATTTCAATATCCGTGGTGAGAACATTGAGGTGACTCCGGCGATTCGCGAACACGTCGAGAAAAAGATTCAAAAGCTTGAGAGATATTTTACAGACGGTGCGAACGCAACTGCACATGTAAATATGAAAGTTTATAATGATAAGCAAACAAAAGTAGAAGTAACAATCCCAATGAAAAACTTAACACTACGTGCTGAAGAACGTCATGCTGATTTGTATGCAGCAATCGATTTAATCGTCGATAAATTAGAACGTCAAATTCGTAAATATAAAACAAGAGTCAATCGTAAGTTTCGTGAACGTGAAGGAGTTGCAGCTTTCTTTGCTTCTGTAAGTAAAAGCAACGGTAGCACAGCTACAGAAGTTTCCGAAGATGACGACTCAGAATTCTCTGTTGTACGTACGAAGAGATTCGACTTGAAACCGATGGACCAGGAAGAAGCGATCTTACAAATGAATATGCTTGGCCATACATTCTTTGTTTTTACAGATTCTGGTTCAGACGAAACAAATATCGTTTACAAACGTAAAGACGGTCAGTACGGTTTAATTGAAACAAATTAAGTTCAATAACATATGACTTTAATGGATCCTTAGGTGGTTAGACTGCCTAAGGATTTATTTTTTGAATAAAAGGGTTTAGACATTTGCACCGGACTAAAGGCAGTGTTAAAATGAAGGGTGAATTAAATGAGGATGTGACCTAAATGCTAAGTGCTTTA
This sequence comes from Sporosarcina sp. FA9, assembly GCF_051550205.1. Taxonomy (GTDB): domain Bacteria; phylum Bacillota; class Bacilli; order Bacillales_A; family Planococcaceae; genus Sporosarcina. The sequence goes on from NZ_CP188819.1 coordinate 868,768, forward strand.
TCAAAATTATTTGACTCGAATAAACGAGATATAAAGCGGTTGGAAAAAGTTTCAGATCAGGTCGAAGCTCTAGCTTCCGACATGCAAAAACTTTCGGATGATGAACTTCAACAAAAGACAGAAGAATTTAAAGAACGTATTGGACGCGGGGAAACACTCGATTCACTTCAAGTTGAAGCATTTGCGGTTGTTCGTGAAGCATCGACTCGAGTGCTCGGTATGACTCCGTTTCGCGTCCAAATTATAGGTGCTAGTGCTTTACATGAAGGAAATATTGCTGAAATGAAAACCGGTGAAGGTAAGACGCTTACATCGACGCTATCGGTTTATTTAAATGCGCTTGCTGGAAAAGGTGTTCACGTTGTAACTGTGAACGAATATCTTGCGAGTCGTGATGCTGAGGAAATGGGCAATCTTTATGAATTTCTTGGTTTAACAGTAGGCTTAAACTTAAACAGCATGTCAAAAGAAGAAAAACGTGAAGCATACCAAGCAGACGTGACGTATAGTACAAATAATGAACTTGGTTTTGACTATTTACGCGATAATATGGTGCTTTATAATGAACACAAAGTACAAAGGCCACTATTTTACGGCGTTATAGATGAGGTTGACTCAATTTTAATTGATGAGGCTCGTACGCCGCTTATTATTTCCGGACAAGCTGCGAAGGCTGCTGAACTTTATAGACTTTCGAATATGTTTGTTCAAACTTTAAAAGATGAAGAAGACTTTTCGTATGAAGAGTCGACTAAAGGTGTTGTTTTAACAGAGTCTGGAATTGAGAAGGCTGAGAAAGCATTCAGCATCGACAACTTATTCGATCTTAGTCATGTGCAGTTGAATCATGTGATTAATCAAGCTTTAAAAGCAAGAGTGAGTATGCATGTCGATATCGATTATGTCGTTGAAGAAGGCAATGTTGTTATTGTCGATTCATTTACAGGACGTCTTATGAAAGGTCGTCGCTACAGCGATGGACTGCATCAGGCAATTGAGGCCAAAGAAGGTCTGGAAGTTCAAAATGAAACTATGACACTTGCAACAATTACATTCCAAAACTTTTTTAGAATGTATGACAAGCTCTCTGGAATGACAGGTACGGCGAAAACAGAGGAAGAGGAATTCCGTAATATTTACAATATGAACGTTATTGAAATTCCAACAAACCGCCCAATTGTCCGTGATGACCGTGCAGATTTGATTTATTCTTCAATGGAGGGAAAATTCAGAGCTGTTGCGGAGGATATTAAAGAGCGGAATGCAAATGGACAGCCGGTTCTTGTCGGTACAGTTGCAATAGAGACGTCTGAAATTATTTCGAAATATTTGACAAAATACGGGGTCAAACATAATGTGCTGAATGCAAAAAACCATGGCCGCGAAGCGGAAATCATTTTAGAAGCGGGTCAAAAAGGTTCAGTTACGATAGCTACGAACATGGCAGGACGTGGTACAGACATTAAGCTCGGTGATGGAGTCGTTGATGTCGGTGGTCTTGCGGTACTTGGTACAGAACGTCATGAATCACGTCGAATTGATAATCAGTTAAGAGGTCGTTCAGGACGTCAAGGTGATCCAGGAATTACGCAGTTCTATTTATCGCTTGAAGATGAACTAATGCGCAGGTTCGGTTCCGACCAAATGAAATCAATGATGACGCGTCTTGGTATGGATGATACGACACCGATTCAATCGAAAATGGTCTCCAAATCTGTGGAGTCAGCACAAAAACGCGTTGAGGGGAATAACTTCGATTCACGGAAACGTCTTCTTCAATACGATGATGTGCTCCGTCAACAACGGGAAATCATTTATAAAGAACGAAATGAAGTTCTTGAATCTGAAAACATTCGCGGCATTGTTGAGAAAATGTTGCAGTCTGTTATTGAGCGTGCGGTTTTAGTTCATACCTCAGACACGAGTGCGGATAACTGGACGCTAAAAGCTCTTGAAGATTTCATAGGGGCGAATCTTTTACCTGAAGGAAGCATTACGAAAGCGGATTTGGATGGTAAAACGGCGGATCAGATAGAGGCAATGTTAAACGAAGCAGTGCTCAATCGATACGATGAAAAAGAAGAAGAAATGACGGGGGAGCGCATGCGCGAATTCGAAAAAGTAATTCTTCTTCGTGCAATTGACTCAAAATGGACGGAACACATTGATGCGATGGACCAATTACGTCACGGAATTCATTTACGTGCTTATGGTCAAACCGATCCACTTCGCGAATATCAAAGTGAAGGTTTCGCGATGTTCGAAGAAATGGTTCTGCTTATTGAAGACGATGCCGCGAAATACGCAATGAAGGCTGAAATACGCAATAATCTTGAACGTGAAGAAGTGGTTAAAGGGCAAGCAGTGAATCCGAAAGAAGACGGGGAAGCTGTTCGTAAGAAACCAGTTCGTCGCGCGGTTAACATCGGTCGAAATGACCCTTGTACATGCGGCAGCGGGAAGAAATATAAAAACTGTCACGGTAAAAACTAATTAAAACGCAACATATTTCAGGAGGAAAATGCAAATGATCGAATTATCCGAAGTACGTAACGAGCTAGACAAATCCGCTAAGAAATTAGTCGACTTTAGGGGGTCTCTTTGACTTAGAAAACAAAGAGGCACGAATCCAAGAACTTGATGAAGTAATGGCGGAGCCTGGTTTTTGGGATAACCAAAATACAGCACAACAAGTAATATCCGAGTCGAACGCATTGAAAGATGTTGTCGGAGAATACATGGAGTTATCCGATGAACAAGAAAATCTTGAAATGACGCTTGAACTACTTCGTGAAGAGTTCGATGAAGAAATGCAAGAGGATCTTGGAGTTGAACTGAAGAAACATAAAAAGAAACTTGAAGCGTTTGATTTACAGATGCTTTTAAGCGGTGAATTTGACCGCAACAACGCCGTTGTGGAGCTTCACTCAGGTGCAGGTGGAACTGAGTCCCAAGACTGGGCATCGATGCTTCTGCGCATGTATACGCGCTGGGCAGAGCATAATGGTTTCAAAGTAGAGACACTGGACTACCAAGCAGGCGATGAAGCAGGTGTTAAATCTGTGACATTAGCGATTAAAGGGCATAACGCTTATGGCTATTTGAAAGCTGAAAAAGGCGTACATCGTCTTGTGCGGATTTCTCCATTCGATTCATCAGGACGTCGCCATACATCGTTCTCGTCAATTGAAGTAATGCCGGAATTTGACGGCGATATTGATATTGAAATTCGAACTGAGGATCTTAAAATCGATACGTACCGTTCAAGTGGTGCAGGCGGTCAGCACGTCAACGTGACTGATTCTGCTGTACGAATGACGCATTTACCAACAGGTGCAGTTGTAACTTGTCAGACGGAACGATCGCAAATTAAAAACCGTGAACGTGCCATGAACTTACTAAAATCAAAACTTTATCAAATACGGGTCGAAGAAGAGCAAGCACGCCTTCTTGAAATTCGTGGAGATCAAAAAGAAATTGGTTGGGGAAGTCAAATACGTTCATATGTTTTCCATCCGTATTCAATGGTGAAAGATCACCGAACAGATGCAGAAACAGGTAATGTTAGTGCGGTTATGGACGGCGAAATCGATCTCTTTATAAATGCATATTTACGTTCGCAGATTTCGTGATTGGCCGAATTTTCAATAACGAGGTTTGAGTTTGAAAAACTGGGTATATATAAGAATAGATCAATCTACTTTGGGCAGTTCACAAATTTGGTACAAATGGAAAAGCTTGTTAGTATCATGTTTTAACTGTTGAAAGTTATAATGCCGAAATTTATATGGGGTTCAAAAGTGTGTAATTTTGGTATACTTACTTAGAACGATACTATTCAGTCGAAGGAGGGAATTACTTGAAGAAAACACTTTTAGCAGTATTATTTGGTGCAACGCTCGTGCTTGGTGCATGTGGCGGAGACAAAGCGGTTGATAAGGATACTTCAACGAACACTGGAACTGAAACAGCTTCAGCTGATGGCGAAACAATTTACAAAGCAAACAGCTGTGTTTCATGTCATGGTGGAAACCTTGAAGGTGGAGCTGGTCCCGCGCTTGATAAAGTTGGCGGACACTTGTCTGAGTCTGAAATTCACGACATTATCGTTGACGGTAAACCAGGTATGCCTGGAGGAATCATCAAAGGCGACGAAGCTACAGCAGTAGCAAAATGGCTTGCTGAAAAGAAATAATTCGTACCCTTTAAATTAAAACCGAACTAAGCATTTGCTTAGTTCGGTTTTTTCTATGGAACTTAAATTTACCATATATCCAGCTGATTGGAGTGCAGAGTGGCGACTCCAGCGGGATCAGCGCGAGCTGAAGACCCCACAGGAGCGTGGTTTTCGCGACGAGGAGGCCGAATGAGGCCGTGCCCAAAGAAGAATGAACTGTATTCTTCTACGCCGGAAAGCGCAATCTGGAATGGAAAGCAACGGCTAACAGGATTCTCTAGCTCCTTCGTTTAATGTACAAATTTTTTCATTTGCTGAATTTAAAGAAACTGTATACATAGAAGTCGATTGGTTTTACAAAGGGGCTTATCTAAAACTAGTATGAACAACCAACAAGGTTAATAACATTCACCTCATTAATCTACAAAGAAAACTAAGAATCTACCTTATTTACAGGGAAACTGCTTTATTGATAAGAATTTGCTGTTTATTAAAATAATAGTGTGAAGGAATAGAGGACTTTGCCAAAAAGAGTCGAATAGTCAGATTAGTATAGTAAGTATATGTTTTTATCAAGTTAATATTGGTGGAATGACAATTTTTTCGGACAACAATTGACACGGATATTGTTAATTTAACAAATGAAATATAACTGTAATAATTCGATGAGCGAAACATGTTACAATAGGTTTGTTGGATAAAATCAAAATGCTTAAGATTCAGGTGGTTTTTACATGATTGTGATGAAAAATGTTTACAAGAAGTACCCGAACGGTGTAGTAGCTGCAAATGGTATTAACATCGAAATTGGTCGAGGCGAATTTGTCTATGTTGTTGGACCGAGTGGGGCCGGAAAATCAACATTCATTAAAATGATGTACCGAGAAACAATACCAACAAGCGGTGAAATTATTATTAACGGCATTAATATTGGAACACTGCGTGAAAAAAGAGTCCCATATTTAAGAAGAAAGATAGGCGTAATATTTCAAGATTTCAAACTTTTACAAAAGTTGAACGTTTATGAAAATGTGGCGTATGCACTTGAAGTTATTGAGGAATCGCCAGAACAAATCAGACAAAAAGTGACCGATGTCCTTGCGCTAGTGGGGCTTACACATAAAGCTAGAATGTTTCCTACCGAGTTATCGGGCGGTGAACAACAGAGGGTTTCCATTGCGAGATCGATCGTCAATGTTCCGCAAGTTGTTATAGCGGACGAACCAACAGGTAATTTAGATCCGGAAACTTCATGGGATATCATGAGGATTTTTGAAGAAATTAATTTACGTGGGACAACCATAATTATGGCCACACATAACAAGGAAATTGTTAACAAGATTAGACACCGAGTTATTGCAATCGATGGAGGAATGGTCACCCGAGATGAGTTCGGAGGTGATTACGGTTATGAAAGCTAGAACGATAAGAAGGCATATACGTGAAAGTTTTAAAAGTTTAGGTCGAAACAGTTGGATGACATTTGCATCTATTAGTGCAGTAACAGTCACGCTTCTTCTTGTAGGTGCCTTTATTGTCGTAATGATGAATCTCAACGAATTGGCAACAAATATTGAAAAAGATGTAGAAATAAAAATGACTGTAGATCTTGCTGCTGACAAAGAAGTTATATCCAGTCTTGAAGAAAAACTACGTTCAACGGATGGCGTACTCGAAGTGATATATTCTTCTAACGAAGAAGAGCTAGACAAAATGATGAAAGATTTCGGTGATGAATTCGGACTTTTTAAGCAAAACAATCCACTGCGTCATGCATTTTATATTCGAGCAAAGGATCCGCAGCAAACAGCTGCAATTGCAAAGGAAGTAGGATCTTTCGATTATGTGTATGAAGTAGTTTACGGCGAAGGTAAAGTTGAGAAACTTTTCAACGTGCTGAATTTAAGTCGTAACATTGGAATTGGTTTGATTATTGCTCTTTTATTCACAGCGATGTTCTTAATATCAAACACGATACGTATAACGATTGTTGCTAGAAAAAGAGAAATCGAGATTATGAAGTTAGTAGGGGCCACAAATAATTTTGTGCGCATTCCGTTTTTACTAGAAGGAATTTGGCTCGGTATTTTTGGTGCAATTCTACCTATGGTTATACTTACAATTTCCTATACGAACATACATAACTATTTAGAGCCACGACTAGTAGGAGAACTATTTCAACTACTAAATGTGACACCATTCCTTTATCAAGTTAACGGCTTACTATTGTTCATGGGCATCTTCATTGGAGTGTGGGGAAGCTTTATGTCAATTCGTAAGTTTCTAAAGGTTTAAAATAGCAAAGTGTGATTATGAGGGGGAACTTACGAATTGAAAATTAATAAATGGATATTGTCAGCAGTAATGGCAACTTTCCTAATGTCTTCAATCATGCCGAACATATCTGCGGCTTCTTTAAAAGATATGAAAGATGAACATAATGAACTTGAGAAAAAGAAGAATGATTTGAATTCAGGAATTAAGCAAAAAACAACTGAAATAGTTGAGAATCAGTCAACAATTGCAAAGATTATTGAACAAATTACTATTTTAAACAATAAAGTAACAGAAACAAATGATAATATTGAACGAATGGAATTTGAAATTGAAGAAACTACAACTGAAATTGAGGCATTGAAAATCTCAATTAAGGACCTCATTCAAAAGATAAAAGAACGGGATCTTGTACTTCGTGAAAGAGTCCAAGTGATGCAAGTGAAAGGCAACACAGTAAATTATCTTGATGTATTACTTGGAGCGAATAGCTTTTCAGACTTTATAGACCGTTTTTCTGCTGTCAGCACGCTCATGGATGCGGATCGTACAATTATGAAACAACAAGCTGCTGATCAGGAACAATTGGAAGTAGAGAAAACGGTTGTTGAACAAAAACTTGCAGAACAAGAAGAGAATAAAAGTGAACTAGAAGAGATGAAGAAATCTCTTGAATCACAAAAGAATGAGAAAGACAGTCTTGTATCACAATTGGAAGTAGAACAATCAAAATTAAAGACTGAGAAAAGCAATTTGGAAGAAGATTATCATGAAGCTCATGAATTGAGTAAAGAAGTAGAACAGGAAATTGTTGCCGAACAAAAGCGACTTGCTGAAGTGGCTCGTAAAGCTGCTGAAGAAAAGAAACGTAAAGCAGCAGCTGCTGCAGCTGCGGCAAGGGCAGCGGCTAATAATAGAAATTCTAGTTCGTCATACACACCACCAGTTTCCAATGGAACATGGACAAGACCTGCAAGTGGAAGGGTGTCATCAGAATTTGGTTATCGTAACCATCCTATATACGGCATAAGTAAGCTGCATGCAGGAACAGATATTGCAAACTCAATTGGTACTAGGGTTGTAGCCGCAGGTGATGGCGTTGTATCCACTGCTCGTTTTCACGGCACACTTGGAAATCATATAGTAGTGACCCATTCAGTGAATGGATCAATATTCACAACAGTTTATGCTCATCTTTCAAGTATTGGTGTTTCACCCGGTCAAGTTGTTGAAAAAGGGCAAGCAATTGGGAAGATTGGTTCGACAGGGGCCTCAACAGGTCCGCATCTGCATTTTGAATTTCATGTGGGGTATTACTCTTCGGGTTCTGGTGCAGTAAATCCACGTCGCTATGTACCTATTTAATAGTATTGGAGTCCGCAACTTTAAATAGCTGCGGACTCTTTTTTTGTGGGCAAAAAAGTCGCAATCCATACATAAATTCGTTAGGATACACGTGAGAATGAACTTAAGGAGCAACAAAAGAATGTCGGATACAACGATGTATATGATTGGTTCTATTTCAGTTCCCTCATCATGGATAGCTCTTGCCGTGGCTTTTGTTATCGCGTTTGGTGTTGTTCGAATTAGAAGTGGAAAGCTTCCAGCGGATGTCTTTTCAGATGCACTCTTTTATTTTATTATTGTTTGGAAGTTAAGTGTTATTTTAACGAACTTTGAAACAGTCATAAAGTCGCCTCTTTCTATTATATATTTTAATGGTGGGATTGTAGGTTTTTATCTAGGACTCGCAGTTGCTGGAGTAAGAATTGTATTTGAAATTAGAAAGAATTATTCAGTTGAAAGGCTTGTAGCACTTTTTGTAGGTGCAGTTACCGTCCAAGTAGTCTATCAAATACTTATGGTTGCAATGAATCCGGACGATTGGATTGTTAATCTCGTAACGATTGGTTTATTTCTTGGCTTTGGTGTACTCGTTTGGATAAATGTGCATAAATCAAGAAGTTGGGCAATTCAGCTCACTGTATTATGGATAGCAGTACATGTCTTTGTTGCGGCTTTCCAAGAAGATGGAATAACAGCAACGCCTGTTATTGCAACGGCTTGTATAGGAGTGTTTTTTGCAATTTGTTTGAACTTTAAACGTGAATCGGAGGAGAAATTATGAATAAGAAGACAGTAGGAATCTTAATAACTGCTCTAATTATTGGAGCAATGGTTGTGTTGACCGTAAAATCAAATCTTGAAAAAGCAGAACCTATTCCACAATCGACAGGAACTGGGGACTCACTTGCTGAAACTACAGGGTTTAAGCCGGGAAACATACCACCTGATTTCGAACTTACTACGCTTTCTGGTGACGTTGTAAAACTATCCGATTACAAAGGGAAAAAAGTGATACTCAATTTCTGGGCATCTTGGTGTGGACCTTGTAAAGCTGAAATGCCGCATATGGAAAACTATTATAAGAAAAATAAAGAGTCCGATAATGTAGAGATTGTCGCAGTTAATTTAACAAAACAGGAACGCAAAGGGATGGACGGCATTGAAAAGTTTGTGGATGCATTTGGACTTAATTTCCCAATCCCTCTTGATGAAGATGGGCGTGTAATGGATGCGTATGCCGTTATTGGGATTCCAACATCTTATTTTATAAATACAGATGGAACAATTGGTCAAAAAGTTGTTGCAGCAATGGATGAGAAAACGTTAAAAGAGTATGTAGATAAATTGAATTAATAGAAGCTTGGTTTCTGATGTCGTATTGTTTCCTCGTCGTTCATATAGTGAACGGAGGAGGAGTGGTATGCGTAGATTCCGGGCTTTTTTATTCGCAATAGTGGCAGTTGCCGCTGTCGTATTATTTATATTTATAAATGGTACGTTTAGTAAAGGGGGGAGTGTGGATGGAGCGCCGAATGTAGCCGTTTCTGTAATCGATGAGGCGTTTTCCATCATTCAAGAAAGGGCAGTTTACCCAGTCAATGAGAAGATGATTACGGAAGGTGCACTGCGCGGAATGGCGGACTCGATTGGAGATTTATATTCGACGTATTTAACGGCAGATGAAGCTGCGGCTCACAAGGAGTCTCTTGCTGGCGAGCGAATTGGCATCGGGGCTGAAATTACAAGGACGAATGGGAAGTTTGTAATTGTTGCCCCCATAAAGTCTTCTCCTGCTGATAAGGCCGGTCTACGTCCTTATGATGAAATTGTGCAAATCGACGGAGTACGAGTAGACGGTGACACACTTAAAGACGTTGTCAAACGTATTCGCGGGAAAAAAGGGACGACTGTGTCCATGACTATTTTTAGACCGGATCTAAATAAACATCTAGAGTTGTCTGTGATACGAGACGTGATTGCAGTGAAAACGGTGTCGAGTGAAGTGATACAAGATGGTGAGCGGAAAGTCGGTTACATATCGATTACGACGTTCGGGGCGGAAACAGCTGCTGAATGGCAGAGAGCAACGGATAAGCTTGTAGGAAAGGGTATACAGGGACTTATAATTGATGTCCGTGGAAATCCAGGCGGATATTTGCATAGTGTCGCTGAAATTGCAGGAAGTTTATTGCCCGAAAAAACTGTTTTCACCTTTATGCAAGATGCAAAAGGAATTATGACGCCACTCGTTGTGGAAAAGTCTGAAGACTATACATTTAATGAAAAACTGAAAAAATTGCCGGTTGTTTTATTGCAGGACAAAGGCAGCGCTTCGGCTAGTGAAGTACTCAGCGGTGCGTTAAAAGATTTAAAAAGAGGTTATATCACAGGAACAACGAGTTTTGGTAAAGGGACTGTTCAAGAAACAATTGACTTATCGAACGGCGGGGAAGTAAAGTTGTCGACTGCAAAATGGTTGACGCCGAAAGAAACTTGGATTCATGGAAAAGGTGTTGCAGCGGATCTTGAAGTTGAGCAAAACGCTCTATTTGACGAACATATTCGGATTGTGACTGGTGAATTTAAAGAAGGCGATTTCAATGAAGATATCGCGTATGCACAACGTTTATTAATGGCATTAGGGTATAATGTCGGTCGTGAAGATGGTTATTATGATGAAAACACTACCGGGGCAGTTAAAAACTTCCGAACAGATATGAAAGTCGATACAAAAAATAGTATGGACCGAAAGTTCTTTCTAACAATGAAAACAAAAATAGAAGAGTATCGCAATAATCGGGAAAATGATGAACAGTTTCAAATGGCTCTAAGTTATATGTATCATGAAATGAGTAGTCGATGAGTCTTAAAAATAAGGCATTTTGACAATTGGTTTACCAGTTGTTGAAGGCCTTTTTTTAATGGAATAAAAAGAGTTCCCGCGAATGATTCAAAATGGTTCGCATAGCAACTACTTTATTTGTTACAATAGTAGTAATGTACGTGTAGGAGAATGGACGGTGACGGTTCGTGACAGAGAATATAATAATGGATGGTTTACAAATGGTTGCGTTATTCTTTTTGAACCCGCTGTTAATAGTCGCGCTAATGTCAGCAGTAGTACTTGGCTATTTCCGGGTGAAACGGGAGCGTCGAAGTTTTAAAGTACGCTTATTACCTGGTTTAACAGAATTAAAACGACTTGTTTCGGAGTCATGGATTTATGGTTTAGTGTTGTCAGTCCTAATTTCTGGCGTTGGCTTAATTGTTGATCCTGGATGGCTTGTTTTATTTTGTGCGGTTGCTCTTATTTCCTTATTTACTTTTTACTATAAAATTGCATCACCTATTTACTTTACGGCAATTGCGTTTTTCGGACTTTATTTCTTGGGGGAGTATGCAAGCGGGTTTTCTTATTTAGGTTGGTCCGTTGGAAATGTGGATCTTCTTGGGGAGCTTGCTGTGACAATTCCTGTAATTGCAGGGTTGCTTTTAATTGCCGAAGGACTTTTAATTAGTCGTCATTCAATAAAAGATGCTTCGCCATTTCTAACAAGAACAAAACGAGGGCTAAGTGCGGCTGCGTTTAAAGGAAAGCGATTATGGTTATTGCCCATCGTATTTCTCGTTCCGGGTGATATGATTTCTTCTTATCTACCATTTTGGCCACAGTTTACGCTAGGCGAATCTATGTTTACATTTGTTCCTGTTCCTGTAATTATTGGGTTTTCTCAAGTTGCACGATCGGCTTACACAGATGTATTATTTCTGAAGATAGGTCGGTCAATTGTTGCGGCAGGTGTTTGTGTTCTTATTGTCGGCCTAGCGGCTTTGTGGCTGCCTGTTATAGGATGGAGTGCGTTACTTATCGGAGTTGTCTTACGGGCTCTAATATCAATGAGAGCGTCATTAGCAGAACGGAGTCCAACGTATGCAGTTGCTCCAAGTTCAACGGGAGTTGTCATTGCGGGTGTGTTGCCCAATTCCCCAGGTGAGAAAATGGGGCTACAAGCAGGTGAATGCATTCGGTCGGTGAACGGTCGTCAAGTGAGTAACGAGAAGGAATTGTATGACGCGATTCAAATAAACGCTGCGCATTGTCGTTTGCAAGTAATTGGACGAGACGGGGAAGTGCGGTTAATGCAACAAGTGATTTATAGACACGATCATCATCGACTTGGACTTCTGGTCGTTCGCTAAAGAATAGAACTGGAAGGATTGGTCTTATTGGATTCGTTTGAAACAAAATTACTTTTAGCGCTTTTTCTGCCAGGCCTTCTTGTCGTATTTTTTACGCGAGTTACTTTTAGTCATATTGTTGGTTTGATATTGACGGTCGCTTTAATAGCAGCTTCGGTTTATGCGGGCTTTACGCACAACTGGATCCTATATGTAGCAGACGCACTTTCGCTTACGATTGGATTTTGGTATGCAAAGAGAATGGTCGACAAAGCGCGAACAGAACAAGAATGAAGCGGAAACTTGTTTTGGGGGAGTGTTCCTTCTACAAGTTTTAAAGTAACCCGTTGATTTCCGTTCCAGTCGGAACGGAAATCAGCGAGCAGCAGGAGTCTTGTTAGTTTAATATAAATTGCACAAAAAAAAAGACCTTGATGGTCTTTTTTTTGCATTAAATTCTTCATTCAGCCAGTCGTTTTACATTACCAAACTGTATAAAGCGAGTGCGCCGATTGTTCCAAGGACTACGAACATTACACCACCGCCAAAAATGGCAATTAAGAAAGCGACTGCAGCACCAATTACTCCGAATAAAATATTTCCTTCTTGAACATATAAGACCGCTGGGAAAATGAGTGCCCCGAGAACAGCATACGGAATATTACCTAAGACTGCTGTTATGAACGGAGGTAATTTTATTCCGTCTAAAAAAGTTAGGGGAATCATTCGAGGAAGGTACGTTACAAATGCCATTCCAAAAAGCATCCACCAATATGTAGGTCCCATCAAACTTCCTCCTTCTTAGAATACATTTTCTCGCTTGATTTTCTACGTTTTGTATAAAGGATTTCAACAAGAATTGCGGATACAAGTGTTGCAACAAGAAGTGCCCACCCTGTTGATAAAGTTTCAGTAATGAATAAAACAAAGTGAATGATTGCAGCAAGGGCAGCAAGTAGGACAACTTTCCGGTTGCCTTTCATGGATGGAACAAGCAGTCCAATGAACATTGCATAAAGTGCTATCGACATCGCTGCTTTTAAAAAGCCGGGTAAGTTTGCTCCGATAATATGACCGATTGCCGTGAAAAGGACCCAACTTCCATAGGCTATTAAATTTACACCCAAAGCGAATGCTGACGATATTTTTCCTTTTACACTTGTGGCTAGTACTGAAAAACTTTCATCTGTTATACCAAACGCAACAATTGCTTTAATCCATTTTTTATCGGGTTGCATCTTTTCGTTTAGAGATGCCGTCATAAGTAAATGACGGATATTGACAACGAATGTATTAAAGACGATTAATAGTGGATTAACTGAGAGTACTATTAAACTAAGTGCCATATACTGCGATGCTCCGGCATATACGAAGATACTCATAGCCGTTGTCTCAAAAATGGATAGTCCTGCAGTTTTAGCAAGTAAGCCAAATGTTAGAGCAACAGGGAAGTATCCAATCGCAATGCTCATTCCTGCTTTAATTCCTAATGAAAATTGTTTGCTCGCCATATTGTCACATCTTTCTTGTGTTGTTTTAGTGATTATACTACATAATAATGGTTTAATGGGTTTATAATAGGGGGAATAGTTAGTAAAGGGTATTTTGTAAACTATAATTGATAGGTTAGTTGGGTATACTTGTCAAGTCAAGATAAATGAGGGTGTTATTAGATGAATGAATGGTTAGATGTAGATAAAATAATAGAATTGTCGCGGAGTTACCGTGCGTTTGGGCCACTAATTGGTGTGTTGCTTCCTTTTATTGAATCTTTTTTACCTTTTCTACCACTTTTCGTATTTGTATTTGCGAATGCCGGTGCATTTGGCCTTTGGTACGGCTTTCTTTTATCGTGGGTCGGTACGACAGCAGGTTCGTATGCAGTATTTTTACTAATTCGTAAATATGGACACAATCGCTTTTTCAGTTTTATTACGAAAAATCCACGTGTTCAAAAATTAATTAAATGGGTTGATCGGAATGGTTTTGGGCCTTTGTTTCTACTCCTTTGTTTTCCGTTCACACCTTCAGCGCTCGTAAACTTAGTTGCAGGATTGTCGGATATGAAGAAAAAGTATTATTTACTAACACTAATGGCCGGGAATTTAGTAATGATTTTCACAGCTAGTTTCATTGGGTACGATTTAAAGGCACTTTTAACAAACCCAATTCGAACTGCGATTGTGGTCATTGCAATTATTCTACTATGGTTAGTAGGCAAACGGATTGAACTTCGTATGAATGCGAAAGTCGAAGCCGATTTCAAGTCCTTCTCCACTCAGCACGACAAAAAGTAAAACGTGCAACCTACTGAGCAACCATCTTTTTTAAAGGGTGGTTCTTTTTAATTTTGCCAGATTCATAGCAAATTACGGAAATCAAGGTGTTTGAATAAATCATGGCAATGAAAAGCACTTGGACCCTTTAGGGTTTTTCACGGTGTTGTGAGGTGTTGGGGAAACGTCGTGGGGTTTCGAGAACGTTGCGAGGTTCATCAACTTCTGCTTTTCGTAGCGTGGGCGGATACAAAGTGGCGATAATTCTGTACAATAGAAGGATAGAGGAATCGATTTTAGTAGAGTGGTTTAGAAAGAATAGGGGGATTGTACATGTCATTGCGATTCGTTACTGGGAGGTCGGGATCTGGTAAAACGACTTTCATTCAGCGGGAGATAGCGGCAGAACTGAAACAACGGTCACTCGGGACACCGATACTAGTAATTGTGCCCGACCAGATGTCCTTTTCTGTGGAGCATAGTTTGTCTGTCAATTTCGGATTGAATGGAATTATTCGTGCACAGGTTTCGACGTTTAAACGCCTTGCTTGGCGAGTGCTGCAAGAAGTCGGCGGCATAACACGAAAAGAGATTGACGGATTCGGTTACCGGATGCTTGTACGAAGTGTTCTCGAAGACAATCGTGACGAGTTCAAGCTGTTTCGACAAGCCGCGAGTAAGCGTGGATTTACGGAACAAATTGGTGATTTATTAAAAGAATTTAGCCGCTATTGTTTGGATTTCCAAACGATGAGTGAACTTCAAACAGCACTCATAGAAGCGAATGCACCGCGGACGCTGATAGATAAAGCAAGTGATTTAGAACTGCTGCTAACAAAAATTGAAGAACGACTGGGCACTACATATGTTGACAGCGAAGGTCATCTCGCCTTGCTCGCTTCGCAAATAAAACATGCGGACCTATTAAATGGAGCGGACATATACATCGATGGCTTTGAGAATTTCACAACAAGAGAATATGAAATCATAACGGAACTAATGAAATATGCAAAACGAATGACTGTTGTTCTGCCAATGGAAGGTGCATTAACCGGGTTTGCGGATCATGAATTGTTTTTCAACCCGGTTCGAACATCGCTCCGTTTACGGGGAATCGCTCGGGCGGAATCGGTTGAAATCGAAGAAGATGTGTATTTGTCGGAACCTGTTCGTTTTAATAATGATGATTTAATCCATATTGAAAAAGAGTTTGATCGATACCCTGCACAATCCAGAGAGACGACCGGAAATGTGCTTTTAATTGAGGCGACGAATCGCCGGGCGGAAATTCATGCAGTTGCTCGTAAAATCCGCGAGCATATGAGGGCCGGAAAACGGTATAAGGATCTTTCGATTTTGTATAGACAGCCGGAAAAGTACGATGAACTGATTGAAACGATTTTTCCGCATTACGATATACCTGTTTTTATTAGCCGGAAGAAGCCGATGTTGCATCATCCGCTCATTGAGTTTTCACGTTCCGTTTTGGATGCGGTCACATCGGGTTGGTCATACGAAGCCGTTTTTCGTGCCGTAAAGACGGACCTCTTTTTTCCACATGGAGAAGATAAGCGGATGTGGCGGGATCGTTCGGACCGACTTGAAAACTATGTTCTGGCACAAGGGATTTACAGCACGCGTTGGTTTGACGACAGCCGCTGGAAAGTGAAGAAGTACCGCGGGCTTGAAATGTATTCAGACGTGCAAACCGATGATGAGCTGCGTGCGGAGGAAGAGTTGCATCTGATTCGAGATTCAATTCGTGAACCGCTGAATGCCTTTGAGAAAAAGATGAAGCGAGCGAAAAATGGAATGGACGTGGCGGAAGCCTTGTTTGTATTCATGGAAGAGCTTCGTGTGTACGATAAAATCATTGATTTACGTGCGGAGGAAGAGCGTGCGGGTCGACTTCTTGGTGCAACAGAACATGAACAAGCGTGGAATGGCTGGATCAATGTATTGGATCAGTTCGTCCTTATGTTTGGTGAAAAAGCAATGGATCCGGTAGAAGCAACTCGGATTTTAGATGAAGGACTGGATTCGCTTGAGTTTACACGGATTCCACCATCACTCGATCAAGTGACCGTTTCGACGATTGAAATATCAAGTTTAATGAATATTGACGTGGTGTTTGTCCTCGGTGTAAGCGATGGCGTTTTGCCGCAAAGAATTGATAATGAAGGAATTTTATCAGATGTCGACAGGGAATGGTTCAGCACAATTGGATTTGAACTTGCTCCGACGTCGAAAATGAAATTGATGGACGAAACCTTTATGGCTTACCGAGCATTTACAGCACCCAGGGAACAGTTGTATATTTCATATCCCATAGCGGATGAAGAAGGGAAAACATTGATTCCGTCGATGTATATTGCTCGAATTCAGCAGTTGCTATTGAATACGGAAACGATTTATGCAGTGACAGACCCCTCTGAATTGTTGGATGAGGATGGATTTGATTACATAAGTCATCCTCGAGCTGCATTGCCTTTTGCTGCTTTGAAATTAAGAGAAGTGAAAATGTCAGGTGAATTATCGCCGAAATGGCAGGCGGTAATGGCTTATTACGAGAAGGATGCGTATTGGTCCACTGTGACAAAAGGCATTAAACGGGCGATGGACAGCGGCAGTAAAACCGAACGCTTAAGTCCGGAGATGACGACGGGTCTTTACGGGGAGTCTTTTGTTTCAAGTGTATCAAGAATCGAGTCCTATTACAGTTGTCCGTTTCAACATTATGCTTCTTTCGGGCTTGGGTTACGTGAGCGCTCGGAATACACTTTAGAGGCGCCGGCAATTGGTGATTTGTTTCATGCGGCACTGAAATGGGTGTCCGATGAGACGATGCGTCTTGATAAATCATGGGCGGAACTTACGAAGGAAGAGTGTTGGAAGTTGGCGAAAGATGCGGTCGAAGACATTTCACCGTATTTCTTTAACCGCATCCTTCTTTCAACGAACCGTTATATTTATATTCAGCGTAAATTAATGCACATCATTCAACGAACCATTTATTCATTGAATACACAAGCGAAATCGACGGTTTTTAAACCGATTGCGATAGAAGCGGCATTTGGACCAGGAGATGAATATCCGTCTCTAAAAATTCCACTTCGTCGGGGGGATACGATGCAAATGCGTGGTCGTATTGACCGCATTGATGCATCGGAAATTGCTGGGAAGAGTTATGTCCGTGTTATTGATTATAAATCATCTGCACGAAGCCTTGACTTGACGGAAGTATATTACGGATTGTCGCTTCAAATGATGACGTATTTAGACGTTGCACTGGAGAACTCCGATAAGTTGCTTGGTGATCATGCGGATCCGGCGGGTGTTTTGTATATGCACATCCATAATCCAATGATTCGACCGGGAACGGAATTGTCCACTGAACACTTGGAGTTAGAAATTGCGAAGTCCTTTAAAATGCGTGGTTATTTATTGGACAGTCCAAACGTAATCGAAGGTATGGACGATAGCATTGGGCAAACGTCTGCCATTATTCCGGCTGGATTTAAAAAAGACGGGACATTTACAAAAGCATCAAAAGTCCTTACAACAGATGATATGCAAATGATGCGGTCATACGTGAGAACGAAGCACCAAAAGGCTGGAAACGCAATGCTCGCAGGGGATGCACGTGTTTTTCCATATAAATTAAAAGAACGTATGCCGTGTCAATTTTGTTCATATCGATCGGTTTGTCAGTTCGATCCGAGCGATCCTACACAAGATTACCGGGCGTATGAAGAGCTTGGACAAGATGAATCGCTCGGAAAAATGCGTAAGGAGGTGGCAGGAGATGAATATACCGAAGAAACCTGAAGGACTTACTTTTACAGACGCACAGTGGACAGCGATTTGGGCATCTGGTAAAGACATTCTTGTTTCTGCTGCTGCAGGTTCGGGAAAAACAAAAGTCTTGATCACAAGGATGATTGAAAAAGTTATTGATGAGGAAAATCCAATCGATGTCGATCAATTGCTTGTTGTGACGTTTACGAATGCATCCGCAGCTGAAATGAGGCATCGAATGTCGGAGGCTTTGGAAGAAGCGATTGAAAATAATCCGGATTCTGTTCATTTACGCAGGCAACTGAATTTATTGAACAAAGCACAGATTTCGACATTGCATTCTTTTTGTCAAAATGTTGTGAGGCAATATGCGTATTTGCTGGATATCGATCCCGGTTTTAGAATTGCGGACAGCACGGAGGCGGCACTTCTTAGGGATGACGCGATTGGTGATGTTCTTGAAGAAGCGTATAGCGCGGAAAATCCCGAAGCAATATATCGTCTCGCGGACAGTTTTTCATCGGACCGAGATGATTCATTAATTGAGCGACTGATTGACCGTTTATACGATTACTCGCGCGTCCATCCATCCCCTGAAAAATGGCTGCGATTGATACCTGAGCAGTATGAAATAGACGGGATAAAATCGATTGATGACCTGGATTTTATCCGACCACTGAAAACAGCCATTCGACATTCACTTGAAGAGGCGGCGGCTTTGACGGGAGATTTACGACGTATCGCGCATATGCCGAATGGTCCCGAACCGCTTGCTGCTACTGCAGAGATGGATATGGTATGGATTGATGAAGCGATTCGCCGAATTACGACGGGTTCGTGGGAAGAAACGTATGAATTTTTTGGAACAATAAAATGGGTGCGCGCAGGCACGATTAAAAAAGATACATGCGACAAGGATCTTGCAAAAAGGGCAAAAGCGATTCGTGATGATGTGAAAAAGGTCGTCACTGCGATAAAAGAGTCTTATTTTACAAGGACACCCGCCCGTTTATTAGATGAAATAAAGCTCATGGCACCTGCAATGCATACGCTGATTGACTTGGTCATTGACTTTGGTGCACGGTATGAAAAAGTGAAAATTGACCGTGGAATTGTGGACTTCTCAGATTTGGAGCATTATGCACTACGTATTTTATCAAAAGAAGAAGATGGGGAACTGTTTCCATCGGATGTTGCTGTAGATTATCGAAATCGATTTGAAGAAGTTTTGGTGGATGAATATCAGGATACCAATCGATTGCAAGAGACGATTGTCCGTCTTGTGAAACGCGGTGGGGAAGGCGATGGCAATTTGTTTATGGTGGGCGATGTAAAGCAGTCCATCTATCGTTTCAGACTTGCCGAACCGATGCTTTTCTTAGGGAAATACAATCGTTTCCAAGGACTGGACGATCCAGGTGGACTGAAAATCGACCTAAATGCCAATTTTAGAAGTCGACGTGAAGTGCTTGACGCAACGAATTTCATTTTTTCACAAGTGATGGGGACGCGTGTCGGAGAAATTGAATACGACGATGCTGCGGCTTTGAAATATGGTGCTCAGTATTCTGCAGAAACGGTGCCGACAAATTTAACAATCCTTTATGAAGATGATGAAGAAGACTTGGACGAACAGGATTTACCCGAGCAAAGTTTGAAAAGTTCCCAAGCTGAAGCGCGGTTTATGATTAAAAAAATTAAAGAACTGATGGATTCGGGTGCAGAAGTAACGGACGCTTTCACGGATAAGCGGCGCCCTATGGAATATCGTGACATTGTGATTCTGATGCGTTCGATGACTTGGTCTGGGGAAATTGTGGAACATTTCAAGCTAGCGGGAATTCCTTTGTATGCTGAACTGTCCCGGGGATACTTTGATGCTCTTGAAGTGATGATCATGTTGAATACACTGCGAGTGGTTGATAACCCGTACCAAGACATCCCACTAGTGTCCGTTCTACGGTCGCCGTTTATTGGTATGACGGAAAACGAACTTGCACAAATTCGATTGACGGTGAAGAACGAACCGTTTTATGAGGCCTTAAAGAGATTTATAGCAACTGGTGGGGCGGGTGTATCGCCGGATACGCAAATGAAGTTACAAAAGTTTGAGCTCCAATTTGAAGAATGGCGGAATTTAGCGAGACGAGGTTCTTTGTCTGAACTTATTTGGCAAGTGTATACGGATACGCATTATTACGAAATGGTCGGTGCGATGCAAAATGGAAAACAAAAGCAAGCCAATTTGCGTGCCCTGCATGACCGTGCAATTGATTATGAAAAAACATCGTTTCGTGGCTTGTTTCGATTCCTCCGTTTTGTAGACCGAATGAGGAAACGGGGCGATGATCTCGGAGAGGCACGTTCGCTTACTGAAAAGGAAGATGTTGTAAGATTGATGACGATTCATTCATCCAAAGGACTGGAGTTTCCGTATGTTTTTCTAGCGGGTATGGGAAGAAAGTTCAATAAGATGGATTTCAATGAACCTTATTTGTTTGATCAACATTTTGGACTTGCGGTAAAAGCAATTGATCCGGATAACCGAATTACGTATACGTCGTTGCCGTTTTTGGCGATGAAAGAGAAAAAAGAACTTGAAATGCGTGCCGAAGAAATGCGGATATTATACGTAGCAATGACGCGGGCAAAAGAACATCTTTCTATGATTGCTTCTGTGAAAGAGATTGAACGGGAAATTGGGAAGTGGCAAGATGCACAGCTTATAGATCCAATGCTCATGCTTCCGGAATATACAAGATCGCGAGCGAACGGCTATTTGGATTGGATTGGTCCCGCGGTTGCAAGACATACAGCTTTTGGAAAGTTTGGAGTCCTACCGGGTGGACAATTTATCGATAGTCCATCGAATTGGGTAATCGATGCGATTCCATTTTCAGGGGTCTATGATGTGATGCCGGAAGTGGAAGAAGTGGCGGAAGAAATTGCTATACCTGAGCTTGATGAAATCGCTTTTGAAGAAGTGAAACGGCGTTTTGATTGGACGTATGATCATTCAAATTCCGTTACAAAACGATCCAAACAAACGGTCAGTGAATTAAAGCGTCTTGCTATTTTGGAACAATCGATTGACGAAGATCCATTTATAGAAAACGGCGACGAAGTCAGTACGGCGTATCTTCATGATCGTCCGGAATTCATGCAAAGACGTAAACTCTCACCAGCCGAAGTTGGAACAGCGATGCATACCATTATGCAGCATATTGATTTTCAAGCCGTTCAATCTGTAGAAACAGTAAATGAACTCGTTGTGCAGTTAACGGATAGACAACTGTTGACTACGGAAGAAGCAAAAGCCATCGATTCTCAGTCTGTCGCACGTTTTTTTACAACTGAGATTGCAGAACGACTGAAAAATGCTGTAGAAGTATCGCGGGAGCTTCCGTTTACGTATGCACATGACAGCGGGGATGGGGATTATCAGATTTTACAAGGGATTGCGGACTGTTTATTCAAAGAGGACGATGGTTGGGTGCTTCTCGATTATAAGACAGACCGATTGGGCAATCGTTTTGGGTCGGATGCTGGAATCGAAGAGGAACTGCAAAACCGCTATGGAATTCAACTGAACTTATATAGAAACGCGATTGAGTCGATCGCAAAAATTAAAATTAAAGAGATGGTACTGTACCTTTTTGAAGGCGATAAAACAGTGCAAGTCCGGGGGGAAGAAGTTTGAAATTATCACCAGTTACAATTGAAAAACGGGTAGAAACCCTCGATATTATGCGTGGGTTTGCTCTTCTAGGGATTTTTATAGCAAATATGCTTCATTTTCATTCGCCATATTTGTACTACGATGCATTCACTTGGTTTACGGCACCTGGTGAAATTCAGACGTATAAATGGATTGATATTTTTGTAGAGGCCAGTTTTTATCCTATATTCGCTATGCTTTTCGGATATGGACTAAATATGCAATATGAAAAAGCAATTGCGAATCGTTCCCCGTTTGCTTCAGTCGCTTCGAAACGGATGGGGATTCTCCTCGTTTTTGGTCTCTTACATGCTCTATTTATTTGGTATGGGGATGTCCTGTTTACCTATGCTGTAATGGGATTTATCATCATAGGACTGGTAAGGGTTCCTGCCAAATGGCTTGTTCCGATTGCGGCGGTATTGTATATTGTACCAACAACTTTACTTTATTTGGTAACAAAGTTCCTGCCGAATATGGACGGTTATGCTAATATTCAACAAATCGAACTCTCGGTAAGTGCTTATGCAATGGGGACATATAGTGAAATCTTTATGTTTCGTTTGTTCGAATGGCTCCTTTACGGGCTTACGAGCACGTTCATGGGAATCTTTATCGTATTGCCAATCATTATGATAGGCGTTGCATTGTCCAAATGGAAAGTTGTCGAACGTGCTAAGGAATTGAAGGGTCGTATTGCGGTCGTGACGATTGCTACACTTGTACTGGGAATTTGGATTAAGTCGTTACCGTATATTGGGAAACCAACAACGGATGTAGTCCTATTACAAGATATGTACGGCGGTATTATTCTTGCAACAGGTTATGTTGGGATTATAATGCTTCTTTGCACAATACCGGTTTTTAGAGCAGTATTCAGGCCGATTGCAAAAGTGGGACGGATGTCACTAACTACCTATATCACTCAGTCTATCGTTGCCACAACTATCTTTTACGCGTATGGTTTCGGTTTATATGGAAAAGTAGATCTCGCTACGGGAACATGGATTGCAGTCGGTGTTTTTGCACTTCAAGTCATTTTTGCCGAACTATGGCTATCAAAATTCCAGCAGGGACCACTTGAGTGGCTCTGGAGAAAAGGAACAAAGAACTTTGGAGAATAAAGAGGAAAATACGATAGATTTGTCGTAATAGATAGATTAGGTACTTAACTTGAGGGGATGGGTTTACAAATGAAATTGTTATCGTTCCATTATGATGGTAAAGCACTTTTCGGTTCGAAGGTTAAGCGTGAAGAGGCAGTATGGAACGTATTATTAATAGCCGAAGAGTTTGGCGATAGTACCTTTCCAAAGTCTATTATTGAAGGGATTTCAGCAGATTTCGACTTTGTTGAACGAATAAGAAGACTTTTAGAGCAAGCCGAAAAGGATAAAGACCCGAACCGTTTCAAACTTCGTTTTACAGATATAGAATGGCTTTCACCGATTCCGAGAACACCGAAAAATATTCTTTGTGTAGGCAAAAACTATGCGGATCATGCAGCAGAAATGGGCGGCGGAGCACCTCCTGAAAAGTTGATGATTTTCACAAAATCACCAACATCAATTGCTGCGGATGAGCAAGAACTTCCAATTCACGATTGTATTACGTCTGAACTCGATTACGAAGCTGAACTAGCTGTAGTTATAAGTAGAGAAGGGCGCAATATTCCTAAACAACTTGCTTACGACTACATTTTTGGCTATACAATCGCGAATGATGTAACAGCCCGTGACATTCAGGCCGCTCATGGTCAGTTCTTCCTTGGAAAAAGCTTAGACGGTTCCTGCCCAATGGGTCCATATATCGTTACAAAAGACGAAATACCAAATCCACAAAATTTATCACTTGTAACGAAAGTGAATGAGCAAGTGCGCCAAAATGGAAATACCAAAAATATGATTTTCAAAATTGATGAATTGATCTCGGAAATCTCTCGTTTTGTAACTCTAGAACCTGGTGATGTCATTTTAACGGGTACTCCAGCTGGGGTAGGTAAAGGAATGACTCCACCAGGATTTATTAAAAAAGGCGATACTGTTAAAATATCAATTGAAGGCATTGGAACCCTTTCCAATCGTTTCAACTAAGTATATTTTGCGGCATTAATTTCCATATTGTGATAAGGTTATATTGAAATTATAATTGGACGAGGTGAATTTAATGGATGCTTTAGCAAACGGAACACATCTTCATATTTTTACTTGGGTTGTCGGTATCATTTTATTCTTAGTAGCTGCCGGTATGGCGAAAGGATCTAAAGGTAGAAAAATCACACATATGATTCTCAGACTCTTTTACGTTCTGATTATCGTATCTGGTTTGATCATATTTATGAAACATATGACAGCGGATAGTATGCTTTATGGAATTAAGTTTGTAGCCGGTATTTTAACAATTGGTATGATGGAAATGGTTCTAGTACGTTCGTCAAAAGGAAAACCAACTTCAATGTTTTGGATTCTATTCGCAGTTTTCTTAGTGATTACTATGTTCTTAGGATTCAAACTACCACTCGGAATTAACTTCTTAGCATAACCCGTTTATAATGCGTCTACTAGTGGAATTTCTAGTGGGCGTATTTTTTTGTAGAGATATTGGGGAACGTTGCGAAGTTCCGTAAACCTGTCTTCCCTTGCTGCTCCTCAACGTAAAACACTCCCTTACGCTCATGATTAATTCACAAATACGACCTATTCTTAGTGTTGTGGAAAACTTTCTGTTCGAAAGAATGGCGACTCGCATTTTCGTTTGTTAAAATGATTGGTGATAGCTGTAAATTAGGGAGGCCATTTCGTGAGGATAAATAGATTGTTTGGACTTATTATTACATTTGTATTGCTTTTATCAATTATTGGTCCAATTGGCGTATTTGCCGAGGATGAGCGGACGCTAAAAGATGAAAGTATATATGATTTACTCGTCGACCGCTTTTTTAATGAGGATACAAAAAACGATGAAGATGTTAATACACAGGATCCGTACGCATTTAGCGGAGGAGACTTTGCGGGCATCATCAACCGAATCGATTACATCAATTCAATGGGATTTACTATGATTTCAATAGGACCCATTTTTCAAACAGAAATGTATGACGGCAGCAAGGTGCTTGATTATGAAAAACTGGAACCGCATTTTGGTACTGAAGAGGATCTAGCGAAGATGATTGACGCTGTTCATGAAAAAAAGATTTCAGTTATGGCGGACTTTCCTTTAAATGGAGTGAGTGAGAACCATGTCTGGATCAGAGATGGTTTGTTTTCAGGAACTCCTGTTAGCGAGGGGATAATCGATTGGGATGCTGCAAACCCAGAGTTGCAAGAAGCATTGAAGAGCGCGGTTATTTCCTTTGTAGAAAAAACGAATTTGGATGGTATTCGGTTAACGAAAATTGCTAAGTTTGATACACCGTATATTAATGAAGTAATTGCTGCAATAAAAGATGTGAAACCGGATATGTACGTCATTACAAACGAAGTTACTGAGGCTGATTTTGATGGGTCAATCAATCAAGAAAAAATAGATGCAATCAAACAGGCGTATGTATCACCGGATTCAGATACATCCGGTCTTGCAATATTTGAGAATATGAATGAGAAAGATTTAATTCAGTATGATGATTTAACAGGATCCAGGTTTACGTACGATATGATGCAATTAAGGATGTTCCCACCTACACGTTGGAAACTGGCGGTGGCAGCGCTGTTTACACTCCCAGGCACTCCTGTGATGACTTATGGTACAGAGATTGCAGTTAATGGTGAGAAGGCTCCTGAAAGCCATCCACTATCGAATTTTAATACGGATATGGAGTTATATGAGTACATTGGTGGATTAAATTCATTACGCCATGATTCTGAGGCACTTCGCACTGGTGATTTTGAATTATTACATGATGACCATGGATTTACAGTATACAAGCTTTCAAATGATGAAGAAACGTGGATTGTCGCATTGAACAATAAAACGATAACAGCGAATTTTGAATTTCCAGCCGAACTCGTTGGAGATAAGAAAAAACTTCGTGGTGTACTTGATGGAGATCTTGTTCGAGAGTCCGATGATCATAAGTTTCGAATAGTTCTAGAACGAGAAATTGCAGAAATTTATATAGTGGAAGAAGATAAGGGATTTAACACGCCTTATTTAATCGCTTCGATTTTAGTATATGTTTTGTTTTTAAGTTTCCTTTATGTTGTTTTGAAAAAAGGACGAAAATCCAAAGCGAACGATACTGAATGAAAAATAGAAATGCCCGAATTAGCGAGATGCTACTTCGGGCATTTTTTCTTTTATTTCACAATCTTAACATCTTGTAATAAATACGTATTGGATGAATCCAATTTAAAACCGGTAATACTATTGCTAACACCTGTTAAATATTCAGGGTGATTCAGATAAACCATAGGTGCCTCTTCAATTAATACTTTCTGTGCTTCTTTGTATATCGTTAAACGCTCATCAGGATCTGATGCTTTGCGACCTTTGTTTAAAAGATCATCCACTTCGTCAGTTCCATACCAAACAGCATTGGGTGGCACGCCTTTCACGATTGAATGGAATAAAGAATACAAACCATTATCGGCGTCAGCTAATGAATTGCTCCAACTTAACATGTACATATCGTGTTCGCCAGAGCGAAGCTTGTCTAGATATGCACCAAATTCCATTTGTTCAACAGTTATATCAATGTTAAGTTCTTTTAATACGTCTTGTAAAATAACTGCCATATCGAT
This sequence comes from Sporosarcina sp. FA9, assembly GCF_051550205.1. Taxonomy (GTDB): domain Bacteria; phylum Bacillota; class Bacilli; order Bacillales_A; family Planococcaceae; genus Sporosarcina. The sequence goes on from NZ_CP188819.1 coordinate 895,276, forward strand.
ACGCTGTGGATTATCGTTTGTCCAAATCGTTGCTTTGAAGCCATCAGCATGACCAGCTTCACTCATAAGCTTCTTAGCTTCCTCTACATTGTACTCCAGACCAATCACGTCGGGGTCGTAACCAAATGATTTAGGAGCAAGGGGGCCTTCTGCTGGAATAGCGAATCCTTCATAGACACCGTCAATAATTTCTTGTTTGTTGACCATCATCGTAATGGCTTGTCGAACTTTTACATTATCGAAAGGAGCTCTTTCCGTGTTAAATCCAAGATGAGTAAGAGCAGTTGATGGTGTTTGTAAAACTTTAGCGAAGTCACCGTTGTTTAGTGCTGCAACTTCACTAGGTTGAACAGGGTCCACAATATGAACAAATCCACGTTCTAAATCAGAATTTCGAGTAGCACTTTCAGGAATAACACGAAATGTAACTGTGTCAACATGTGGCTTATCTCCCCAATAATCTTCGTTTCTAATTAGTTTTATTTCGGCTCCGGGCTCCCAGCTTTCAAATTTAAAAAAGCCTGTTCCGACTGGGTTGACTGAAATTACCGAGCCCGAATCCTCGCCATTATCCATTGCTGCATAATCTGCTTCAACAGATTTGGGGCTAATGATCGCTCCTCCACTATGAGAAAGATGTGCAAGAATTGGTGAAAAAGGATACTCTGTAATAATACGAACTGTAAATTCATCTACAACATCAACACTCGTAATCATGCTGAATGTATTGTATTTAGATGAAGCAACCTCGGGATCCAGAATGCGGTCAAGGCTTGCTTTTACGGCATCTGCATTAAAATCCTCACCGTCATGAAATTTTACACCTTGGCGTAATTTAAATTCAAATGTTGTTTCGTCAATTGTTTCCCAACTTTCAGCAAGGCTCGCAACAATATTATTATCGATATCACGTTTAACAAGTGTTTCGAAAATATTGTACTGTGCATTCGTTGATGGAACATCGTTGGAACCGGATGGATCGAGTGTAGATGCATCTGAATGGACCGCGAGAACTAGGTCGCCGCCTCCTTCAGGATTTTCAGTTGTTCCTTCATCATCATCTTTTTCAGTCTCTTTACTAGGTTCTTTACTGGTAGCATCTTTACTATCGGTTCCGCCCGCACAAGCGGCTAGAACCACGGATAATAATAGAATGATGGTAAGAAGCCATTTACTAGTAGTCATTTTCATCAATTTTAACATTCCCCCTATATCTCTTAATCTATTGCCGACTAAAGCAATATGTATTGAGTAGTATATCATGAATAATAATAATGACAATCCATTTTCAGAAATATACTATTATTTTGAGATCTTATGCATTCAAAGCACTTTAGATGTTTAATCTTTTAATGGATGTTTAGTTTACTGTTTGGAGTGGTAAACTACGTCAACATTGAAAAGGGGAGTAGATACTTATGGACGCAAAAGAATCAGCACTACAAATTCTGAAAGAAAGCTTTGTTGGTACAATGGCAACAATTCAGCACAATAAGCCAAATTCGCGATATATGACTTTTTTTAGCGATGAGTTCACACTATACACTGCAACATCGAAAAAAACGGAGAAAGTAGAGGAACTTGAAGCAAATCCTCATACATGCGTATTGATTGGCTATGAAGGGCAGGGAATTGGAGACGAATATCTTGATATAGAAGGAACCGTTAGTATTTCGGATGATCAAGAGTTGAAAAACAAGACATGGAACGAGCAAATGAGACCTTGGTTTAGTGGTCCGGAAGATCCTAATTTAATTATCTTAAAGATAACACCGGATTCAATGCGTTTAATGAATAAGAAAGGGGAGCCGCCAACTGTAATTGAAATTTAAAGTAAGAACGTTTCTACAATTAAAGTCAGAAAAAGGTCATGGAAATTAATCCATGACCTTTTAAAATTACCCTATTATTTTACAAATTTCACTTCTTGTAATTGGTAGATACCAGAAGTATTAATTGAGAATCCAGTGATTTCTTTGCTCACTCCCGTTAAGTACTCTTGGTGGTGAACATAAACCATTGGCGCATCTTCGATTAAATACTCTTGAATCTTGTTATAAAGCTTCAGACGCTCATCCGGGTTGGATTCACGACGGCCTTGCTCAAGAAGTTTGTCAACTTCAGGGTTTTCGTAGAACGAACGGTTACCTGGGTTACCTTTTTGTGATGAGTGGAACAATGCATACATACCATAATCCGCATCACCAGTAGGGTTTGACCATCCAAGGATGAACATATCGTGTTCTCCCTCAGCTGTTTTTTCCAAGTAAGCTCCAAATTCCATTACTTCAATTTCAACTTCAATATTCAACTGCTTCAAGCTGTCTTGAAGGATGATTGCAGTATCCATACGTTGTGGGTTGTCATTCGTCCACAATTTAGTTTTAAAGCCATCTGCTAATCCTGCTTCTGCAAGTAGCTTTTTCGCTTCTTCAACATTGTATTCAGTAGGCTTTGCGTCGTCATTAAATCCGAAAATACCTGGTGCAAGAGGTCCTTTTGCAGGAATTCCGAATCCATCGTAAACACCTTCAATAATTTCTTCTTTATTGACCATCATTGAAATAGCCAAACGTACTTTTGGATCATCAAAAGGTTTTTTCTCTGTGTTGAATCCGATATATGAAAGACTTGAAGATGCCTTTTGATTTACTGAAGCGTGTTCACTGTTGTTAATGCCGTCAACTTCTACAGGTTGAACTGGATCTGCAATATGAACAAAACCACGCTCTAAATCTGCGTTACGTGTTGCGCTTTCAGGAATAACTTTGAATGTTACAGAGTCGACATGAACTTTATCGCCCCAGTACTCATCGTTTTTAACAAGTTTGATTTCCGAACCAGGAGTCCATTTGTCAAATTTGAAATAGCCAGTTCCTACAGGTTCTTCTGTAATGACTGATCCAGCTTTTACTTCACCAGTAATTGCTGCATAGTCCGCTTCGATTGATTTAGGACTTACCATTCCACCGCCGTTATGTGAAAGGTGAGCAAGAAGAGGTGCGAACGGATATTCAGTAGTAATACGTACTGTATGGTCGTCAACAACTGCAACGTCAGTAATCATTTCAAATAAGAAGTATCTTGGTGATGCAACTTCTGGATCGCGAATACGATCGAGGTTTGCTTTTACTGCATCTGCAGTGAATGGTTCGCCGTCATGAAATTTAACATTCTGACGTAATTTGAATTCATATGTTGTATCATCAATAGCTTCCCATGATTCAGCAAGTCCTTCGATGATATTATTATCATCATCGCGGTTTACAAGTGTTTCAAAAATATTTGCTTGTACAACTGATGATGGAACATCGTTTGAACCAGCAGGGTCTAGTGAAGATGCATCAGAAAGTACTGCAATGACTAAATCCCCGCCACCGTCATCTTCAGTTGCGTCTTCTTCTTCATCTACTTCTTCTGTATCTTTGTCTTTTTCCTTATCAGGCTCTTTACTAGTATCTTTGTCTTTACTGTCTGATCCACCTGCGCATGCTGCAAGTATCATAGCCATTGCCAATACAAGAACCAATAACCATTTAAAATTATGCTTTCTAATCATCCAATATTTACCCCCTATAAATAATTTTTTGACTGTTGCATAAATACAACAGTCAAATGAATATAGCATAGAAGTTAGGTTTGGACAATCGGTATTTGAAGAATTGTGTTAACGGTTATTTATTTGAATTTTTAATATACATAAAAACTCAAAAAAACGTATTGTATTCATCCAATACCTTTCATCTATGGTATTAATTACCGTTAAATAGTTGTAAAAAAAGTGCCTGTATAACCCGGATAATCCGACTTACAGGCACTTTTATTTTTGAAGAAACTTATTTAACGAACTTTACATCTTGCAATTTGTAATATCCTGAAGTATCGATCCAATATCCTTCGATTTTATTACTAACACCTGTTAAATAGGCTTGGTGGTGAATATACACAAGGGGTGCTTCTTCAATTAACATTTCTTGTACTTCGTCATAAATTTCAATTCGTTTTGCGTCTTCTATTTCTTGTCTACCCGCATCCAGAAGGGCATCGACTTTAGAATTATCATAAAACGAGTTGTTTCCAGGTGCACCTTTAGATTCTGAGTGAAACAGAGATCTTAAGAAATAATCTGCATCGCCAACGGGGTTAGACAATCCAAGAATAAACATGTCTTGTTCTCCCGCATCGATCTTATCTAAATATGCTCCCCATTCCAGTACTTCGATTTCAACATTAATATTAGCTTGTTTAAGTTCTTCTTGAAGAACAACTGCTGAGTCAATACGTTGCTGGTTGTCATTTGTCCAAATTGTTGTACTAAAGCCATCTTTATAACCAGCTTCTTCAAGCAGTATTAATGCTTCCTCAGGATTGTAAGAGAGGGGTTTCATGTTGGCATTATGTCCGAATACGCCGGGCGCTAAAGGACCTACCGCACCAACACCAAACCCATCATAGATTCCTTCTAAAATATCCGATTGATTGACAAGCATGGAGATGGCTTGTCGAACTCGAACATCATCAAAAGGTTTCTTTTCAACATTAAAGCCGATATACGATAGAGAAGAGGATGTTTTAACATCGACTTCGGCATAATCTGAATCATTGATGCCAGCTACTTCAGTTGGTTGAACAGGTTCAATAATATGTGCGTATCCGGTTTCGAGTTCTGCAATACGAGTACCACTTTCGGGAATTACTTTAAAAGTTACTGTATCGAGATGGGCAGGTTCGCCCCAATAGTCATCGTTTTTCTCAAGGACGATTTCAGTACCAGGATTCCAACTTTTAAACTTAAAATAACTTGTTCCAATTGGGTTTTCACTAATGATTGTTCCGGAAGGTTTACCTTCCTTCATTGCAGCATAATCCTCATCAATGGACTTTGGGCTTAAAATTACGCCAGCAGGATGTGCCAGGTGCGATAATATAGGTGCAAAAGGGTACTCGGTTTTAATATGAACTGTAAAGTCGTCTACGACATCAACGCTCGATATCATTTCGAATATAAAGAAACGTGGGGCAGCGACTTCAGGGTCAAGAATGCGATTCAAGCTTTTCTTTACAGCCTCAGCGTTAAATGCCTCGCCGTCATGAAATGTAACATCTTTCCTTAGCTTAAATTCCCAAGTTGTTTCGTCAATAGGTTCCCAGCTTTCTGCAAGGTTAGGAATAATGACTCCGTTTGGATCTTTTTTAACAAGTGCATCAAAAATATTAGACTGAATGTTTGCGGATGGTACGTCAGAAGAACCTTGTGGATCAAGGACCGCTGCGTCGGAAAGGACTGCAATGACTAAATCTCCTCCGGTCAAAACTTCTTCAGCGTTTTTGTCATCGGTGGTTTCGGTTGTGGTTGTTTCTTTATCTTTTTCTTTATCGGTATCATCCGCGACAGTATCTTTGGTATCTCCACCGGCACAAGCTGCGAGTAGTAAGGTAATTAAAAGTGTTAACAATATAAGTGTGAAACGCTTTTGTTTACTCGACATATAAAAGCCCACCTTTTCAATTTTTTAACTTTTTCTTATTTATTGATTAATCCGTTTATTAATTAGTTATAAAAAAAGTGCCTGTATAACCCGGATAAACCGACTTACAGGCACTTTTATTTTTGAAGAAACTTATTTAACGAACTTTACATCTTGCAACTTGTAATATCCTGAAGTATCGATCCAGTATCCTTCGATATCTCCGCTAACACCTGAAAGATAAGCTTGGTGTTGCATGAAAATCATTGGCGCATCTTCAATTAGAATATCTTGAGCTTTGTCGTAATAGTCTTGACGAGCTGTTTCGTCAATTTCTTTACGTCCTTCTTCAAGTAATTTGTCGAGTTCAGGGTTGTCATAGAATGAACGGTTTCCTGATACCCCTTTATTATTTGAATGGAACAATTGTGTTAAGAAATAATCAGCATCGCCAACAGGGTTTGAAAGTCCAAGAATGAACATATCGTGTTCCCCTTCAGCTGTGTTTGCTAAGTATGCTCCCCATTCAAGAACTTGAATATCAACTTCAATATTTACTTCTGCAAGTGCTTGTTGAAGAATAACAGCAATGTCCATACGTTGTTGGTTATCGTTTGTCCAAATTGTTGTTTTAAAGCCATCTTCGAAACCAGCTTCCTTAAGAAGTTCTTTTGCTTTTTCAGGATCATAGCCGATTGGTTTTGATGAAGGGTTAAATCCGAATACGCCAGGTGCCAAAGGACCTTGTGCAGTTAATCCGAATCCTTCGTATACGCCTTCCAATACTTCGTCTACGTTAACGAGCATTGTAATCGCTTGACGTACACGTACATCGTCAAATGGTTTTTTGTCCATATTGAATCCAAGGTAGTTAAGTGATGAAGATACTTTTTCATCTACTGTAATATTATCAGTGTTTTTCAGGTCAGCAACTTCGTTTGGTTGAACAGGTTCGATGATTTGAGCGTTTCCTGTTTTAAGTTCCGCAACACGAGTACCGCCTTCTGGAATGACTTTAAATGTTACTTTATCGACATGAACTTTTTCGCCCCAATAGTCTTCGTTTTTAACTAAAACGATTTCTGCTCCAGGAACCCAGCTTTCAAATTTAAAGAAACCTGTTCCAATTGGGTGTTCGTTCATTACTGAACTTGGCTCTTTACCATCTTTCATTGCTTCGTATTCTAAATCAATTTGTTTAGGACTCACAATTACACCTGCTGGGTGAGAAAGGTGAGCTAGTAATGGTGCAAATGGATACTCAGTTTTGATTTGAACTGTGAAGTCATCGATTACTGTTACATCAGTAATCATTTCAAAGATGAATGCACGTGGTGCTGCAACATCAGGGTCTTGAATACGAGCGAAGCTCTTCTTTACTGCTTCAGCGTTCAAGTCTTCTCCGTCATGGAACTTAACTCCTTCACGAATTTTGAATTCCCAAGTTAACTCGTCAACTGGTTCCCAACTAACTGCTAGGGACTCAACGATGTTGGAGTCTCTGTCTTTTGTAACGAGTCCTTCAAACATATTCGTTTGGATATTTGCTGAAGGAACATCGGTTGAACGTTGTGGATCTAGTAGTGCTGCATCTGAAAGTGTAGCGATAACTAAGTCTCCACCTTCTGATGCTTCATCGGATGAAGCATCTTCTGTTTTGCTTTCATCTTTAGTTGTATCGTCCTTCTTACCTTCATCTTTTGTATCACTCCCACCCGCACAAGCGGCTAGAAATAGTGACATAATGATTGTAAAAACTAGAAGTAGATTAAATTTGTAATTCTTTCTCAATCTTTTCTCCCCCAATATCTTCTATTATTGGATAAACACCCAATACACATCAAAATATAACATAATCTATCAGTTCTGACAATACAATATTACTATGATATTGAAATAATATATATATTGACCAAATTAATCAATAAGATACATATTATGTAAGACACATTCATTTTATTAATTAATCTATATATATAGCCAATTACCTCTATTTTGAAAGCGTTAATTAGTGTAAAAAACTGGAATTTCATTAGGAATAATACATAATGTGAAAAATCTATTTCCGGAAACTAGTTTTCATGATATGCTACCTGAGAATAGCAATTTGAGAATAGGTCTATTTTGGCCTGCATAAGAGAGGGTGTAAGAGTTTATGTCAGAGAAAGCACTCGAAACAATAAATCGGCCAAAAAGGTCGAGCCCCAGGATCGAGTATTACAAGTCTGTATGGAAGAGACTACGAAAAAACAAAGCAGCAGTTGTCGGGGGAGCACTAATATTGCTGTTTATTGTTGTGTCAATTGTAGGTCCATGGTTGACTACACAAAGCCCAACATCTGTAAATGTATTGAACAAACTCAAGCCACCATCCGGTGATCATTGGTTTGGCACAGATAACTTTGGAAGAGACATTTTCACTAGAATCATTCACGGTATGGCTCTTACATTAAAAGTTGGATTTCTTTCTGTAGCAATGGGAGGTTCTGTCGGAGTTATTCTAGGAATTGTATCCGGTTACTATGGTGGTAAAATTGACACAATCATCATGAGAGTAATGGATGTGCTACTTGCATTTCCAGGAATCTTATTAGCACTTGCAATTGTAAGTGTGCTCGGTGGAAGTTTAACAAACGTTATTATTGCAGTTGGATTATTTTCAGTGCCCGCGTTTGCCCGAATTGTTAGAGGGTCTACGTTATCCGTGCGAAAGCTAGAATACATAGACGCTGTCAAGGCGCTCGGTGCAACCGATTTTAGAATAATATTTAAGCATATTTTACCGAATGTTATGTCGCCAATTATCGTTCAGGCTACATTACGTATTGCAACTGCTGTTCTTACAGCTAGCGGACTTTCATTTTTAGGTCTTGGTGCACAACCACCAGCACCTGAATGGGGAGCAATGCTGAACGATGGACGAACATATATGTCAAATGCACCACATCTTATTCTATTTCCCGGAATAATGATTGTTCTAGTTGTACTTGCATTCAATATTTTTGGTGACGGATTACGAGATGCACTCGATCCGAAGATGAATAAGTAATGGAGGTGAAAACGAATGGCTAAATATATAGTTAGACGACTCTTGCAGACAATTCCAGTACTCATTGGTGTTACAATTCTAGTATTCTCTCTAATGCATCTAATACCAGGGGATGCTGCGCAAATAATGGCAGGAGAGGCCGCTACTGAAGAATCCGTTGAACAAATTCGTGAAAAACTAGGTTTGAATAAACCTTTGCACATACAATATTTCAACTATGTATCGAACGCTCTTCAAGGTGACCTTGGAAACTCGGTAAGAAGCGGAAGACCTGTTCTTGATGAGATAAAGCACCGATTTTGGGTTACTGCGGAGTTAGCGATTTATGCAACAATCCTCGCTGTATTTATTGGGTTAATTGCAGGTATTGTTTCAGCAGTCCGTCATTACACATGGTCTGACGTAACAATTATGATTGTAGCGTTATTCGGTCTTTCAATGCCGAACTTCTGGCTCGGTTTAGTACTCATTCAATGGTTCGCTGTAGGTGGCGATTATTTACCTGACTTCTTAAAAATGAGACCGTCCGGATGGGGCGATAGTTGGCGACAAATTCTTCTTCCAGTTATTTGTCTTGGAACAAGTGGAGCCGCAATTATTGCCAGAATGACACGTGCTTCTATGTTAGAAGTAATCGGTCAGGATTATATTCGAACTGCTAGAGCAAAAGGATTGAGCGAAAGAGTTGTTACATATCGTCATGCACTTAAAAATGCACTCATTCCAGTAATAACAGTTGTCGGTTTGGAGTTTGGAGCGTTTCTTGGCGGTGCCGTAATTACTGAAACAATTTTTGCGATAAATGGTATGGGTCGCTTGACGATTGACGCAATTAGACAAAGAGATTTCCCAATTGTACAAGGAACAGTACTCATTATCTCGTTGCTATTTGTTTTTGTGAATATGCTCGTTGATATTTCGTACCGTATGTTAAATAAAAGAATTGATTTGAATTAATAGAGTTTCAAGAAGAGAGGGATTACAAAATGGAAACTCCTTTGTTAGAAGTGCGTAATCTTCGCACGTCCTTTTTTACAGATGATGGTGAAGTTAAGGCTGTTGACGGCGTAAGTTTTTCTCTTCCTAAAGGGAAAACACTTGGCATTGTTGGAGAGTCTGGTTCAGGTAAAAGTATTACCGCTTTATCGATTCTTCAGCTGTTGGCTGATAACGGTAAAATTGTGGATGGAGAAATTCGATTTAAAGGTGAAAATTTAATTGGTTTTTCAGATAAAAAAATGAGGGATATTCGTGGAAACGCAATTTCTATGATTTTCCAAGAGCCGATGACTTCACTTAACCCAGTGTTTACAGTAGGTCAACAGATTGGAGAATCACTTGTTAAGCACCAAGGAATGTCGAAGCGGGAAGCACTTCTGAAATCAGTAGACTTGTTAAAACTTGTTGGAATTCCATCGCCAGACCGGCGCGTTAAAAACTATCCATATGAACTTTCTGGTGGAATGCGTCAACGTGTCATGATTGCCATGGCTCTTGCATGTGATCCCGAAATCCTGATTGCAGATGAACCGACTACAGCTCTTGACGTGACTATCCAAGCACAGATTCTTGGACTTATAAAAGAATTGCAACATCGTCTGGGAATGTCGGTAGTCTTTATTACGCACGACCTCGGAGTTGTAGCAGAGACCTGCGATTACGTTGCAGTTATGTATGCTGGTCAGGTCGTTGAATACTCGGATGTTTTAAACTTATTTCAAGAACCGAAACACCCATATACTATAGGTTTACTGAATTCATTGCCACGTCATGATATCGATCAGGATAAATTGGAGCCTATTCACGGCAACGTTCCAAACGTTCATGAGATGCCCAAGGGGTGTAGGTTTGCACCTAGATGTCCCGCAGCTACCGATTTATGTCGTGCTGAATTACCGGATTTAATGAAAGATGATAGTGGAAACGATGTCCGCTGTTGGATCTATTCCGACAGATGGGACGGCGAGGCGGAGGTGAGCGTCTATGGTAAGAAAAGAACTGCTAAAAGTTGAAGGATTAAAACAATATTTCCCCATTAAAGGTGGAATGCTCGGGCGTACAATCAATCACGTAAAAGCGGTTGATGACATCAGTTTTGAAGTGTACGAAGGTGAGACTGTTAGTATAGTTGGTGAATCTGGTTGTGGAAAATCAACAACGGGCCGTGCAATTTTACGGTTGGAAGAGCCGACTGAGGGAACAGTTCGATTCAATGATGTTGAATTGACCACATTATCGAAGTCTAAAATGAGAAAACAACGAAAAGATTTACAAATAATATTTCAAGATCCATATGCTTCTATTAATCCACGTCAAACAGTTTCGGATATTCTGAATGAAGCGATGACGATTCAAAATTCCGTGCCTGCTAAAAAACGACGTAAACGCATAATTGAATTGTTGGAAACAGTCGGGCTAAATGAATACCAGGCAGATCGTTATCCACATGAATTTTCTGGTGGGCAACGTCAGCGGATTGGAATTGCCCGTGCACTTGCTGTTGATCCGAAACTTATTATTTGTGATGAGGCTGTATCCGCACTGGATGTTTCAATTCAAGCACAAGTATTGAATTTACTTGAAGAATTGCAAGAAGAATTTAATTTGACGTATTTATTTATCTCCCATGACTTAGGAGTTGTACGTCATATTTCAGATCGGGTAATCGTTATGTATCTTGGGAAGATTGTTGAAATTGGAGATAAACTATCCATTTTCGAAAATCCAAAACACCCATATACGAAAGCTTTACTATCCGCAATACCGGTACCAGATCCAACTCATATTAAAACGCATATCGCATTGAAAGGGGACGTACCTTCACCAATCGATCCACCAGAAGGCTGTCGTTTCCATACGCGATGTCCTTTTGCACAAGATATCTGTTCTAAAGAAGAACCTGTTCTAAAACCGCATGAAGCAATGGAAGAAGGGCATAAAGCAGCCTGTCACTTCGTTAAAGATATCGAAAGTGGTAAATTACAACCAAAAGATTACGGAGTAATTGCTGCACAAATGTAAGAACAAAAAAACTCATCACTGAGCAATCAGTGATGAGTTTTTTTGGGTTGTACAATTTACGACGTTGGTGAAACCTTCAAATAATATATATACTGAACTAAAGAATCCTGTTGCTACTCGCTGATTTCCGTTCCGACCGGACGCGTTCCATCAGCGAAGAATAAAAACCATTCTTCTTAGGGCCGTGCGTCGAGCCTCCTCGTCGCGAAAACCACGCTCCTGTGGGGGCTCGACTGTCACGCTGATCCCATTGGAGTCGCCGGTCTGCACTCCAATCAGCTAAAAGTTGTGGGAAAGATAAGTTCAATATAAATAGAAAACAAGTGAGATTCCCTGTAGAATTAAAGTCGACCAAAACCATCTTTCAGGAGGGAATTCAATTGTCATACTCCAATAATATTAAACTTTTACTTGATATTCAAGACCCAAACAACACTTTTGAAGAAGATTTGATAAAAGAAGGGACTTTTAAGGGAAGGTTTATTAAAATCGGACTCAATCTTCTCGAGTTACTTTACCGATTACGGGTGTAAATACAACCTATTTACTTTTGAAAAAGCAACGTTTCATATATTCGGTTAACGCTTTGCGACAAGCATTGTAGAAGTAATGTTAGCGTATGATCCAGTATTATAGGCGAATTATGAACTTTGTCAGGAACATCTAAAAGCTATGTCTGATAAGGATTTCAAGGCATTAGAGATTTGTTTAACTAGATCTGTTTCACTTTTAATTTCAAGTTATATGAGAACAAGGTTAAAAACGTTAAGAAAACATCTTCCGTTCATAGAGAACAGCTTTATTTACCCTTACAATAAAGGAAGAATTGAAGGGATTAACAATAAAATCAAAGTATTGAATAGTGTCACTTATGGATACAGGAATCTCTAGAATTATAAAAACCGTCCAATAAAAAAGTGAACAAAAACAATTATTCCCTAAAGCAGTATAATCCCACTTTCGAGCAATTTCTATATATTTTCTTTATATTCAATGGACAATCTTAGTTGCTTGGAGTGCAAGGCAGTCTAAAACCACGACGTCCTGTCGTAACGACTGCATGACCCACATCGTGTGGGCCCTCGGCTAAAGATGACTCCAGCGGGATGAAGCGGGACAGGTTAGACCCCGCAGTGGAGCGCTAGCGACCGAGGAGGCTCACCTCCCGCCCCTAAGAAGAATGTTTTTTATTCTTCGCTAGTGGAACGCGTCCGCCTGGAACGGAAAGCAACGGGATACTTGGAAACCTATATAAAAAGGACTGCCCCAAAAACCAGTTTTCGCTGACTTTCTGGACAGTCCCGTAGTAAATAAAAAAATCAATAATAATAATCTGAAATATTTCACCAACGTCATTTATCAATGAGTTTTTTTGTTATTTTGCTTTATACCCAAGCATGTTAATTGGGTCTTTGGGTGAAGAATAGGGCGGTGAATATGCAAGTTCCAAAGCGGATAAATCGTCAACAGTTATATTTCCCATCATTGCAGTCGCAAGAATATCAATTCGTTTGTTAACCCCTTTATCGCCTACACCTTGTGCACCCAGAATCCGGCGCGATTCGCCATCGTAGTGGACACGTAAATGAAGGGTTCCGTGATCTGGATAATAACCAGCATTCGAGCGCCCATCATGAGTTACGGTTTTGAATGCAATTCCTTCTTCCGTTAAGCTTTTAGCAGAATGACCAGTCATCGCGGCTGTTAACGAAAATAGTTTTGTAATGGTTGTACCGAGAAATCCATTGATTTCAATAGGATTGCCAGCGAGATGACGTGAAACGATATAAGCAGCGCGGTGCGCATGCCATGCAAGTTGAACCCGTTTAGGTTTACCGGTAACCCAGTCAGTACATTCTGCAGCATCACCGATTGTGTAAATATCGGGATCGTCGGTTTGCATATAACGATTCACTATGATGCCTTTTGTAGATCCAATAGAGAGACCTGCATCACTTGCAAGTTGCGTTTCTGGAATAATTCCAACACTTGCAGCTATAAAGTCGACTTCAAAGTTCACTCCATTTTTCATAATGAGTTTATTTCCTTCAATACGTTCAATCGCGTCTTCGAAATAAAATTCAACGCCGTTGTCTTCCATTTCTTTGTTAAGGATATCGGTAATTTCCACATCCATGATTTTCATCACACGATCATTGCGTTCGATAAGAGCTGTTTTTAAACCAAGATGTATAAAGTTTTCAGCAAGCTCGATTCCAATAAACCCACCGCCAATAACTGCGCAAGAGGCCGGTTTCTCTTTTTCAATATACTCGAGAACTTTTTCTAAATCGGACAGAGTTTTAAGTGTAAATAAAGGAAGGTCCCCGAGCCCTTTAAATTCAGGAACTCGTGAAAAACCGCCTGGCGATAAAATCAGTTTATCGTAAGACTCAGTAAAGCGTTCTTTCGTTTCCAAATTACTAATTTCGACTGTTTTATGAGTACGATTAATGGATAATACTTCGTGCCGGACAAGTGTATTAATATTTCGTTCTTCTATAAAGTCTTCTGGAGTTGTACCAACTAATTTTGCGCTGTCACTAATGAGTCCGCCGATGACATAAGGCATCCCACATGTTCCGTAGCCAATGTCGGCTTCACGCCCAACTAAAGTGATTTCCGATTCTGGTATTGCACGTCTGATTTGGGATGCGACAGTTGAGCCACCTGCGATTGCACCTACAATAATGATTTTCATAAGTTGCTCCTCTTAAGTATATTACTCGATAAGTTTACTTTGAAAAAAGACAGAAACAGTTCCAGGACCGGCATGTGCACCAATAACGGAACCAATTAAATAAACTTCCACACTTTTTGGATTAAATTGTTCTTCAACCAAAGCTTTGAGTTCAAGTGCAATCGCTTCATCGTCCCCGTGACTAATGGCGATGGTTTGTTCTGATAATTGAGAGCCGCGTTCCGCCATTAACTCTGTAATTCGGCGTAACACCTTTTTACGACCACGATGCTTTTCAATCGGAACGAGTTTTCCGTCTTCAACGTGGAGAAGTGGTTTAATATTGAGTAACCCACCAATAAATGCACTTGTTTTTGATACGCGTCCGCCACGTGCCATATAATCCAAATCTTCTACTGTGAATAAATGCTCCATATGTGCGGCCATAAAACGAATCTTTTTTTCAATCGTTTCAAGATCCTCGTTTTCATTGCGAAGTCGAACAGCTTCTTTAATTAGAAGACCATATCCGAGTGAAGCACATTTCGAATCAATCGTAATAAGATTTAAATTGGGATTGGATTCGAGCACTTGGTTTTTAATCATCACGCTCGTATCGTATGTTCCCGATAATTCAGATGAAAAGGCAATGTAGATTCCTTCATCCCCAGAAGCGGCTAATTCTTGCCATAAATCCAAGAAAAGTTCAGGCGACACCTGGGAAGTCTTAGGGGTTTTACCATTTCGAATTGCTTTATAAACTTCACGTGAATCGATATCGACGATGTCTTTGTATTCTTTGTCGTCAATTAAAACATGCAGTGGAATAAGGGTAACATCGTTCTTCTTAAAAAACTCTTTCGGTAAATCACAAGCACTGTCAGCAAAAATTCTCAAGTAAAAACCCTCCATTATTTATATAGTCTAATTATTCTTATTTTAAGTTTAACCGTTCCTGTAGTAGGATTGCAATCCCATCTTCATTATTTGAAAGTGTTACTTCATTTGCAATTGATTTTAATTCGTCAATCCCATTACCCATCGCAACGCCGACACCCGCGTAATCAATCATTTCAAGGTCATTGTTTTCATCCCCAAAAGCGATAATACGATCTCTGGGAATATCCATATACTTTGCAACATGTGCAAGGCCGACTGCTTTACTAAGTCCGTGACGGAAAACTTCAATAACATGTCCCCAAGGTGATTTCCAAATCCGGTGTCCAACAACTTCAGCATGGACATGGCTAAGATGTTTACAAATTTCGTCAACATTGGCTTCGTCTGCTTGAATTAATAAACTTGTTGGGTTGTCTTGCAGTAAACTTTGGATTTCACCTGTTGTGATTTTAGGTTTTCCGGTATTAAACACATCGATAAGTTTCTCGTCGTGGTAATGCATGTACACATCGTCCATAACCTCAGCTACAATATTGTTCCAAGGATATTCTTTCATTGCTTCCATTACATCCTTTACGACGGATAATTCAAGTGTTTCATGAATGCTTTTCCAGTTATAATCCCCAGGACGATGCACGAATGCACCGTTAAAATTAACAATAGGGGTCTTTAAATCCAACTGATTATAATAAAGTTCGGATGATCTATAAGGTCTTCCAGTTGCAATCATTACATGGTGACCTTGTTCTTTTGCGTCCAATAACGTTTTGGCTGTTTTTGTTGAAATGTTTTTCTTGTCGGTAAGTAAGGTACCATCTAGGTCTACAACGATTAAATGTGGTTTCAAAAAAACTCCCCCTCCATATTAGTAAAGTCTATCGTTAAGGGACACTCTAAGTCAAAATAGTTTTCTTATTAATCTTCCTTTTTGTTTTTTCAGAAAAACTTTGTTACGATTACCTGAAAAGGGAAAGGTGTGATTCCATTGATTTTAAAAGAAGAACTATGGAATGATATTCCTGTATTACATATAGTAGAAGAACAATATGAAACTCAAGAAGTACCTGTCTTGATATTTCTTCATGGCTTTTCCAGTGCCAAAGAACATAATCTTCACTATGCTTATAATCTAGCTAGACAGGGAATTCGGGTAATTTTACCGGACGCACATCTCCATGGGTCACGTGATGAAAATTTAGATGAAGTTCAATTAGGACTTCGTTTTTGGGAAGTTATTTTAACATCTATTGAAGAGGTAGGGTTGTTAAAAGAAGAGCTGTTGAAACGAAAATTGATTGTTTCGAAAAAAATCGCGGTTGGCGGTTCGTCGATGGGAGGAATTACAACACTCGGTTGCTTGACGGCGTATGAGTGGATTTCGGCCGCCCTAGTTATGATGGGTACTCCCGGCTTTGAAAAGTTGGCGAAAGCTCAAATAAGTCATTTTGAGCGTGGCGGATTCGAATTGCCGGTCTCCGTGGCGGAAAAGAAAAAGCTGTTTGAAAACCTTTCTTATTTCGATTTAACAAAACAACCAACGAAGTTGAACCAACGTCCACTCTATTTTTGGCATGGAAAAAACGATACAGTTGTACCTTTTGAACCAACATATCATTTTTATAAAGCAATGAAGAAAGAGTATTATGATGTACCAGAGCGAATTGTTTTTGATGCGGATGAAGTTGCAGGCCACTCAGTTTCGAGAGAAGGATTGTTAAAAGCGACGAACTGGGTGGCAAGTCAGTTGAATGATTGACAGGAAATCTGTTATGATGAAAGAACCAAATGATTGAGAGGGGTATGTACATGAGTCAGGATATGAAAGACAGTATGATGGGTGTAATTGAAAATGTTATCGATCCTGAGCTTGGGATTGATATCGTCAATTTAGGGCTCATTCGTGATGTAGAACTAAACGAAGAAGGAACAGCGATTGTAACAATGACACTAACGTCAATGGGTTGCCCTATGGGACCACAAATCGTTGCGAATATAGAACAAGAACTAATGGAACTTCCGGAAGTGAAAGCGGTAGAAGTTAAGATTGTCTGGAGTCCGCCGTGGTCAAAAGAAAATATGTCTCGCTACGCGAAAATTGCTCTCGGCGTACGTTAATTTAAATATATCCTCTTTATAAGTATAGATCGCATGACATATTCATTGTTATGCGGTCTATTTTTGTTGGAATTATATTGCATGAATTTCACAACGCGAAATGCTTTACATCAAGCGCTAGGCATATTATAATTTAATTAATCAAAGATAGTCAAAGTCAAACATTTGAAAGGTGGATGTATATGAGAATGAACCCTGAACAAGAAGACCAACGCACACCGCTTGAGCAATTTGGACGTAATCTTGTGGAAGATGTGAAAAACGGGAAGATGGATCCTGTAATTGGACGTGATGAAGAAATTCGCAACGTGATTCGAATTCTTTCAAGAAAAACGAAAAATAACCCTGTTCTTATCGGAGAACCAGGTGTAGGGAAGACGGCAATAGTAGAAGGACTTGCACAACGGATTGTCAAAGGCGATGTTCCAGAAGGTTTAAAAGGTCGGGAAATTTTTGAACTGGATATGGCTTCTCTTATTGCGGGTGCGAAATACCGCGGGGAATTTGAAGAACGGCTTAAAAGTGTGCTAAAGCAAGTAAAGGATAGCTCAGGTCAAATTATTCTGTTTATCGATGAAATCCATACAATTGTAGGCGCGGGTAAAACTGAAGGTGCGATGGATGCAGGGAACATGTTAAAACCGATGCTTGCAAGAGGTGAGCTCTTCTGTATCGGAGCGACAACGCTTGATGAATATCGGATGAATATAGAAAAAGACCCGGCACTTGAAAGACGCTTTCAAAAAGTTCTTGTTCGTGAACCGTCTGTTGAAGACACGGTATCGATTTTACGAGGACTTAAAGAAATGTATGAGCTGCATCATGGGGTACGAATTCATGACCGTGCAATTGTAGCGGCCGCAGCCTTATCGGATCGCTATTTAACTGAACGATTTTTACCGGATAAAGCAATAGACTTGATTGACGAAGCAAGTGCGATGATTCGAACTGAAATCGATTCAATGCCTCAGGAACTGGACCAAGTGACGCGCCGAATGATGCAACTTGAAATTGAGGAAC
The DNA here is from genome assembly GCF_051550205.1 of Sporosarcina sp. FA9. GTDB lineage: Bacteria > Bacillota > Bacilli > Bacillales_A > Planococcaceae > Sporosarcina. The sequence goes on from NZ_CP188819.1 coordinate 913,529, forward strand.
AGGCTCTTCGTAAAGAGAAGGATTCTGCAAGTAAGTCACGGCTAGAAGCATTAAGAGTTGAACTTCAAGAGTTAAAAGATTCCTCAGCTGGTATGCGTTCACAGTGGGAAGCTGAGAAGAAAACGCTAAGCGATATCCAAGAAAAGCGTGGTCTGTTAGATCGCTACCGCCGAGAACTCGAAGATGCAGAAAATCGCTTTGATTTGAATAAAGCCGCGGAACTTCGGCATGGTAAAATTCCAGCATTGGAAGCCGAACTTGTAGTATCCGAAGAGCCATTACTAGATGGTAAAGAGAATCGGTTGTTGCGAGAAGAAGTAACCGAAGAAGAAATCGCAATGATTGTTGCTCGCTGGACGGGTATTCCGGTAACAAAACTTGTAGAAGGTGAACGTGAAAAACTGTTGCGTTTACATGAAACATTGAAAGAGAGAGTGATCGGACAGGACGACGCAGTACAACTGGTCACAGAAGCGGTCTGGCGTGCGCGTGCTGGGATTAAAGATCCCGCTAAGCCAATAGGTTCGTTTTTATTCTTAGGGCCTACTGGGGTCGGGAAAACAGAACTTGCGAAAACACTTGCTGCGACTTTATTTGACTCGGAAGATCACTTCATTCGAATTGATATGTCTGAATATATGGAGAAACATAGCGTGTCAAGATTGGTAGGAGCACCGCCAGGATATATTGGTTACGAAGAAGGTGGACAATTGACGGAAGCTGTGCGCAGAAATCCCTATTCAGTTATTCTTTTAGATGAAATCGAAAAAGCCCATCCGGATGTTGCAAATATTCTTCTCCAAGTTTTGGATGATGGACGTATTACAGATAGTCAAGGAAGACTTGTCAATTTCACAAATACGGTCATTATTATGACGTCCAACATCGGTTCCTCATATTTGTTGACAGGTTTGGTAGGTACTGAAAATCATGCAGCAGAAGATTTGGTACTTGCGGAATTAAAAAATCACTTTAAACCAGAACTGCTCAACCGAATGGATGATATTATTATTTTCCACTCACTTACAAGCAGTTCGTTCCAGCTCATCACTCGGAAAATGCTTGAAGATCTTGTCAAACGACTAAGTGAGCAGGAAATTGTTCTGAGTTATGAGGATGAGGTTCTTGAGTGGATTGTAGATCAAGGAACGGATGCCGATTTTGGTGCAAGACCATTAAAAAGATTCATTCAACGTCATGTAGAAACGGTTGTTGCTAAAGAATTGATAGGCGGTCACCTCGAACGCGGCGACGGTTTACATTTGTCGATGGTAGAGGGTAAGTTGACTGTGAATAAAGGCTAAGTAAAAAAAAAGCCACTCCGGAGAAAAATCCGAGTGGCTCTTTTTTTTGCTGATTAATGATCTGCTACAGTACCTTCTGGGATTATTTGACCCATTACAAGGATTAAAACAGAAAGACCGAGTGAAATGATTGCTCCTGCTTGAAAGTTAAATGGAACGTTCGCAATCGAACCAACAACATAGTTTAACAAGGATACTAATAAGAAAGACCAGATAAATGTCATTATGATTTTCATTTAATTCACCTCTACATTACTATTTCTAAAACTATCATATCATAGGGTTCCCTATGGAGAAAGAATTATCTATGCAGAATGAACTTTATTTTGGCGAAATAGTGTCGGTAGGTTGTAAAATGTGTTCATTTCTCTTATTATTAATACTAGGTACTAATAACAGATGATAATGAACGGAGGAAGTTTGATGAATGCTGGTCTTATAAGTATGGGTAAGTATGTGCCGCCCAATATTGTAACGAATGCAGATTTAGAAAAACGAATGGATACTACAGATGAGTGGATTCGTTCACGTACCGGGATTGAAGAAAGACGAATTGCGGACGATTCTATTAATACATCTGATATGGCGTATCATGCAGCGAAAGACGCAATTAAAAATGCTGGCATCAATCCTGAAGAAATCGGTCTAATTCTTGTTGCAACAGTCACACCGGATCAACCTTTTCCATCAGTAGCAGCAATGCTTCAAGAAAAGCTGGGTGCGAAGAATGCTGCGGCAATGGATGTTTCCGCAGCCTGTGCAGGATTTATGTACGGCGTTGTAACGGCGAAACAATTTGTCGAGTCCGGAACATATGACTATGTACTCGTTGTCGGTGTAGAAAAACTTTCGAAGATAACAGACTGGGAAGACCGTAACACTGCAGTTCTTTTTGGAGATGGTGCCGGAGCAACAATAGTTGGTAAAGTTAGTGAAGGCCGGGGAATTTTATCATTTGAACTAGGTGCAGACGGCAGTGGTGGAAAACATCTCTATCAAGCTGATAAACTAATGATGAACGGTCGTGAAGTGTTCAAGTTCGCAGTCCGTCAAATGGGACAGTCAGCGATAAATGTTATTGAAAAAGCGGGACTTACAACAAATGAAGTCGATTATTTAATTCCACACCAGGCGAATATCCGAATTATGGAATCATCTCGTGTGCGACTCGGTTTACCCATTGAAAAAATGTCTAAAACCGTTCATAAATATGGCAATACATCTTCCGCATCTATTCCAATCTCACTTTTTGATGATTTAGAAGAAGGTAAAGTAAAAGACGATGATGTTATCGTTCTAGTTGGGTTTGGCGGAGGGTTAACTTGGGGAGCACTATGTATTAAATGGGGAAGATAAATAATCTAATTTATAATAAAGGGGAGCAAGTACTTTGACTAAAAAACGTGTAGTAGTAACCGGTGTTGGTGCCGTTTCACCAGTTGGAAATTCGGCTGAGGAATCATGGGAAGCGGTAATTAACGGTAAATCTGGTATTGGTATGTTAACGAGACTGGACAGCGAACAATTTCCAGTTAAAGTTGCAGCTGAAGTAAAGGATTTTAATATAGAAGATTATATTGTTAAAAAAGAAGCACGCAAAATGGACCGCTTCACACATTACGCAATTGCTGCGTCAGTAATGGCGATGAAAGATGCGAACCTTGAATTGGATGAAGATTTAAAACTTCGTACAGGTGTCTGGATTGGTTCGGGAATTGGCGGCATGGAAACGCATGAACAACAGTTTAAAATTTTCATGGAACGAGGATACCGTCGTGTCAGTCCGTTTTTTGTACCGATGATGATTCCTGATATGGCTTCAGGACAAGTTGGAATCTATTTCGGAGCGAAAGGTATTAATTCATGTACGGTGACGGCTTGTGCATCGGGAACGAATTCTATTGGAGATGCATTCGAAGTAATTCGTAGGGGTGATGCTGACGTAATGATTACAGGCGGCGCAGAGGCACCAATTACTACAATGTCTGTTGCAGGATTTTGTGCAAATACAGCATTATCTTTGAATCCAGACCCTAACACAGCTTCACGTCCGTTTGATAAAGACCGCGATGGTTTTGTTATCGGTGAAGGAGCAGGAATTTTAATTCTCGAAGAATACGAACATGCCGTAGCGCGTGGGGCGAAAATTTATGCAGAATTGACAGGTTACGGTTCAACAGGAGACGCACATCATATTACAGCTCCAGCACCAGGAGGCGAAGGAGCTGCTCGTTCAATGAGACAAGCGATTGAGCAATCCGAAATTTCTCCAGAACAAATCGGATACATTAATGCACACGGAACAAGTACTCCGTATAACGATCAATTTGAAACGATGGCAGCGAAAGCCGTTTTTGGCGAACATGCGTATAAACTTGCAATGAGCTCGACTAAAGCGTTAACAGGTCACCTTTTGGGTGCTGCTGGTGGTCTTGAGGCAATCTTCACAGTGAAAGCATTAAAAGAAGGAATTCTTCCTCCGACGATGAATTATGTAAATGCAGATCCGGAATGTGATCTTGATTACGTACCAAATGTCGCTCGCAAAGCAAATATTGAGTATGCAATGAGCAACTCACTTGGTTTTGGCGGACATAATGCTTCACTCGTATTCAAAAAAATGTAATATGTTCCAAAAGTGGCACTCCGATTCAATGGAGTGTCTTTTTTGTGGTGAAAAAACCCTCCTTCGACTTAACGTCTAAAAGGAGGGTGCTTGTTCATATCATTAAAGAAAAGCTAAAGGATGAGCTGCGATTACACGACTATTTTTATTTCTCATAAGTTACGGTTTAATCGTAATTAGCGCAACGCATATCATATTTTATTTAAATTATAGAACATTTGGTTATGAGTGGAATCAAGTCATCTATTACATCATTCGGACGCCGGATTTCACATTGCTGATTGGTTCTTCACTCGTATTGGCGATTACCGTTGCCTACCGAGCCCCATCGCATTCTCCATTTTTCGAAGAGTAGCAGAAGCGATTGCGTTCGCTTTTTCCGCACCTTTATCGAGCATTTCATCTAAAACAGAGGACTCCAGAAGCTCATAATACTTTTCTTGGATTGGGGAAAGATGGTTAACAATTGCTTCGGCGACTCCTGCTTTAAATGCACCGTAGCCAAGACCTTCGTATTTCGTTACAAGATCCGCAATTGAAACATTGCTTAAAGCAGACTCGATGGTCAATAAATTAGAGACACCGGGTTTATTGAGCGTGTCGAATAAAACGATGCCGTCCGAATCTGTTACGGCACTTTTTATTTTCTTTTCAATTTCTTTTGGAGTGTCCAATAATGAAAGTGTACCTCTTTTATTTGGATCGGATTTACTCATCTTTTTAAGTGGATCTTGCAACGACTTAATGCGAGCGCCATTTTCAGGGACTTTGATTTCAGGTATCGTTAATACTTTGCCGTAGCGGTTGTTAAAGCGCTCTGCCAAATCCCGCGTAATTTCAAGATGTTGTTTTTGATCATCGCCAACAGGGACGATATCTGTGTTGTACAAAAGAATATCAGCCGCCATTAATGGGGGATACGTAAGTAGAGCAGCAGATACCGCGTCCTTACCATCAGACTTATCTTTAAATTGCGTCATGCGTTCAAGTTCGCCAATATACGCGATACTTTGCATAATCCAGCCAGCTTGTGCGTGTGCAGGAACTTCAGATTGTATGAAAACTACAGAATTCTCGGGATCTATTCCACTTGCAATGTAAATCGCTGCAAGGGAACGGATGGCCTTTCTTAATTCGGTAGGGTCTTGTTGTACTGTGATTGCATGTTGGTCAACAATGCAAAACAAACAATCGTACTCATACTGAAGTTCAGTAAACTGACGAATAGCTCCGATATAATTACCAAGTGTTACAATTCCTGTCGGTTGAATGCCTGAAAAAATTGTTTTCATAATTAATTCCTCCATATTTTTTTATTTTTCAATGAAAAGCGGCTAAAATGCGCCAGGTCCTGTGGCAAAGCCGCACGCCTACGTCGAAAAGGAAGGCGGCTAAAGTGCGCCACGTCCTGTGGCAAAAGCCGCACGCCTACGTCCTGTAGGAGCACAAAAAAAGTCGCCCCTCTACTAATAGAGGGACGACTGAATCGAATTCAACCGTGGTACCACCCGAATTGCCCGAAGGCCACTCAAAGTCCCATAACGCGGGAAACGTGACAGACTACTAAACCATTTAGCGGTTCATCCATCAAGCTCAGGAACCCAATTCTTTCTGCTCAGTTATCTGTTTACACCAACCACAGACTCTCTAAAAACTGAAAACAGAAATACTCTTTCCATCGATGCCGTTTGTTTGTAATAGTTTATGAATTATAAACCTAAGAAATGTATTTTGCAATTTAATTGAGCGAAATTAACGTATCAATTAATCTATTTTATTGCTAATATTGTAAGAAAGGAAGGAATGTTGTCGAAATGAAGCTGATAAAGTGGACGACGGCTTTACTATTAGCCGTTTGTGTAACGATTCCAATGACGGTGTTGGCAGATGAAAAACTAAACGTGGAAAATTTTACAGAACGTACATATGGATTTGAAGAAATCGATAAGCAATTAGTTGCCAATTCCCGGTTATTTAAATTTGATTCTGGATTAACATTCCATTACCCAGATGCTATTCGCGGGATTTATGTAACAGGACACTCGGCGGGAGGCGCACGATTTGAATCTTTAGTTAGTCTTTTAGATACAACGGACCTTAACGCAATGGTCATTGATATTAAAGACGACTATGGAAACATTACGTATGTTCCCGATAAGGATTCCGAGTTATCCTCTTTGGAAATTGGGAAACCTTATATAAAAGACCCAATAAAGATGTTAAAAGAACTTGAGCAGAAAGAAATTTATCCTATTGGGCGAATTGTCGTATTCAAAGACAGTGTGCTTGCGGAGAAACGTCATGACTTAACATTTATGGATGGCGATAAAGTATGGAAAAATGGACGTGGTGAATCCTTTGTAAATCCATTTATGAAGGAAGTTTGGGATCATAACGTCAACATTGCAATTGAAGCTGCAAAAATGGGTTTTCAAGAAATCCAATTTGACTATGTACGCTTTCCAGAAGGATTTGAAAAACGTCATGATGCATTAAAATATGTCTTTGAGGATTATGAAGAATCTGAACTAGATCCAGTGCAGCGACGCGTTGAAGCGATTACTGATTTCGTTGAATATGCTCGCGAGAAATTGAAACCATATGGTGTTAAGGTTTCTGTAGACATCTTTGGATATGCAGCAACGTTAACGGAAGCACCTGGAATTGGTCAAAACTTCTCAAGAATATCTGAAAATGTCGATGTTATTTCATCCATGATTTATCCAAGTCACTGGACATCTTATTTCGGCATTAATAAACCGGATCTTGAACCATATCGTTTAGTATCCGAATATGCAAAAATAGAGAATGAGGTATTGGGTGCACTTGAAAATCCACCAATATCGCGACCGTGGATTCAAGACTTCAGTGCACCATGGCTTGGAGCGGGTAACTACTTAAAGTATGGTAAAACGGAAGTGGACGCTCAAATTAAAGGGCTCAAAGATAATGGCATAAATGAATACCTTCTATGGAATGCTGGAAATCGCTATACTCCTGGTGTCACTTACAAGTAAAATAGGATTCCAAAATGCTGTAGGTGTTTTGGAATCTTTTTCGTTATAAATGAAACCTTTTCCTTTTACAAACGTACTATTAAGTGTAGATTGATTTTTTCAGTAAGAAGAATCTAATTGAGAACTGAACTTTTTTTTTCAAAAGGATGTTTATTTAGGCAATTTGAAGGGTATAACAGATAGTAGAACACAAAAGTGATTTATATATCATTGAAAACCCTGTAATATTAAGGAATTGTGAACATTGGTCAATAAATGTTAAGTATTTCACAAAAAGTGTATTCATCACTATTAAATATGTGTATAATATTACTTAGATAAGGTTAGTTTATAATTATTCTAAATAAATTTCTATAAATACATTTGCGACGATTCAATCTGAAAGGAAGTGTCAGCATTATGATGGTCACATTATTTACGTCACCGAGCTGTACGTCATGCAGAAAAGCAAAAGCATGGTTGGAGGAACATGAAATACCATACACAGAGCGTAACATCTTTTCCGAACCTCTAAATATCGATGAAATAAAAGAAATTCTCCGTATGACTGAAGACGGTACAGATGAGATTATTTCAACGAGATCTAAAATATTTCAAAAACTAAATGTAGATGTAGAAAGTCTTCCACTGCAAAGACTTTATGAGTTGATTCAGGAACATCCTGGTCTACTTAGAAGACCAATTATTCTTGATGAGAAAAGGTTGCAAGTCGGATATAATGAAGATGAAATTCGTCGTTTCCTTCCAAGAAAAGTTAGGGCTTACCAGTTGCTTGAAGCGCGTCGCATGGTAAACTAAATGAACAGAATAATAATGAGCTGGTAGGGGTATGACATTGAAAAATGCCGTAATCCTATCGGCTTTTCATTTTTGCCTTGCATTCATATAAAATGTTCTCTACAATGCTATTACTATCTAAAGTTGTCGTTCTAAGGCGAAACCCTTTCAAATCTCACAGAGCGGTCATATATTAAGAGTAAGGCATTGCAGATTGACTGCATATTATTAAAAGAAATGGGATTCAACCTATTTCGTAAGAAGGGAGAGATTGAGAGATGGAAATCGAGCGTATAAATGAAAATACAGTTAAGTTTTTTTTATCTTATAAAGATATCGAAGAACGTGGTTTCACTCGTGAAGAAGTTTGGTATAATCGCGATAAAAGCGAAGAACTTTTTTGGGAAATGATGGACGAAATCAATGAAGAGTCTGAGTTTGAAGTCGAGGGTCCATTATGGATTCAGGTCCATGCGATGAATAATGGCATCGAAGTAACGGTTACACGCGCTCAGACTTCAGAAGATGGCCAATTGGGGGAATCCCCTTTTTCAGGAGACGATTCCAAGAAACCATTCCGACCCGACATTGAAGTTTTTGATGACACTGACGAAATTGCGACGATTGGACCAGGTGGTACAATGGAGTGGCTTGAAAATACTTTTTACTTTAAAGAATTCGAAGATGTTATTATGCTTTCGGGACGAGTGAAAGAATATAATGTAACAACATCGCTTTACTCACTTGAAAACACATTCTACTTGCACGTTTTGTATGATGAACCCGGTATGGACGATATACAAAAAACAGATTTATACAGTGTTATCACAGAATTCGGAACAGCATCCAACATGACAATCCATCGTCTAGAGGAATATGGAAATGTGATTATGAAATCTGATGTTTTCACACAAACAGATTCGTATTTTGGAACACCATGAATAAATTAACAACGCAGCGCCTAATTGGGTAGCTGCGTTTTTTGTTTGGCGAAAGTTACGGTGTTAATTCGATAACGTTGCGAACTTTCGAGAAGTCAATGCTTGGCGCTGTTCAACGAAACAACTAGTATTCAAAAAACATCGAGTGTAAGAAGATAATCACAATATACTCCGATCAAAAGCGATATAAAAAAACCAACTTCTACTTGCTATTTTGTCTGAGTATTCGTAAAATTGACGTAGAAGAGGAGGGAGAAGCTATTTTAACTGCTAAAAAAGAAGATGGTACAATTATTATTCTGTCCAGTGCGATGAAAAAGGAACAATTGAGAGATTGGCGAAAGAAGATTAATTTCTTTTGTCCACAATGTGATGATCCCGTTCATCTAAAAGTCGGCGACATTGTTATTCCACATTTTGCCCATAAGAGCCATGCGAACTGTTCAGCATCATTTTCAGAAGGAGAAACTCAGATTCATCTTGAAGGGAAAAGACAGTTATATGAGTTTTTCTTGAAAAATAGACAAGAGGTAAAACTGGAACCGTATTTTAGTGCTTTATCACAACGGCCTGATTTGCTCGTAACAACAGATTCCAATAAAGTACCTATTGAGTTTCAGTGCAGCCCAATATCTATAAATATAATGAAACTGAGAACGAATGGTTACCTTAGTGCAGGAATGCGACCGATATGGATTTTGCTTACCCCGCCAAAAATCAGCTTACTCCCGCAAGGTGTCTCTGTATTTGATTTCTCTAAATTTCACGTAAACTTCTTTACGTACAAAACTCCAGAAGGACTTGTTTTCCTCACATATAATCCCCTAACAAAGCAGTTCCATTATTTTAGTAATCTCATTCATATAGGTGGAAAGAGATATATTGGCATCCATCGTGTCCTTCCAATTTCGTTGCAAATCTTCCCTTTTGCACGACCCAAAGCAGCAACAAGCAATGAAATAAACGAGTATGTAAAAATTTATTTAACAAACCGTTTAAAATTTTTAAACTCTCGAGTTTTATTGAGTAGAAAAGGGATTAACGACCCATTTTTAAGATGTTGTTATGAGTTGAAAATCCACCCTGTTGAATTACCATTTTGGATTGGACTACCGCTCCCATTTTCGACTGCATTTCGTGAACATAGTTGTGAATGGCAAATTAGACTGATCCGGTTTTTAAAGAGAAAGGGTCTACGTGTTAGTAATTTATCAATAGAATTAGCAAGAAATTTTATTCGTGAACTTGACCACCCATCTTATAATCAAATAAAAGCTTGCTTGGCGTACCGAGATCTCTTGCTTTCTGTAGGCATTGATTCGCTCCAAGACATAGGTGATTTTGGTGAGGAAAAAATAGTTCAACTATTTGCAGAACGATTACTTGCAAAAAGGAATGAAAATTGAGAAAATAGAAATGATTCGTTTCCCGAACTAAAGGGAGAAGGGGGACTATTAATGACAACTGAAAATAAAAACAAAGTATTAAATCGTGATGAGGTAAAGGTGGAAGAAACTTGGCGCCTTGAAGACATCTTTGAAACCGATGAACAATGGGAAAAAGAGTATAAGGAAGTTGAAGAGTTCACGTTAGAAGCAGCAGCTATTCAAGGGACGCTTGGAAATGGTCCAGAAGCACTTCTAACTGCTTTGGAGTATCGTGATGCTTTGACAGTAAGATTGCGTAAGCTTTACACATATGCACATTTAAAAACCGATCAAGACACAACAAATGGTTTCTATCAAGCAATGGACGGTCGTATTAAAACACTTTTTGTTAAAGTATCGACTGCTTTGTCATTCTTCTTGCCAGAGCTCATGTCAATTGATGAAGATAAATTATCGAAATCTATTGAGGAGCATGAAGGGCTTCGTTTATACAAACAGGAATTTGAAGAAATCAATGCACAACGCCCACATATTTTGCCTGCTGAGCAGGAAGCATTGCTTGCACAAATATCCGAAGTAGTAGGAAGTTCATCGGAAACATTCAGTATGTTAAATAATGCGGACTTAAAGTTTCCGGTCGTTAAAGACGATGATGGTGAAGACGTAGAATTAACACATGGCCGATATGTTGGTTTCCTAGAAAGTGATAATCCCGAAGTTAGAGAAGAAGCATTTAAAGCGATGTATTCGGTATACGGCCAATTTAAAAACACATTTGCATCTACTTTAACGGGCAATGTGAAAAGCAATAACGTCAATGCTCGCATTCGCAATTACTCCTCTGCACGTGAAGCGGCGATGTCGAATAACCATATCCCGGAACAAGTATACGAAAACCTTGTAACTACAATAAATAACAACGTCCACTTGCTACAGAGGTATGTAGCGCTTCGGAAACAAGTCTTTGAATTAGATGAACTTCATATGTGGGATCTCTATGCACCGCTTGTGAAAGACGCGGACATGAAAATCCCTTATGAGGAAGCAACACAGACGATGCTTGAGAGCTTCCATCCACTTGGCGAAGAATACGTGTCAATTGTTAAAGAAGGGCTTGAAAACCGCTGGGTCGACGTTCGTGAGAATAAAGGAAAGCGTTCGGGTGCTTATTCATCAGGATCATACGGCACCAACCCATATGTGCTAATGAACTGGCAAGACAGTGCGAATAATTTATTCACACTGGCACATGAGTTTGGACATAGCGTGCATAGTTATTATTCACGAAAAAACCAACCTTATGTCTACAGTAGCTACTCAATTTTCGTTGCGGAAGTAGCATCCACGGTGAATGAAGCAATTTTAAACGATCATTTACTAAAAACAATTAAGGATGAGCAAAAACGAATCTACCTTCTGAACTATTGGCTAGATGGATTCAGGGGAACTGTTTTCCGTCAGACGATGTTTGCTGAATTTGAACACCGTATCCATCAATTGGATCAGGACGGAGTTGCGTTAACAGCTGATAAGTTAACGGAAGAATATTACGAATTAAATAAAAAGTATTTTGGTGAAGACATAGTTATCGATGAAGAAATTGGACTCGAATGGGCAAGAATTCCACATTTCTACTACAACTATTATGTATACCAATATGCAACAGGATATAGTGCCGCAGTTGCACTAAGCAATCAAATCCTAAATGAAGGCGAACCAGCTGTAGAACGGTATATTAATAACTTCTTGAAGGCGGGATCTTCTGATTATCCTATAGAAGTGCTAAAAAAAGCAGGAGTCGATATGACAAGTGCCGCACCGATTGAAGAAGCATGTCGTGTGTTTGAAGAGAAACTAAATGAACTTGAAGCACTTCTATTAAAGAACTAAAGAACTAAAGAACTAAAGAACTAAAGTAAAAAAGAAACAGTCACTTACACCGATAAGTTTTGGTGTAAATGACTGTTTCTTTCTAATTGAATACAAAACATATGTTATATAAATATAAAGTAAAACGCCTCTAAAAAATAATGAATGTTACAGTCCTGTGAAACTCTTTGTGAATTGTTGATGTTACAGTTATATGATGATACGATAAGGATGTGAAATAAATCACATACAAACATACACCCCTTTTGTTTGATCGTGAGATTTCTCCCATTCCCTTTTTTTTATATAGAGCATCCATTCCCCCCCAGGAGTGGATGCTTCTTTGTTTTGTAAACGTAAAAATGTCCATTGTTCGGAAGAATTCCGGACAATGGACATTTTTTATATTGGTAATCGTTTTTTTCTCCATAACATTGTATCTTGATAAGGTGTACGTTCGACATGTTGTTTTAAAAGACATTTTTTTAATTCTCGTTCTGCTGATTTCTCGCTAATTCTATATATTTCAGCAATTTCCTTCGTAGCTAATGTATCAAATCGACCAAATAGCTCCTTTAATGGAGGAGGGTTATCTGGAATAATCGATTGACCGATGAGCTCTTCAAGAATTTGTTCATATACTTCATAGCCATACATCCCGCTTACTTTTAAGCCTTCATCTTCTATGTTTTCATTGAAGAAAACAAAAGTAGGGGCAGTATCGACTTCCATTTCCCGTGCCATATACAAATCTACCTGTAATGATCTAAGCACATTTTTAGAAGAGAAGTCACGAGTAAACTCATCAACATCCAAATTGAGTTTCCTAGCAATTTCGAGCAGTACTGAGAATGAAGATATATTTCTAGATTTTAAGTAAGAGTACTCAAGCATTTTTGTTAGGAATCTAAAACCAGCACGTTTACCTTGAAACTCTGCTGCTTTAACTGCAATCGATGGGAATGCAATATGAGATTTCTCGCATGTATCGACAATCACATTTCCTTGTGCATTTTGCAAATTCAATATAGGTAGAGTCGTTCGCAATACAATTCGAAGTGTGAAGTATCGCTCATAATCTACTTGTAATTTCCTAAGGATTGGCTGAAGCGTCCAGCAATCTACGCATAGCGGATCGATATAAACATATAGTTCAATCGGTCTCGTTAGCGCGGAAGGACTGAATGAGTATTCCATTAAAGTATGTCTATTCAATGTTGTCCCTCCTCGTTCCTGTTCACCATATGGTGGGCAGTTAGAACGAGTCGATTATAATAAATTTCACGAATTTTACCTTCAAGTCCAACTTCGTCCATAGCTTCTCTCATACAAGATAGCCATGCTTCAGCTCTTATGGGTGTAATGACGAATGGCATATGTCTGGCTTTCATCATCGGATGGCCATGCTCTTCTGAAAATAAGTTTGGTCCACCTAAGTATTGGGTCTGAAATTGTTTTTGTTTACGTGCCGTTTCTGTTAAGTCGTCCGGGAAAATCGGGATAAGGTCTGGGTGGACACCCACTTTAGCATAAAACAAGTCGATTAAATCCGACAACTTCTCTGCACCAATTTCCTCATATGGAATCAAAGGTTTTCTAATCATTATGTCAATCTCCTTTGCTCTGACTGTACTGACATTCTACCAATCCCACACCATTTTAACAAACAAACTGACCTGAATTAAAAGGATTGAAACAAAGGTTTGGTCTATGAATTTAAGTAGCCCAGTACTTTTTGGACGTATTCTTTCGTTTCCTTAAAAGGAGGTATTCCACCATGCTTTTTCACATTTCCAGGACCCGCATTGTAGGCAGCAAGTGCAAGTTTCATATCCCCGCCAAATTGATTGAGCATTTGTCTTAAATACTTAGCTCCCCCAGTAATATTTTGGACTGGATCGAAACTATCATTAACACCAAGAAATTTTGCTGTTCCAGGCATTAATTGCATTAAGCCCTCTGCGCCAGAACGACTAACCACGCTGTTTTTAAAGTTCGATTCTGTTTTAATAACAGCCGAGATTAGTTTTTCAGGCAAGTTAAACTTTTCAGCGGCTTGTTTAATAATGGCTGTGTAGTCACTATTCAAATTAGATGAATGAGCGTTGTTACTAATTCCAGATGGCTTCACGTTTGCTAGAATATCTGAAAGAGACGATGGATGGAATACTGGCTGATTACCGCTGTAGAGCAAACTCTCTGGGTTTGTCAATTTATCCATTATAGTAGAGGAAGTTTGGGAAACAGAAGCACTTCCAAGCACCTCCCCGAGAATGGAGCTGAAAATAGATGACGATGTTGTATTCTCCTTGGCTAAACTTTTAACAGCACCGAGGGATTGCATTGCGTCAATATCCATTAATGTCCGAATTGTACGAGCTTCCATTAAATCAGTCCTTTTCTCTAACAAATATCATTCTTTTAATTAGTATACCAATTTCTACACAGAAACACATTATTCAGACTGCAAGACTGCGCTCCATATGATAAACTAAGCGTAGCGAAACGTGGAAGGGAAGGATTTACTTTGAACAATCAATTACGAGTAGAAACAGCATTAAAAAATGAAAATGAGTTTCTGTTTTTCTTAACATCAGCTATTGAATTTACAAATGAAATACCATCTGGCAAAATGATTACCGACTCGGATGAACTCTCATTCGTTTATCTGCTTGAAATAGAAGAGGGATACAGTCAAGTTCATTTTACGAAAGCAGTTTGGCCACTTATGGTGGATGTATTGAAATCGGATTTAGACCCAATCCTTTCATGGGGAGATAAGCTACTGCCTCTAATAGGATTTAAGGATGAATTAACGATGCTGATATACAATATAGAAGGGAACAACAATTACGGGGAAAAGTTTACCAGTGCTGTTGAGACTGCATTTAAAGAAATTCTACAAAACACTTAATAAAACTACTTTTTTCAATTTGGAAATTAGGAGGTTTTTGAATGGGACAATGGAGTCAGTTTCTTCAACCTTATAAACAAGCTGTAGATGAATTGAAGATTAAACTTAAAGGGATCCGTTCACAATATGAACTTGAGGATGTACATACGCCTGTCGAATTTATTACGGGTAGAGTAAAGCCTCTTGCAAGTATTTATGATAAGACACTTGAACGAGAAATATTGTTTGAACCGTCTGAACAACTTGCTGAAGAAATACAAGATATTGCTGGACTTCGTATCATGTGTCAATTTGTCGATGATATTGCCACAATCGTGGCTACACTAAGACAGCGAAATGATCTTGAAGTGATTGAAGAACGTGATTATATTTCACATAAAAAACCAAGTGGCTATCGTTCATACCATATTATTATAAAATATCCTGTGCAGACAATTCATGGTGAACTAACAATTCTTGCTGAGATACAGATTCGAACACTCGCAATGAATTTCTGGGCTTCAATCGAGCATTCACTGAATTATAAATATGAAGGTGAATTGCCTGCTGAAATTAGCCATCGACTTGAACGTGCTGCTGAAGCTGCTTTTCGATTGGATGAAGAGATGTCGCTTATTCGTGATGAAGTAAAAGATGCCCATTTGTATTTTAGTGCATTCAAAGAAACGGCAACGAGACGATATGGTGAAAATGGAAAGATAGAAAGAAGGTTGAAATAGATGAAATTTGCTATCCAATCACGTAATGATGATTTGTCCAATAAGCTTATGGCGGATGCTAAGGAGTATTTAACTGATTTTGGATTGGTATATGATGAGGAAGAACCTGGGATCGTCTTATCAATCGGAGGAGATGGAACTTTACTTCATGCGTTTCATAAATATAGTCACCGTTTAATAGATACAGCATTTGTTGGAATCCATACGGGCCATCTAGGTTTTTATGCAGATTGGAAACCAGCTGAAATTGAGAAGCTCGTTATTTCTATTGCACGGAAGGAATATAATGTAATTGACTATCCTTTATTAGATGTGACGATTAACTATCAAAACGGAACGGATAGTGTGAAATATCTAGCGCTTAATGAGTCTACGGTTAAATCTCCTGAAGTTACTCTAGTAATGGACGTAGAACTGAATGGCAACCACTTTGAACGTTTCCGTGGGGATGGTCTATGTATGTCAACGCCCTCTGGCTCAACAGCTTATAACAAAGCATTGGGGGGAGCAATTATCCATCCAGGCATTTCCGCCATGCAACTAACCGAAATGGCTTCTATAAATAATAGAGTGTTTCGAACAGTTGGATCGCCTCTGATTTTACCGGCCCACCATAGATGCGTATTAAAGCCGGTAAAGGCACCCGATTTCATGGTAACCGTGGATCATTTACAATTGCTACATAAAGATGTGAAATCGATTGAATATGAAGTGTCCCAAAAAAGAGTGCGATTCGCTAGATTCCGGCCGTTTCCATTTTGGACACGTGTAAGTGATTCGTTTATTGATAGTGAGGATTAATTAGAAAACTATGAACGAGCAATTGCGTCTTCAATTCAAAGTAAAAAAAAGTGGTTTACTACTTCGGGAATTTTTGCATTTAAAAAGTATTTCAAAACGCACATTAACCGCTACTAAATACGATGGTGGAAAATTACTTGTCAACGGTATAGAACGAGATGTTCGACATCCGCTTCATCCGGGAGATGAAGTTGAAATCCAATTTCCACCTGAAAAAATTAGTATGGGTTTAGCGGTCGAGCACGGTGAACTTGATTTGGTTTATGAAGACGATGCACTAATTGTTGTTAACAAACCAGCCGGCCAGAGTACAATTCCATCAAGGGATCACCCATCTGGAACAATTGCAAATTTCTTGGCGGGGAAATTCACAAGAGAACGAGTGCCATCAACTGTTCATATCGTAACAAGGCTCGACCGCAATACGTCTGGTTTAATTTGCATCGCTAGAAACCGGCATATTCATCATTTACTAGGACAGCAAATGATACACTCGGATTTTTTCAGACGATATGAGGCAATAGTAGAAGGACATATTATGAAAGATGCGTTTAGTATTGAAGAGCCGATTGGTAGAGAAGACGGCAGTATTATTAAGCGAGTTGTACGAGAAGATGGACAATATGCAAGGACTGACGTGCTGGTTAGCGAACGTTTTCACATAAAAGGTCGTGCCCTGTCCCGCGTCAATCTTAACCTACATACGGGAAGAACCCACCAAATTCGAGTCCACATGGAATGGGCGGGCCATCCATTAGTTGGAGATGATTTGTATGGTGGCGACGTCTTATTTATTTCACGACAGGCGCTCCATTGCACTGCACTTATGTTTACCCATCCACTTTCCGGGGAATTGAAAGTGTTCGAGAGCAAAGTTCCAAAAGATATGCGTTATCTTAATCAAAATAAGTGAATCTTACATGTTTATTAGAGTAGCTAGAAGGTGCTGTCAGATAGCATTCGTAAACAACAAGAATCGATTTTGACAGTTATAACGATACAACAGGCAAAATATCCGGATGGCTATAATGATGTCATTTCTTGACGAATTCTGGTTTGGACAATAACGCCTTTACCGTATTTTGGGGTGTTGTTAAAGATAACTAGATTGTGAAAATGATTGTATTTTTGTAGAGATCATTGAATTTCTTTTACAAAACCTATATTTATTATAGCCTCAGTAGTTTCAAGAAAATATTGTTCTTGGACCTGAATTCCTTTAGTATAGCGGTAAAACTTCTTTAATGATTTCCTGGGGAATAAATAAGTGTCTATATATTGTGGAATGAACTATAATCTTAATGTTTGTAGTGAATTTGGCACCAGGTCCATGGCTTCTCCTGTAAAATAGAGTGCCACTGTGCTAGTTAAATGAATTTGTCGTTTTTTGTCAGATACCCAAGCTCAATTAGGAAATTTAGTAGCACATAACAACCTCCATGAAAGCACCTCTTTTGGGAATAGTACGAATTCAATGATGCCCTTAATAGGCCGGATAAATGCATTATAGGAACGGAAAGGAAGGTGCAATATGCCAGAAAATATAGAGTATAATGAAGAGAAAATGAGAAATATTTTACTTAATAGTGACATGAAAAGTTTCCGCAACGAATATTTGATGCTCCACCCTTATGACCGAGCAACCTTCTACGAGAAAATCGAGCCTGAGCAGAGACAGCTTATTTATCATTATCTATCCCCGAAAGAACTTGCGGAAATTTTTGAGACAAGTGAAATATATGATCATGAATATAAAGCTTATCTTCAAGAGATGGATGCCACATATGCAGCAGACATGATTTCATATATGTTTGTGGATAATGCGGTTGATGTCCTAAATGAACTCGACAAAACTCAAGCTGTAAGTTATTTAACATTAATGAATAAGGAAAAAGCAATTGAAATTAAAGCACTTCTTCATTATGAAGAATATACAGCTGGTTCAATAATGACGACGGAATTTGTTATGATTCCAGAAAACTCCACAGTTCGGTCAGCGATGACAATTCTGCGGAACGAAGCACCAGAAGCAGAAACGATTTATTATATATTTGTTGTTAATGAAAACCAACGTTTGACAGGTGTTGTTTCACTCCGTGATCTCATAATTGCAGACGAGGATACACTTATTGCTTCAATTATGAGCGATCGTGTTGTTAGTGTTCTGGTTAGTGATGATCAAGAAGACGTTGCACGAACAATAAAAGATTATAATTTCCTTGCTGTTCCTGTTGTGGACTTTCAACAACATATATTGGGGATTATTACAGTCGATGATATTATTGATGTGCTCGATGAAGAAGCATCGGATGACTATTCAAAACTTGCGGCTGTTTCCGATATGGACACTTTCGATACGAACTCATTTACGGCGGCTAAAAAACGACTGCCATGGCTTATTATTTTATTAATTCTTGGTATGCTCACAGCGAATCTGATTGATTTATTTACTGAAACGATTTCTAAAGTAGCTTTGCTTGCCGCATTTATTCCCCTTATTGCGGGAACGGCTGGAAATAGTGGAACACAATCATTGGCGGTAGCGGTAAGGGGTATCGCAACGCGAGATGTTGAAGATGAAAGTAAGTTTAAGTTGCTTGTTAGAGAGGCAGGTACGGGACTTGTTACCGGATTTGTTTGTGCGGTTTTTGTTGTTGGATTAATATATGTTTGGAAACAAGAATTTGTAATTGGACTTTTAGTTGGTGCTGCAATTTTCGTCTCGATTTTTGTTGCAACGATTTCCGGATCGTTTATTCCTTTATTTATGCATAAAATGAAAGTCGATCCCGCAGTTGCATCGGGTCCTTTTATAACAACATTAAATGATATCATTAGTGTCATTATTTATTTAGGTTTAGCGACTTTGTTTATTGGCGAATTGTAAAGTGAACACCCACATTCTTAAACGCATATAATAGCTCAAAAAGGATGTGCACATTATTTCACACAATAAACCTATGTTATTTGTCGATGGACCTCCTGTATTTATTCGAGTTGTCGTTAGAGATGAAGAAAGTACGTCAGTATTCATGATGAATGAAGAGGAACTTCAAGAATCTGATGAACAAGTAGTGTTGACGGAAAACACCAATCCAGAAATTGACCTATCCGTCCTTAAAAGAGTTATTTATTTGGACGGTGCGTTTCAACGTGCAATTTATAAACCACTTCAATTCATAACAAGTAATGAAATATTAAAAGGGTCCATTAATAAAATCGAAGGAGAAACGGTGTTCATTGATCTTCACGGTGAAAATGAAGGAGTGGTTGCTTTGGAGATTTCATCCATTGATGACATCCTTTGGCGTGGACACCCAATCCATGAAACGTAAATAATAAAAGGCAAATCGGAAACTCGATTTGCCTTTTTTTTATGAAAAAACTGCCTGACAATTTCATGTCAGACAGATGGGGCATTGCAATTTAATTGATTAGTTCTCTTCGCATTCAATAAATACATCTTTAACACATTGAATTCCACAGAAACAAGTCAAGTCTACTGTTACACAAGAACCTGTTGCTTCAAATCTTTCAACTCTACAGATTGCGTCATAGTCTAATTTGCCATGGGTGAAAAGGTTTACTCTTCTACCTCTAGCATCTTGTGGTTCAAGAACTTGTAATGTTGCACAGCAATTGTCAAATACGTTTTGTACTCTAAAAAATACTGAAAAACAGTTATCGCTATCACGTTGAACTGAATCAGTTGTTGTAGAAACATCTTCATTTCTACGTCTTCTAGATTTTTTAAACATTGCTTTAAATGGTGTTCCGTCTTTTGTTAACAGCATAAATACACGCGTGTTTGCACGATTCCTTGTTGGACTTACTAGGCTACCTAACGGTGTAATGAAACAATCCGTTTTACAGTCATCACAATCTACATCATCACGAATATCTTGAATACGTCGAATCGCTCGAACAACCTCGCAAATACAATGAGTGTTGCATTTGCCTCGGTTATCAACGATATCATCGTTTCTTCCACATCCCATTAATTCCACCTCCTTCTTATCATTCCTTTATAATTTATGCGACGAAATGAACTGTGACAGGGCACACGAACCGGTTTTGAATAAAGTTAATGAGTAAAAGGCATACTGTTTAGAAATGGGAGGGATTTTTATTTGGAAAGGAAAGATAATAATCGTTTTGGTGTTAGTACTTTCAGGATGCAATTCAGTGGACAAAAAAGTCCAGATAAATAATAACACGGATATAAGTGAAAAAGATGTAGAAGAAATATTTATCAATGATCCTAGATTAACGAATGTAGTTGCTGTATTTAATGAAAAAGATATTCTTGCAGGTGTTACGGTAAGAACTTTTTCAAGATTTAAGAAGAAAAAAATAGAAAAAGAACTTAAAGAAAAAATTGAAAAGCTACATTCGGAATTAAACATTATCGTTTCAGCAGATCAAAAGATAATTATGGAAACCAAAAAAATGATTGACCAGACAGATGAGAAAAAATTAAAAAATAGCATTAAGAAATTAAAATCGCTAATAAAGGAAGAGACCTAAATGGATGATAAAAAGTATGCAGAGATAGAGAAGGAACTCTCGCCGAAAACACCATTATTAAAAAATGTCTTTTTGGCATTTATCACCGGAGGTACGATTTGTTTAATCGGCCAATTTATTTCTGTTTTTTATATGAAGTATTTTGATTTTACCGAGAGAACTGCAAGTAATCCAACAGTTGCTACATTAATTTTCATTGCAATGTTGTTGACAGGTTTTGGGCAGTATAAGAAAATCGGACAATTTGGTGGTGCAGGTGCAGCTGTTCCGATAACTGGATTTAGTAATGCCATTGCATCCGCCGCTATTGAACATAAAAGTGAAGGATATGTACTTGGCGTAGGTGGAAATATGTTTAAACTTGCTGGATCTGTAATATTGTTTGGCGTTTTCTCTGCATTTGTCGTTGCACTTATTAAGACAATTCTTGTAAAGTTAGGTGTTGTTTCATGGTAGTGAGAGGTATTGTTAAATTCCAATCCACCCCTTCGATTATCGCAACCGGGGTGACAGTAGGTCCGCTTGAAAAAAAAAGCGTATATGCACCTCTCTTTGATCAAATTTATGAAGATGAACGATGCGATTTAACGACGAATGAACAGGGAAATGCGAAAATGATGGAAGATGCGTGTCGTATCGCTCTTAGTAAGATTGCTATTCAACCTGAGGAAACAGACTTTTTAATTATCGGAGATTTAGTGAATCAAATGACGCCTTCTAGTTTTGCTGCATCGGCACTTCAAGTACCCTATATTGGCATGTTTTCAGCATGTGCCACATCAGTATCTACACTTATCACGGCAGCATTGTTGACGGATATAGGCATGTCCAAATGTTCAATAGCAGGTTCTTCAAGTCAGCACAATTCAATTGAGCGCCAATTCCGTTACCCTGTTGAATATGGTGCACAAAAACCTGAAACGGCACAATGGACTGTAACGGCAGCTGGTGTAGCTGTTGTAACTCCTTATAAAAAAAGTTTCCCCGCAATTGTTGGTGCAACGATTGGGCGAGTTATAGATTTTAAACTTACGGATCCTCTCAATATGGGAGCAGCTATGGCTCCTGCCGCTTCAGATACATTGCAACGGCATTTAGAAGGTCATGGAAGGAAAACGGCTGATTATGATGCAATTGTTACAGGTGATTTAGGGAAAACAGGATTTGAAATATACAAGAAACTTGGTAAACTTGCGCAAGTAAATGTTTGGAATAATTTTCGTGATGCTGGAGCAGAGTTTTACGGGGATGATCCCGCATTTTTATCAGGTGCAAGTGGCTCCGGTTGTTCGGCGGCTGTGTATTTCACGGATGTATTTTCAAAGATGATATCAGGGGAATACAATCGCGTACTCTTAATAGCTACAGGTGCACTTTTATCGCCATTATCTTTTCAACAAGGTGAAACAATTCCATGTATTGCACATGCAGTAGAATTAATAATGAAATGAGTGGGTTTTATGGTTTCTTTATTTATTACGGCTTTTATTGTTGGCGGTTTAATTTGTGTTATCGGTCAACTCTTATTTGATGTAGCAAAACTGACCCCAGCACATACGCTATGTATATTGGTTGTTATCGGTTCAGTCTTAGATGGGTTTGGTCTTTATGAACCGCTAATTGATTTTGCGGGTGCAGGTGCTACAGTTCCAATTATGTCCTTCGGAAATGCTTTAACTCATGGTGCAATGGCAGAGGCCGAAAAGCACGGTTTAATAGGTGTTCTAACGGGAATGTTTGAAGTGACAAGCTCGGGAATTAGTTCAGCCATATTATTTGGTTTCATAGCAGCATTTATTTTTAAACCAAAAGGAAATATTTAATAGATATTTGCCCGCCTCCTTTTTAATATCCTTGCATAGGATACTTAGAAGAGAAGGGGGGTATTTTTTTATGTATGGACATGGATGTTACCAACATGGTGGCGGAAGAGGCGGTGTCCAAGAAGGGGCCAATTATGGCGGATCAATGTTCGTTTTAATTGTTGTTCTCTTTATTTTACTAATTATTGTAGGTCTAAGCTTCGTATAAAAGGGGGAATGACGGATGAATGATTCATTTTTCCGGAAAATAGAATCAAAAACTGGTGTACCTATGGAAGAAGTATTTGCTCTTGCAAATGCCATTCAATATGCAGATTTCAGTGACGAACGTCAAGTTCGAAAAATTATTCGCAATGTAGGTAAACTGGCAAGAAAAGATGTACCTCAACATACAGAAGATGAACTTGTACGTTCAATTGTTACAAATGGTAAATCTATGAATCTGAATGATATTCAAGATATGTTGGGACGTTAATAAAGACTTAACAGAAGAGTTGAAATGATTGGTTTAACATTCTTAATAAAGGGTATAGTACTAGCAAAGGTTATATAACTTAATAATGAGGGGGTGTAATAATGGGTTACTTATTACCAATTCGACCAATTCAATCCGAGCAATATGCGAATCGTTTGAGTCAACAACCTCATAATTTTGCGTATATTGGAAGAATTCAACGTGTAAAGTTTTATAATGAGTACTTTGATGAGTTTCAGGAACAATCACAAAAAGAAGAGGGAAATAAGAAACATTCTTCTGTTATTGCTCCGCCAAGTTCTTATCAAGGATATATTCAACCGAATCCAGTAAATCTCTCACCTGCAATATCGCGTGTAGTTGGTAAGGGAATGAATATTAATGCTTATGTGTAAAAACAATATAGAAATAGGAAGCCTCTATAGCATTATGCTATAGAGGCTTCCTATTTCATTAAACTAAATTCTTTTCCATTGCACGATGAGGTATATCCGCATCCATAAATTCTGGTGATGTAATTACAAAACCAAGCTTTTCATAGAAGGGTACCGCATATGACTGGGAGTTTAAGATAATCTTTTCTAATTCATTATTTTTTGCATACTCTTCAAGCGAGTGCATAATTAGGTTACCAAGATGGCGACCGCGGTATTCAGGGAGTACACAAACTCGTTCAACTTTGCCGGTTCCAGCATCCGTTTCACGAAGTCGTCCAGCACCGATTGGAGTATCTTTAGTGTATATAACAAAATGTGTAGCCGTTTTATCATGTTCATCGAGCTCAAGACTTAACGGTACACCTTGTTCTTCCACAAATACTCTTTTTCGAATGTGAAAAGCAGATTCCCTATCTTTGTCCGCTCTTGCAATTTCTACACGAAACAACGCTTATTTGTTCCCTTCAAGTCGAAATGTTTCATATACTGTCCATGAACCGTCATCAAGTTGATATAGAAGATGTAGGCGATCGATTGTTTCACTATGATCAACACCAACCATTTTAAGTTGACCAATAATATCATCGTGTTCACCTGAAGAAAGTCTTTGTGCGATTGTAATGTGTGGAATGAAGGAAAATTCAGATGCTTCGCCAAAGAAATCGTCGTTCAAATCCTTGTGAAGGTTAAGCATTTCATCGTTAGGTGTCGCTTTAAAATAGATTGCATTTGTAATTGGCGCAAATGTGCTGACCTTTGCGACATTCAGCTCGAATGGACCGTGTTTTTTTGTAACTTCTTTAATTGCTTTTGCAACATCTTCAATCTCGGTATCGGTTGCGTTAAAGACACTTTTCATAGTCATATGCGGAGTGATGAGCGCATAATGCGGGTCATATCTCTTTCGATAACCGTTTGCTAAATCTTGAAGTTTCTTTGATGGAAATGCTACAATTCCATATTTCATAATAAAATACCTCCTATTAAATTAAGTTAACTTATATATTATTACTTCTATCATACCAGAACCTGTATCACGTTGTCTGTTTTCCCTTACTATTCCCCATAAACCATGGATATTGCTCTTCGAACATCTGGTTGCCAATATTTCCAAGTATGGTCTCCTTTGAATTCTTCATAGAAGTATGGAAACCCTTTAATTTCAACCAATTTCTTTAACTCACGATTGGGTGTAAGGAAGTCTTTTATTTCGTTGTCAGCAGTTTTTACAGTCGTTTCACCATCACCAATTACTTGGTATATTGAAAAGCGAGATGGGTCTTGCACTGCTTTTACGGCTTCAAGTACGGAATTATCGACATAAGGTGATTGAAGAAGAACTTTACCAAATGTATTTGGGTACTTGGCTGCTGCGAGTAAAGATATTGTTGCTGCTAGGGAATCACCAATAAGTCCTCTACCAGCACCGACTTGATATGTCGGGTAGTTTTCATCCATATAAGGCACAAGCTCGCGTGCAAGAAAGCGTAAATAAGCTTCATGGCGATCGCCTTCAGGATGATATAGACGTCTTCGCTCGCTTACGCTTTTATATGGTACACCGACGACAATAACATTTTCAATTTCCTGAGCTTGAATCAATTCGTCAATGACACGTCCAATGCGACCGTACTGGAAATAGTCTTTGCCATCGGATGCAATAAGTATCGAATATTTATAGAGTTCTGAATAATTATGTGGCAAATGAATTAGGAGTTGCATATCCTCATCCAAAGCCTTGCTGTAAAACGAAACTTCTTTAATTTTACCGTATTCCATTCATAACGCCTCCACATCTAGATGTATATTTGAAATTGTACCATATCTGCATTTATAGGTATAATGGTTGTATTGCTTTTGTTTTCATTTTGTATAAATGGACTGTCGGTTATCTATACTGTAGGAATGAGTTCATGTCATTTTTAGAAAAGACATCATTTGATATTTGGATCCATTTTATTGATATGATAGATTATTAATCAATTTAAAAAGGGGTTGTATTCTTATGGGGAAAAAAGCTGAAGTGGTTCACTCAAATGTGGTGGCTGAAGCAACGAAGAAGGCACTCGAACGTCGTGGGGTTACGATGCGAGCAATAGCAGAAATAGTATATGAAATGCAGTTGCCATACAATGAAGGACTTCAAATGGCTCACTGTATCGAATCTGTTGAAGGTGTGCTTAAGAAGCGTGAACTTCAACATGCTATTTTAGTTGGTATTGAACTTGATGAGTTAGCGGAGCAGGGAAAACTGTCTGAACCGCTGCTACAAATTGTTCGTTCAGATGAAGGTTTGTTCGGTGTTGATGAGACGATTGCGCTTGGGGCCGTATTTACATATGGTTCAATTGCAGTTACGACATTTGGACATTTGGATAAGAACAAAACGGGTATTATTAAAGAGTTAGATACTAAAAAAGGTGGAGCGGTGCATACGTTCCTTGATGATCTGGTTGCAAGTATTGCGGCTTCTGCGTCATCTAGAATTGCACACAGAACGCGTGATTTGGAAGAGGCGGGCGAAACGTTTAAAGATATTTCACCGGATGAAACAATGCCGGAGTCTCGGATTAAAGGTGCACTCGGAAATTAATATTGAAGGCCCACTCGCTTAGTAACATTGGCGAGTGGTTTTTTTTTGGACTTTTTTGGTTTTGATGGTGTGTGCTGTTGGGGACTTCTAATGGAATGTGGTTTCCAAAGTCGCTTGGCGCTTGGCGATGGCCTTTCGTGCTGAGCCAGATAGAAGTGCACTATCTGTCTCAGCACTTCGGCGCCTGCAGGATGCAGGTGTGCAGCCTTTGCCGCAGGACAAATAGGACTACGGCACTTTCGTAGTCCGCTTCCGGCGTTATTGGGCTGCCTTTCATTTTATGTCGCTTCTGCGCTCTTTGGTTCATTGTCGTGGTTTGTATATTGGGGAATTCTCTCAGTATTGTGAATTGGGGAATTTGCAGATGTGTGGTGTTGGGATTTGTTATGGTGTGTGATTATTAAGATCGCTTGGCGCTTAGCGATGGCCTTTCATTATGTGTCGCTTCTGCGCTGGATTGTTTATTCTCATGGGATTTATAGTTATATAAACAGTATCCTTTCCAAATATTCTTTTGAATCGAAATCTTCTACATGGTATGCTGTGTCTACTTAAGATAACTTTTATCATCAATACTACAAAACTGCTTTGATATTTTAGCGGATGGTTCTATTTCGCTAAAATTGATGAAATTGGAATAGAGATGGAGTATGACGAATGAATAGAATTTCATTGCGTATGAAGATGTTTATTTTCTCATTTATACTTGTCATATTTTCGGTTGGGACAAGTGGTATTATTATGATTTATAATATTTCCTCCGCATTTGAAAAAGAGTTAGGTGCTCGGTCGATTGCAATTGCAAGGACGGTTGCTCAATTACCGGAAGTTAAGAGTCAAGTTGGTATGAGTGATGGTTTTTCGATTATCCAACCAATAGCTGAAAGGGTTCGTTTGGCTACTGATGTGGATTATATTGTTATTTTTGATATGAATCGCATTCGGTATTCACATCCTTCAGAAAGCAAGCTTGGGACTCTTTTTGAAGGGGGGGATGAACAAGCTTCTTTATCTGAGCATGAATACATATCCAAAGCGCAAGGGGTTGTTGGCTACGCGATTCGTGCATTTGTTCCCGTGATGGATGAGGAGGGTGTTCATCAGGTTGGAGTTGTAACTGTTGGAATCTTATCGCCAACCATTCAAAGTTTGATTGTTGAATATCGTAATAACTTATTACTTTCCTTATTTTGGGGTGTTCTCATTGGTCTGGTCGGTTCCTTGATCATTGCAAATCATTTGAAAAAGCAGACATTGAATTTGGAACCGTACGAAATTGCACGCTTGGTCGAAGAACGTTCAAGTATGATGCAAGCGATGGATATTGGTATTTTAGCGACCAACAGTAATGCTGAAACAATTTTTATGAATCGATTAGCAAGACAATATACAAGTTTTTATGATGACTCCATCTCATTGGCTAAGTTATTCCCGGATACATGGCTTGCAAAGGAATCAAAAAATGATAAAGAAGTAATCTATCGTCCACTTCTTTGTCAAAACGTTATGTATCTCGTTAGTATTTATCCGATTACTGTTCAGGATCGTTCTGTTGGGTCCCTTATTATGATGACGGACCGGAAAGAAGCACATATTCTAGCGGAAGAGTTAACTGGGATAAGAACTTTGGTGGATGCGTTACGGTCACAAAACCATGAATATATGAACAAATTACACAGCATTGCGGGCTTAATTCAGCTGGATCGATCCGAAGAAGCTTTAAATATGATCATTGATGAAATTTCGGATGAGCAGGATGTTATTCAGTTTTTAAAAGATACAATTACCGACTACTCTGTACTTGGACTTTTGCTCGGGAAAAGATCGCGTGCCAAAGAGTTGGGCGTAATTTTAAATATTGATAACACATCCTTTTTATTTGAACTTATGGCTGGTTTTTCAAGTGGTGATATGGTCACTATTTTGGGGAATCTAATAGATAATGCAATGGAATCATGTTTGAATGCGAAGGAAAAAAATGTGGATTTTTTAATACAAGGAGATTTAACATTTTTATACGTAGAAGTCTGTGACAGTGGTTGCGGTTTGCCTGACCATTCCGATGAAATTTTTGACTTTGGCTACAGCACAAAAGAAAAGGAAGGCAGGGGAATTGGATTGGCTTTAGTTAAACAGATTATCGATTCGAATAAAGGAAGCATATCTGTTTTATCGGAATCAAATTCTGGTTCTAGTTTTATAGTACAAGTAGGTAAGGTGAAAAGGTATGGCTAATATTACCGTATTTATAGTAGAAGATGATCCAATGGTTTTGGATATTAATAAAGGTTTTTTAGAAAGAATGGCTGGATTTTCGCTCGTTGGGTTTTCGATGAACGGAAAAGATGCATTGGCACAAATTAAAATTTTAAAGCCACAACTAATATTATTGGACATGTTTTTACCAGATATGTCGGGTATAGAGATTTTAACAAAACTTAGATTGGAACGGATTCCTTCTGATGTTATTATGATCACTGCCGCACGCGACACTGTTACGATACAAGAAGTGATGCGATTTGGTGCAGTCGATTATATGGTAAAGCCATTTCGATTTGAACGCTTTCAAAAATCTTTTGATAACTATTATAAAACGACTCGGAAATTAAAAGCTTTGGAACATTTGAAACAAGAAGATATTGACGATTGGTTGGGCAGTGCTTCAAATGGAACTGAATTACCAAAAGGGTTGAATAAGCTTACGATGGAACAAATTGTCCTTAGTCTAGTAGAAGAGACGCTTCCCATCACAGCGGAACAATTGGCACAAACTGTTGGGATGGCAAGGGTGACTGTTCGAAAATATTTAGACTTTTTAGCACATAAAGAAAAGGTTCGAATTGAAATGCAATATGGAAATGTTGGTAGGCCTACTAAATTTTACTCCCTGCTGTAGATTACTGTGCAGCAGGATTCGTTAGGGGTTTCGTGATGATTTATATTCCAAAATATTAAAAGACCATAAAGACCATAACGTTCAATATCTTTTTAATATTGATTTCTACCTGTAAGCGTATACAATCAAAATATCAGATTACTTAATCATCTGGAGGAGAACCTTGTATCTATCTGTCTATTATAAAAGGTTTACATTTGTACTTATTTCAGCGGTTCTTCTTCTATTGTTAACCGCCTGTCAGAAGAACGCATTTCCAATAGATAATGAGCAATTAAGTGAAGAAGAGCGTCTTGTCATTCGTTTCTCACATGTTGTTGGCGAAAATACGCCTAAAGGATTAGCCGCCCGAAAATTTGCTGAGTTAATAAATGAACGAAGCAATGGCTATGTAGAAGTCCAGGTTTTCCCGAATGGATTCCTTTATAAAGACGGAGAAGAAATGAACGCTTTATTAAATGGTGATATTCAAATGATCGCTCCTGCGACATCGAAAGTGACTTCGCTTGTTCCTGAATGGTCTGTTATTGACCTTCCATTTGCTTTTAGTACGTACGAAGAAGTACATGACTATATAGCGGGGCCAATTGGACAGCGATTAATCTCAAAACTTGATGACAAAGGTTTACACACTTTAGGCATATGGGATAACGGTTTCAAGCAAATGAGTAATCGAGATTTCCCTATCCATTATCCAACGGATCTTAAGCAACTAAATATGAGGATTATGCCAAGCGAGATACTAGAAAAACAGTTCTCGGTTTTAGGGGCGGTTCCAAAGAAAATTGATTTCAATATATTGTTTCACCACTTGGAAAATGGAGATGTGGATGGACAGGAAAACACATTATCCAATATTACAAGTAAAAATCTGCATACGTTGCAAAAGTATCTAACGATTAGTAATCATGGTTATTTAGGATATGTTTTGTTAATGAATGATGAATTTTGGAAAGAGCTTCCCGTAAACATTCAGCTTCTAATTACAGATACGCTACTTGAAGTGAATCAATGGGAGTGGAGCATTGCACATCGACTTAACTCTGAAAAATTAACGGAGTTAGAAGACTGTGAATGTATTGAAATCTACCATCTTACGGAAGAAGAACGTCAAATTTGGGAAGAAGCCTTCGAACCGGTGTTTGAGTATTATAAAAACCGTTTCGGAGCTGAATATATAGAATTACTTCCATAGTACTAAAACACCGCGATTTATCGGGGTGAAGGAGAATAGGGAAAAAGTTTTTGTACTGCAAAACAGAATTAGGGGGAAAGAAGAAATGAAAAAGATATTTATGCTAGGTATCATTAGTTTACTTGCTATTCTAGTAGCAGCGTGCTCCGGTGGAGATAAAGGTAGTACAACAGAGGCGTCAAAAGACAAGCCAATCATTATAAAGTTTTCACACGTTACTTCAATAGACAGTGTTAAAGGTAAAGCAGCTGAGCAATTTAAAAAGTTAGTTGAAGAAAAAACAGATGGTAAAGCAACTGTTGAAATTTATCCTTCATCACAATTATACGGCGATGCTGATGAGTTAGATGCACTTGTTTCTGGAAACGTTCATATGATTGCTCCATCTGTAACTAAAATGGTGAAATTAGATCCACGTTGGCAGTATGTTGACATGCCTTTCTTATTCGCAGATCGTGATCATGCACATAAGTTTTTCCAAAGTGATTTAGCTAAAACATTGTTAAATAGTGAAATATTAGGAAACAACGATATTATGGGCTTAGAATTCTGGGAAAATGGATTTAAACACTTTACAAATAACAAACATCCACTTCAAAAGCCTGAAGATTTTAAAGGCATTAAATTCCGTGCACAAGCTGGAAAAGTTTTAGAATCACAATTTAGTGCACTTGGTGCTGGTAGTGCAACAATTTCTTTTGGTGAAACATACGCGGCATTGCAACAAGGAACTGTCGATGGACAAGAAAATACTTTTAACAACATCGATACACAAAAATATCAAGAAGTACAAAAGTATATGACACTTAGTGAGCATGGACGTTTGGATTACGGAATTTTTGTTAACAAACCTTTTTGGGAAAAGATGCCTGAAGATATCCGTAAACAAGTTGAAGAAGCACTTAGAGAAGCAACTGAACTTGAATGGCAACTTGCTTTTGACGAAAACGCAGCAAGCCTAGAGAACATTAGAGATTCAGGTCAAGTTGAAATACTGGAATTAACGGATGCAGAGCGTGATGCATTTAGTGCTGCTTTCGAAGCGGTTTATGAAGAGTTTGGCGAAACAATTACACCTGAACTTCTTGATGGTATCCGCGATTTAAAATAAATTCTACGGGTGTCGATCCGCTACATTGATCGACACCCGTAAGTTTTAATAAATATGAATTATGGAAAAAGGAGGGACTAGTAATGAAATCTGTAAAGAAATTCTGGGCACTTTTTGAGGAAATTTCAGCTGGAACGTTTTTCTTCACCGGAATTAGCCTTATATTTTACGGTGTTATTATGCGCTATGTATTCAATGAACCGAAGGCATGGGTTGAAGAAGTCGTTCGATATGTGATCATCTGGGGTGTGTTTTTAGGTTTTGCAATTGCTTTACGACATAACCAACATATTCAAGTGGATATTATTTACGATAAACTCTCCAATCGCTGGAAAAAAGTTGTAGATTATTTTTCAACTATAGTAAGCATACTATTTTGTGGAACGTATACTTATTTTGGACTTATTCTCGTTGTAAATCGTTTTAGTTCAGGAATGGTCTCTCTTGATGTTGGTATACCAATGTGGATTATTTACTTAATCCTTCCGATATCTGGACTCTTATTTTTATTACGTTTTATAGAGCGTTTAGTGAATCTGGTACGAGGAAAGGATGCTGAATATGATAATCCTCTTACTTAGTATTTTCTTTTTGCTACTTGTTCTAAGAGTACCAATTGCGATTAGTCTTGCAATGTCTACTATAATTATTCTTCTAACAACCGATTTCAATATGACTATGGTTCCACAACGAATGTTTACCGCACTTGACTCGTTTCCAATGATGGCGATACCAGGATTCGTACTTGCGGGTGTGTTGCTTGCACGCGGAGGAATTTCCAAGTACCTAATTGAGGCACTTAGAACTTGGGTTGGTCATTTATCTGGAGGTTTAGCAGTAGTAGCTATCCTTGCATGTATGATTTTTGCGGCAATTTCAGGTTCAAGTCCTGCTACGGCAGCTGCGATTGGTTCTATCATGATTCCTGCTATGGTTAAAGCAGGTTATGATAAGAAATATTCTATGGGACTGATTGCTGCTGGTGGAACTTTGGGAATTCTTATTCCACCAAGTATTCCTTTAATTATCTACGGTATTACAGCAGAAGTTTCGATTGGAAAACTTTTCATGGCTGGTGTTATCCCAGGTATCCTTCTTGGGGGAGTTTTAGTTGTATCTGCCATTTTCTATGCGAAAAGAAATGGTTACGGCAAAGGTGAAAAATCTACTTGGGATGAAAGAGGAAAAGCTTCTCTAAAAGCAATATGGGGCGCGTTTTTACCATTCCTCATTCTAGGTAGTATATACAGTGGAGTTGTAACACCAACAGAATCTGCAGTAATCGCGGTCTTTTACGGAATTATTGTTTCTGCATTTATTTACCGTGAGTTACACTGGAGAGATATTCGACCGATTATAATTGAGTCTATTAATATCACAGCAATGATTTTCTTAATTATTGGGGCGGCGAGCTTATTTGGCCTATATCTGACAAATGCTCAAATTCCACAGCAGATTGGTGCATGGATTGCCGAGAGTGATATGAATAAATGGATATTTATTCTTATTGTTAATATTTTATTCTTTATTATGGGAATGTTCTTAGAAGCTGTTTCGATTATTCTTATAACATTACCAATATTACTACCAATACTTGTCCATTTCGACATCAATTTACTTCACTTTGCAATCATCATGACAATCAATATGGAGCTGGGTATGATTACACCGCCAGTCGGATTGAATTTGTTTGTGGTAAGTGGAATTGCCAGAGAAAAACTTGGGGCTGTAGTAAGAGGGGTCATACCTTTCATCTTCTTGATGATATTTGTCCTAATAATCGTTATTATTTTCCCACAACTTTCACTTTGGCTTCCAGAGCAAATGAAGTAATCATCTAGTTTACTAAAAGCCTTCCCTTTGTTTCAAACAAGGGAAGGTATTTTATTGTTTATTTACTTTATTACTTCAAAATCATTCAACTTATTAAGTACGTTGTAAGTATTCCCAATATCAGGCCGACAACTAGTATTAATACGTAAAATAGACGTCTCAATTCGCCATCCTTTCATATTTTATAGTGTAATTAGTTTATTCGTTGGACAAAAAGTATAGTACTTAACAACGGCATGCGGCATGTTTCTACTAGTTTCATATTATTCTTTGTCTACCATCAAACAATAGAGAGCTAGTAAATAGTCTAATAATTAACTATACTACTCAAATACGTATGATTTCAGTAGATCTGAATAAATACATCAGAAACACGTTTTGGAAGTGAGGTTTTACTATGAGGAACAAAGATGTACATAATGTCGACCATATTATTAATTCTGAAGAAGCACAGCAAAAGTTATATAAGCGAACGCTGATTGTGGTTGTAATGTCCCAAATATTTGGAGGAGCCGGACTAGCGGCGGGAGTAACTGTAGGTGCACTGATTGCAAGGGATATGTTGGGGATGGATAGCTTTACAGGTGTTCCCTCCGCCTTGTTTACATTTGGTTCAGTACTTGCTGCATTTTCGATCGGTCGGATTTCTCAACGCTTTGGAAGACGCTATGGTCTGTCCTTAGGATTTATTACCGGGGGTATTGGGGCAATTGGTGTTATTGTTGCAACTACGATGGGCAATATACCCTTTTTATTAGTTTCGTTATTTGTATATGGGGCCGGAACAGCCACGAATTTGCAGGCACGTTATGCCGGTACGGATTTAGCGAATGACAAACAAAGAGGAAAGGCAATTAGTATCGCATTGGTTTCAACGACAGTTGGCGCTGTAGCAGGGCCTAACTTAGTAACGCCTATGGGGAACTTTGCAATGAGTCTTGGAATACCCGCTCTTGCGGGGCCATTCATTTTGGCGGCGGCGGCTTATATTACTGCCGGACTGATCTTGTTTATTTACTTGAAGCCGGATCCATTTCTAATCGCAAAAGCAATTGCTGAAGAGCTAGAGAAAAGAGATGAGTTAGAAGGAATTGATGAAAGCAAAGTACTAAATAAAAAGATAAACCGAATTGGCATAATTGTAGGCGCATTGGTTCTAGTTCTGTCACACTTTGTAATGGTTGCGGTGATGACTATGACGCCGATCCATATGCAAAATCATGGTACGGGCCTATCTGCGGTTGGAATGGTAATTGGTCTCCATATCGCCGCTATGTATTTACCATCGCTTGGTACGGGCTATCTTGTTGATAAATTCGGTCGTTCTGTTATGGTCGTTTTTTCGGGAATTACATTATCATTAGCGGGGCTAACAGCGGCATTTTCACCTGGCGATTCGTTAGTTTGGTTGTCCGCAGCACTGATCTTATTGGGGCTAGGCTGGAACTTCGGATTAATTAGTGGAACAGCAATTATTGTAGATTCAACTAGTATGAAAACGCGTGCGAAAACACAAGGTTCGGTTGATGTGTGGGTTGCAATTGCAGGAACAACGGGAAGTTTAATGTCTGGAGTTATTGTAGCTTACTCAAGTTACGCGATACTTGGATTTTTAGGAATGTATCTTTCATTGCTTATGATACCGTTAGTAATTTGGGCACGTTATAAAGAAAAAAGGAATGCACTTGAGGGATAACTTCAATTTAGACCTATTCATACGGTTTATAAAAAAGTCTCTACAAATTTAATCAATCACGCTGCGCAACTTGAAATAGTCGTTGCACAGCGTGTTTGTATTTTATTAATATATTCCTTCTTTACTAACAATATACTTTGAAAGAAATCTATCAAATAATGAAAATCGAAGGGTATAATAGATATAGTTCTATTTTTCGAAAGCAGGCGATTGTGTTGTTCGTAATTCGAAAAGGCTTACTGATTAAAATAATCAAAATGCTCATTCCAATCATTCTATTAGGTTTGGCAATCTTTGAAATACAGAAGTCAATCAGTGCTGTTGACGTCAATTTACTTCAACATGAGGTGGGTCAATTACAGTCTTGGAAGCTCATACTCATACTTTTAATTTCATTTAGTGCCATTACACCTATGATCTTTTATGATGTACTCTTAGTGAAAGTTTTGAAAATCAAAATGAAAACGAAGCATTTAGTGCAAAACTCTTTGATTGTCAATACCTTCTCGAATCTTATTGGCTTTGGTGGTTTACTCGGAGTGTTTCTACGAAATTATTTCTATTCAAAATATAAAGTAGAAAAGGAAGGCATGTTTAAAGATATTGCCTCCGTAACGTTCTTTTATTTGACAGGAATTTCTTTATTGGCTTGGATTGTACCTTTATTCTATTGGGATTTTCATTTGTTAAGGGAAACAGAATGGCTGTTAGTAGCTGTCCTATTACTCAGTCTATATTTTCCGGTATTCATTGGAATTCGGAGCATTCGTAATCGAAAAGGGAACACATCCTTACTAAGTGCGAAAATTTCTCTACAACTGATTGTAACTTCTTTAGTGGAATGGATTTCGATTTTTTTATTAATATGGTCTATCACATTAATCTTAAATATACCAATCGGAATAACAACTTTATTCCCTATATTTTTAATAGCAGCTTGTGCCGGAATCGTCAGTATGATCCCAGGGGGACTTGGCTCATTTGATTTAGTCTTTTTGTGGGGAACACAAAGTGTGGGAATTGCTGATGAAAAGGTTCTTTTTCTACTTATTTTGTACCGACTAAGCTATTTTTTCTTGCCATTTATTCTTTCGGCTTTGTTATTCGTAAAAGAATACTGGGAAAAATGGAACCGGTCATGGGATGACTTACCAAATATCATTTTCCAAAAAGTAAGTCATACGCTGCTCACGATTTTGGTTTTTGCATCAGGCGTTGTCCTACTTCTTTCAGCATCAATACCGGGAATTCTTAGTCGATTAAAAATTGCTCAAGAATTTTTATCATTGCCATTTATGAACGTATCTCACCAATTAACTGTAGCTGCTGGATTTATTTTACTTGGGCTTTGTAGAGGAATTCAATATAAAGTAAAAAGGGCCTATGTACTGACAATCATTGTACTTAGTAGTGCAGCACTGTTTTCGATTTTCAGGGGTTTTAAATATGAAGAAGCAATCTTTTTACTAATTGTAACGGCATTGATAATAGCAGCAAAAAAACAGTTTTATCGTGAAAGTTATGTATTAACATGGGGAATCGCCATATTCGACTTAGCAATCATAATAATTATTACAACAATGTATGTATTCATAGGGTATATAAACTTACCGATATCTAAATTCCAAATACCAGCAGCAATACGTGATTATATTATTACCGATTACACGGATTTGTTTTATAGTGCCATTATTGGACTCATTATTGCATTTGTGATTTTATATATTGGGTACATTATTCATAAACCTGAAAAGATAGCAACACTATCCTCATTAGATCAGGAGGAGAAGATTAAAAAACATTTGTCTATGTATCCAGGCACGGAGTTCTCACATTTGATTTTCCTACATGATAAAAATATCTACTGGAATAAAGAAGAGACTGTTTTATTTTCTTATCAATTCTATGCTGATAAAATTGTCGTTCTAGGAAATCCGGTTGGAAA
This sequence comes from Sporosarcina sp. FA9, assembly GCF_051550205.1. Lineage (GTDB taxonomy): Bacteria > Bacillota > Bacilli > Bacillales_A > Planococcaceae > Sporosarcina. The sequence continues at coordinate 950,416 of NZ_CP188819.1, forward strand.
GGAGGCTCATTTTTCATCGGCAACAGAAGGATTTTTAGAACTTGCGGATCGATATGGATTTACTATTATCTTTTACGAAATAAATAATAGTTTCTTTCCTAATTTACACGAGCACGGATTTGATTTTTTTAAGCTCGGAGAGGAAGCCTTCGTCGATTTGAAGAGTACTTTAATTGAAGAAGAAATTAACATAGGAAAGTACGAGCAGGAAGGTTTTCTTGTTGAAATAATTAATCCACCGTTTTCATCAGAACTGTTGAATGAGCTAGAAAACATATCAACAAAGTGGTTGCAGGGAAGAGCTGAAAAGGGTTTTTCACTAAGTTTCTTTGATAAAAACTATTTGAACAAATCTAAAATTGCGATCTTGAAAAAACAGAATGAAATTATTGGTTTTTCCAGTTTAATGCCGATGTATGGTCAAAGTGAACGAATTTCCATGGATCTAATGCGTTTTACACCTGATGCAGAGATTGGGTCATTGGATTACCTGTTGATCTCGTTGTTTCAACGGGCGAAAAAAGAGAACTATCGCCATTTTAATATTGGGATGTCTTCATTATCAAATGTAGGACAATCAAAGTATTCTTTTTTAAGTGAAAAAATTGCAGGACAAATCTTTACACATGGTCAACACTCTTACGATTTCAAAGGCCTGAAAGACTTTCAAATCGAACATGCTGACTTTTGGGAATCGAAATATTTAGCATATCGAAAAAAATCATCCTTAACGTTTACAATGATGCAGATTACGTTGCTGATTGGAAATAAAAGAAGTAGGTACACATAAAAAAAGTGGATCCAGGCACAATGAATAACTGCGCTTGGATCCACTTTTATTATTTCCGACTAGGTTCTATTTAGATTTCCCATGCCGGTAACATTTTATTTAATTTTTTATCATCACGGTAGCCCAACACGTACTCGGCCTGCATAATTGTATGAATTTCACGAGTACCTTCATAGATTACAGGTGCTTTTGAATTACGTAAATAACGCTCCACAGGGTATTCATCTGAAAATCCGTACGCGCCATGAATTTGAACGGCATCATCTGCTGCTTTGTTTGCATAATCACATGCCTGCCATTTCGCAAGGGAAGTTTCTCGTGTATTGCGTTTTCCTAAGTTTTTTAATTCGCCTGCACGATAAACGAGGAGACGACTCATTTCAAATCCAGCTTCCATATTGGCAATCATTTGTTGAACAAGTTGATGTTTGCCGATTGGTTTGCCAAAAGTTTCTCTTTCATGACAATACTTTACACTTGCTTCAAGACAAGCCATGATTTGTCCAACAGCCCCTGCCGCAACTGTAAATCTTCCGTTATCCAGTGCGGCCATTGCGATTTTAAAACCTTCGCCTTCTTCGCCAAGTAAGTTTTCTACAGGTACTTTTACATTTTCAAAAAACAACTCACCTGTATTTCCAGCACGAATTCCAAGTTTTCCTTTAATGGCTTTTGAGGAAAAACCTCCCCAATCACGTTCCACGATAAATGCTGATATTCCCTTATGTTTTTGAGATTTATTGTCGGTATATGCAAAAACTAGAAAATTATCCGCTTGGTCACATAAAGAAATCCAGGTTTTCTGACCATTCAAGATATAGTATTCACCTTCTTTAACCGCTGTCGATTGCATGGCTGCTACATCCGAGCCCGCCGCGGGTTCAGTAAGACCGAAAGCCCCTATTTTTTCACCTTTTGCTTGTGGGACTAGGTACTTTTGCTTCTGCTCTTCAGAACCCCATTGAAGTAGTGTCATACTATTTAAACCTGTATGCACAGATACCGCAGTGCGGAAAGCAGTATCTCCACGCTCTAGTTCTTCACAAACAATGGCTAATGAATTATAATCCATTCCACTTCCGCCATATTTTTCAGGAATGCAAACTCCCATTAATCCAAGAGCAGAAAGTTTCGGTAAAATAGCTGGGTCATACTTTCCTTCACGATCCCAGTCTCCGATATAAGGCATTATTTCCTTATCAACAAATCCTCTAACGGTACTTCGCAACATATTTTGCTCTTCTGAAAATGAAAAATTCATATATATTCTCTCCCTTAGTCTTTTTGTTTTAGTAAAGCAGTCAAGATTTCATCATTATGTTCACCTGGATTCGGTGGATGGTATTTCATTTGAACAGGCGTGCGTGATAATTTTAGCGGACTTCCAATCATTTTAATTGTTCCGGCAGTAGGGTGTTCGTGCGTAATAAACATATTTCGAGCTATTAATTGAGGGTCATTTACGACCTCTTCTAAATTCTGTACAGGACCGCACGGTATATTATTATTTTTGCATAGATCCTGCCAAAATAATTTTGGATTTGTTAGAAATATGGTTTGTATTATAGAAACGAGCTCAGTTCTGTTTTTCACACGGCCTGAATTTTTTCGAAAGCGAATATCTTCTGCAAGTTCTTCCTTTCCAAGTACTTTACAAAGCGATTTAAACTGACTATCATTGCCAACCGCAATGACAATTTCACCATCAAGTGTTTTAAATGTCTGATAGGGGACTATATTGGCATGAGTATTACCTAATGCTGTAGGTATTTTTTCCGCCATTAAGTAATTACTACCAATATTAACAAGTGAACTAACTGCTGTGTCATATAAAGATATATCTAGTTTTTGTCCCAAACCTGATTGCATCCGTTCAATTAAAGCAGCTTGAATACCAATGCATGAATAGAGTCCCGTTAGTACATCAACGATTGCAACACCAGATTTTTGGGGTCCTGACTCTTCAGTTCCTGTAATACTCATTAGGCCACTCATTGCCTGAATAACGAAGTCATAACCAGGCATATTGCGACTTGGTCCTGTTTCACCAAAACCAGTAATCGTACAGTAAATCAAACGTGGATTGAGTTCACTTAATAATTCATAACCTAATCCAAAACGTTCCATTGTACCTGTTTTAAAATTGCTAATAATTATGTCGCTTTCCTGTACAAGTGTCTTAATGATTTCAATTCCTTCAACAGACTTTAAATCAACCGTAATTGCCTTTTTATTTCGATTCGCGCTTAAATAATAAGCACTTACATCCTCTTTAAAGGGCGGACCCCATTCCCGAGTTTCATCACTACCACCCGGCGCTTCGACTTTGATAACTTCCGCGCCTAGATCACCTAATATCATAGTGCAATAGGGACCTGCAAGAACCCGTGATAAATCAAGTACCTTAATATTCTCCAATGCACCAGCCACGAACTCATTCCTTTCTTTGTCCATTTTAAAAAGCCAATTCAAATAGACTACAGAATATCTGTATGTCAATTTAAACTGGCTTTTTATCTGTGAGTAAAAAATCGTATAAACGATTTTTCCCAGACTAGGCAGTGTTGGCTTTTTACTTTTAGATCCTAGAGTCTTATTGATCATGTGCAATGAACGTGTGAACGTTTCAACATGATTCGTTATCTATAATACTAGTACATGAAGTTATATTTGTAAAGACAAGGAATAGATTATTTGAACTATTTGCTAAATTTTTCCTTTGATGTACTATACGACTGGTATTGTTTATATAAATCCTTCAAAGCAGAAATCAATGCATTTCCGGCTTTGCCCAAATAATGATTTTCAATATCTTTTATAGGTTTTTCGATTCCGTCTTGCAAGCTATGACCTCTCAGTAAAAGTTGGACAAATTCCTGTCCGTGTTGTGTTGCTAACGTACAACTTGCAGTAACAATCACACCGTATTTTTTATCTAACTCTGCTGTAATTGTAAGAGTTTCATATAAGTTCTTTGCCGCCATACCAGATGGAAGCCGAGCATGACCCGCAATGAAAATCGTATTCATAAAGCTGCATCCCCTTAAAGTTCAATTTTTCTTGTAATGAAGAATTTGTACATATCTCCCTTGTAATAAGATTCCTTATATTCTAGTGGTTGCTCATCTTGATAGATAATTGAAGTTACCCTGAGCAATGGGAACCCATTTTCTATCTGAAGTACCGTTGCAATATTTTCCATGGCCAATACAGATTCAAATGTTTGTTCAACATGGGTCGGTTGGTAGGTCAAGCTGTGTTTATATAAATCCAATGTCGAGAAAGGGCGTTTATTGTCAATCATTGTATTGGCATACCCTTCCATTTCTTCTCCAAGTTTGTACGAAAAGTACGTATTGTAGTAGACAATGGGACTATTATCACCAGATCCTAAAAGTTGTAAATTCAGAACTTTATCCATAACTTCTAGGTTCAATAATCGTGATAATTGAAAGTCGCTTGTAATGATATTGGAATTTAAAGTTTTAGTGGATGCAATTAATCCTAATTGTTCCAATGTGGATTGAAAGCTACTAATTATATTTAGCTCTTGACGAATTTTTGTATTTGTTACAAAAGTTCCGACACCATGTACCTTTGTAACTAGTTTTTCTTTTTCCGCCATTGATATTGCTTGTCGTACCGTAATTCTACTCACACTGTATTTTTCGCCTAATTCTCTTTCCGAAGGAATTTGTTCATTACTTTTTAATTCTCCAGAAATAATTTGGTTTTCAATAACTTTTTTAAGCTGTTCATATAACGGTATGGTTTGATTACGTTCAAGCATATAATCACCCTTTTCTATTATTGTGGTTATAACATGTTCTTTCAAAATAATTCTATGTAGCTTAATAGTATGAATTAACTTATTTTATATATCATAAAGTTAAGCTAATCATATCTTTATAATAAATAATAGTCAATTCAATTATATTGTATGAATAGCTTTATATGAGAATTGTTCTCTTAATAGTACTGTATAGGAACAAAAAAAAAATAATAATCTATAAAAAACATATTGACATAACCAGTAATGATGTCTAGTATTGGTTTAGAAGATTGTGAATAGACAGGTTATTATGAATCCATAAAATAGAACCAGTATTCAATATGAAGAAGGGGGTTATGAAGTATGTAATCAATCTTTAGACGTTTAATAAGTTTTATTGAATTCCGCGGGAAAATAAATATTAATTAGGGGGAGAAGGGTATGAAGTTTAAATCGTTGTTGCTTTTTATGGTAGTAGGATTGGTATTTCTACTTGTTGCGTGTAGTTCAGACAGTGATGTAAGTACAGGAAAAGTTGAAGAGAAGCCAACAGAAAAGCCAACAGAAAAACCGGAAGAAAAGCCAGCGGAAAATGATAATTCTACAATAATTATTGGTATAAAAAATCCGATAGAAACTCTGGACCCGGCAAATCACCGTGACAGGGTAACTGAATCAGTCATTCGAAATGTTTTTGATGGATTAGTTATGCGGGATGCTAAGGGAGAAGTTCAGCCACTAATTGCGAAGAGTTGGGAAAATCCAACACCAACGGAATGGATATTCAAACTTCGTGATGATGTAAAGTTTCATAACGGTGATGACCTAAATGCTGATGATGTTGTGTTCACCTTTAAACGTATTATTGATGAGGGAGCAATGGCAGGTGAAAGTTCCCCACGTAAAGGACTTTTGGGAACATTGATGGAAATTACTAAAGAAGACGACTACACAGTTAAATTTACATTTGAAACTCCATGGCCAATTTTCTTGAAAATGTTACCCCATCAGCAAATCGTTTCCCAAAAATACATTGAGGAAGTTGGGGATGAAGAATTTAGAAAGAATCCAGTAGGTGCGGGACCATTTAAATTTGTCGAAGCAAAATTTGATGAAAGAATTGTCCTAGAAAGATTTGAGGATTATTACGGTAATACTGCCAAGATTCAAAATCTTGTTTTTGATGTAATTCCAGAAACATCCTCTAGAGTAGCTGCTTTGCAAGCGGGTGAAGTTCAACGAATTCACGCAGTAACGCCTTCGCTTGCTGAAGAATTGAAGAAAAACACAGATTTAGAAGTTAAAAGTGTTAACGGTACAAGAGTAAGCATGATTGAAATGAATACGCAAATGAAACCTTTTGATGATGTGAATGTTCGAAGAGCAATGAATCATGCAATTGATATGGACAAAATTGTAGATAGCCTATTTGGAGACTATGGGGTTCGTTTAGCGGGTACAATGCTGCCGGGTTCATTCTCGGAAAACACAGATTTAAAACCCTATGAATATAATCCGGAAATGGCGAAAGAACTCTTTGCTAAGGCGGGAGTTGGAGCTGGATTCTCATTAGTAATTGATACAACAGATGAGCATAAAGAAGTCGCGGAAGCAATTGCGAGTGAACTTAGAAAAATTGATATTGATGCTAAAACTAGAATTTGGGATTTAGGAGTATTGAAAGAGCTTATGCTCAATGGTGAAAGACAAATGTATGTAATGGATTGGGGTAATTCAACGATGGATCCCTATGACATTTTGAATCCTAAATTAAAAACAAAAGACAGAGGTAACTACAGTCTTTATAGCAATGAAAAAGTGGATCAGCTGCTTACAGATGGTGAGGTTGAATTGGACGAAGGTAAAAGAGAGGCCATTTATAAAGAGGCTCAACAAATTATATACGATGATGCTCCGTGGGTATTCGGTTATGCACTGAAAGAAATAGAAGCAGGTACAGTAAAAATGACAAATTGGGGGCCGTTTCCCGATGGTATGCTTTACATGCCGGAAGTCGGTATTGAATAGATTCCTTTTGATTTAGATACTAAAGGAGGGGGGTGTTTTCCATGAGATTCGCTAAAATTTTGGAACGCATTCTGGCAACGATACCCATTATGCTAGGTGTTGCCTTAATTGTATTTCTGTTTATGCGGCTGACCCCAGGGGATCCTATCGATTTGATGATGGGGGAAGCAGGTAACGTTTCACAAGCGGAAGAAGATGCACTAAGATCTGAAATGAATCTAGATAAACCAATTTATATTCAATTGAAAGAGTATATTATCCAATTATCTAAAGGGGATATGGGCGATTCCTTTAAGAAAAAAAGACCTGTGACCGAGTTAATAGTGGAAACACTTCCTGCGACAATTGAACTTGCCTTGGCAGCTGTTTTGGTTTCGGTATTGATTGGAGTTCCGATAGGTGTATATTCTGCAGTAAAGCAAAATAGTCTAATTGATAGAATTGGCATGGGGGGGTCCTTTCTTGGGATCTCCATGCCCCCCTTCTGGCTAGGAATCGTTCTAATATTGATTTTTTCGGTCAATCTAGGATGGACCCCCGTTAAAGGGCGACTGGATTTTGGATATAAAATACCTTCAATAACCGGAATGTATCTAATTGATAGTTTACTAGCAAGGGATTTTGCAGCCTTTAAAAATGTGTTTTCCCATTTACTACTGCCTGCTTTAACTTTAGGCGCAAGTATGGGAGCTATTGTTGCAAGAATTACTCGCTCAAGCATGATTGAAACATTGCGATCAGATTATGTAACACTTGCTCGGGCCAAAGGTTTAAAAGAGTGGAAAGTAATTACAAAACATGCGCTTAGAAATGCTTTGATTCCGACAGTTACAATTATTGGATTGGAAATTGGAGTTATGTTAAGTGGAAATATGATTGTAGAAACGGTATTTGGTTGGCCAGGTCTAGGACGGATGGCAGTAGATGGGATTTTTAACAGGGACTATACACTTGTACAAGGTGTCGTAATGTTTTATGCGTTCATATTTGTTTTTGCAAATTTAATCGTAGACATTTTATACACATATTTAGATCCGAAATTGAGAACCTGATGTAGGGGGTGAGGATATGACTAGAAATACGGATGCTAATCCAGAAGTATTCAATGGTTCCCAATCTTATTTTGTAATGAAGATTAAAAAAACTACTGGTAACCTACTGTTTATATTAAAAGAATTGAAAAAACATCCTGTTGCAATGTTAGGCGGTATAATCATTTCCCTATATATCATAATGGCGCTCTTTGGGCCGATGATTACACCGCATAGTGGAACATCAGGTGATTTAACAGATCGAATATTGCCACCAGTTTGGATGGAAGGCGGCAGTTGGAATAATATATTAGGAACTGACGAACAAGGAATTGACTTGTTTTCTAGAATCATCGAAGGAGCACGAGTCTCGCTTGCTGTTGGGCTAATCGCTACGACAATTTCTGTAATTGTTGGAACGTCACTTGGTTTATTGACGGGCTACTTTAGAGGTTGGTTGGATACTGTAGTTTCTAGAATAGCAGATTTACTTCTAGCATTTCCATTTCTGATTTTTGCTATAGGAATGATGGCATTTCTTGGGCCAGGATTTCTAAATCTTATTTTAGCTTTGACTTTCATTGGTTGGGTAGAATTTTTCCGAATCACCAGAGGAGAATCCTTGTCAGAGCAGAAGAAGGAGTATGTTGAAGCTGCTAAATCAATAGGACGCAGCCCGGTTAAAATCATGATTAGCGAAATTCTTCCGAATATTATACAAACAATATTTGTTCTGGCGACATTGCGTTTTGGATATATGATTATTATGGAAGCCTCACTAAGTTTTCTAGGATTGGGAGTTCAACCTCCTACGCCCGCATGGGGATCTATGATTGCATCCGGAAGAGAATATATGCTTAACGGTTGGTGGTTATCAACTATTCCAGGTATTTTCCTTCTCGTACTAGTTTTAAATGTGAATCTGTTCGGGGAAGGCTTGCGAGATATATTAGATCCGCGAATGAAAACGAAGTAATGGGGTGGATACTGTGCTGAATGTTAAAGATTTAACGGTTGGGTTTAAAAAAGATCATACCTGGATAAAAGCCGTAAATCAAATTAGTTTCTCAGTCAAACCTGGTCAAATTATTGGCATTGTTGGTGAGTCAGGATGTGGGAAGAGTACTGCCCTTTTTAGCATCTTAGGACTTATTTCGAATCCAGGTAAAATGTTAAGTGGAGAATTATGGTTTGAAGGTAATAATATTGCTGAGAACAGTAAAAAAGATTGGACAAAACTAAGAGGAAAAGATATTGCTATGATTTTCCAAGATCCAATGTCCGCATTAAATCCAGCTTATTCTGTTGGAGAACAAATTCGTGAGATGTTGAAAATACACGGAACGCTTAGAGATAAAAAGAAGAGTTTATTCCAAAGTAGAAAGTATAAGAAACTAGAAATAGAAAGAGTAGTAGCGTTAATGAAAGAAGTCCGCATACCTATGCCGGAAGAACGTTACCATGACTTTCCACACCAATTCAGTGGGGGAATGCAGCAAAGAATTATAGTAGCAATGGCCATTGCAAATAACCCTAAATTACTTCTTGCAGATGAGCCTACAACCGCTTTAGATGTAACAATTCAAGCACAAATTTTAGAAGTCCTTAAGGATATTAATCGATCACATAATACAAGTATTATTACGGTTACACATGATTTAAGTGTCGCGTCTGAATTCTGCGATGAAATAATTGTGATGTATGCCGGTCGAATCGTCGAAAAAGGACCAACGAGTGATGTAATTGAAAATCCACAACACCCATATACGAAGGGATTACTCAATTCCATTCCTGTTATTTCAGAAAACAAAAAGCGTATCGAACCAATTAAAGGAAATGTAATTGATTTGGCTGAAGTAGGAGAAGGTTGTGGGTTTTATAATCGTTGTCCTCATGCGGTTCCGGCTTGTATGAAACCCGTAGAAATGGTCCAATTCGATTCGGAAAGACAAGTAAGGTGCATCCTTTTTACTGAAAGAGGTGAAGCAGTTGCGAAATAGTATTGTAGAGGAAGAGCGAGGAAATGCGCACTCTTTAGAACTTGAATCGTCGGCTGCAACTCCGTTAATTGAGATTAAAAACTTGAAGAAATATTTTAAGAGACGACCGAGTATTCTAGAGAGAGTAGTAGCAAAGGAAAAGGAATCTATGGTTTGTGCAGTAGATGATGTTAGCTTTCAAATATTTCCGGGTGAAACATTAGGTTTGGTTGGTGAGAGTGGATGTGGAAAATCAACATTAGGAAGAACGATTTTAAACTTACATGGAAAAACAGACGGAAAAATAATTTACCGCAATCAAGATGTGACGGAAATGAAGGGAAAACAATTAAAAGAATATCGAAAACAAGCACAAATCATTTTCCAAAACCCTTACGCCTCTCTAAATCCCAGAATGACGGTTTTTGAAATATTAAAAATCGCAATAGCGTGCAGGGGAGAAAAGGATTTTCGGATACAGGAAAATGAAATCAGGACTTTAATTGATCGTGTGGGTTTATCGCAAAGTCATTTAAACCATTATCCGCATCAATTTAGTGGTGGTCAAAGGCAGCGAATTGGAATTGCGCGGGCATTGGCAATGAAGCCTGAATTCATAGTGGCCGACGAACCCGTTTCAGCTTTAGATGTTTCCGTGCAAGCACAAATTCTGAATTTAATGGAAGAGTTGAAAACAGAGCTTAATTTAACATATCTTTTCATCGCCCATGATTTAAGTGTGGTTTATCATGTGAGTGAAAGAGTCGCAGTGATGTACTTAGGTCAGATGGTGGAATTGGCGGAAACGAAAGAATTGTTTAATAACCCAAAACATCCATATACAAAAGCCTTGTTGTCTTCAATTCCGGCGATAGGTAAGGAAAATCAACGGGAAAGAATAATACTGGAAGGCAGCGTGCCATCTGCAATTAATAAACCAGTAGGGTGTGTTTTTAAAGACCGTTGTTTTATGAAAATTGGGGCGATTTGCGATAACGTAAGACCCGCGTGGACATCTGAGAATAATCATGGAGTTGCATGTCATTTGTTTAGTGAGGAGAAGATACATGTCTAGACCTATAATAGGAGTGAATTGTAATTTTAAACCGCACTTAGGAGAGCAAGGTACTTTCAATTTAGATCGGGCATACACCCAAGCTGTTTATGATACAGGAGGAATTCCTCAAATAATACCGTTACTTCCAATAAAAGAAGTGGAGCAGCTGCTCGATTTATATGATGGGCTTTTACTAACAGGTGGAGGAGGTTTGCTTCCCCATATTAAGGAAATGGATGCACTCCCAGGATTATCTGACCAAAATCCAATGCGACATGAGTTTGATTTGGAGCTGGTTAAGGTGGCTACAAAAAAGGGGATGCCCATTCTTGGTTTGTGTAGAGGGCATCAAACGATTAATGATGCCAATGGCGGAAGTATTATGAACTTGAATAGTAATAAGCATTTGCAAAAAGAAAAAGGGAATCATGTTCATCATGAAATTATTGTTGAACCCAATTCTAAACTATATGAATGCGTGGAAGCTGTGAGAATTGGTGTTAATAGTTTTCACAGTCAAGTAATTGATAAACCGGGAGAAGGTTTATCCATTAGCTCTTATTCTGCTGACGGTTTTGTAGAATCAATAGAGAGTGAAGGTGAATCATTTATAGTAGGAGTCCAATTCCATCCAGAGTTTATGATGGAAAACAAAGCAATGTCCGGTATTTATGAATCCTTTATCGAAGCTTCTAATGTATATAAGGCTAGAAAGCTTTAGATACTTAACTGTGCTGATTGGTAAAGCAATGGGCATGGTTTTAAATGACTATACAGATTATAACGTGTAATTACAAAGGGAGGAATCATTTGTGAAAAAAGAGTTGAGAATTGTTTGTCCGAATGGTCATCTAGGTTTTGCACCAACAAAAGAGGAAAGTTTTTATTTAGCTGCAGCAACATTTCCAGATTACTATTGTGCAGACTCAGGTAGTGACGATATTGGAGCAGCTGCATTAGGATCGGATCAATCTGTCAGTATGTATAAGTGGCAAAAACATGATTTAGAACTCATGCTTTTGGCATCACGGGAACAAGGTGTACCGATGATTATCGGATCAGCAGGGGATACAGGTGCAAACAGTAGAGTGGATATGTATGTTCAGATAATTAAAGATTTAGCGATTGAACATAAGCTCCCGCCTTTTAAACTAGGCTATTTTTATTCGGAAGTGGATAAATCGTATTTAAAAGATAAATTGACGAACGGAATTACACTTGAAGGATTGGATTGTCGTGCTAATTTAACATTAGATGAAGTGGAAAACACAAAAAGAATCGTTGCTGTTGCGGGCATACACCCGTTTATCAAAGCTTTGGACATGGGAGCGGATGTTGTTATTGGCGGCCGATCAAGTGATGTAGCCGTTTTTGCGGCACCTGCAATTCGTGAGGGTTTTCCTGAAGAACAAGCGTATTATTTAGGTAAAGTGTTGGAGTGTGCATCCTTTTGTGCAGAACCTTATGGGGCAAAAGAAAGTGTTATTGGTACAATCACACATGATGACGTCAAAGTGATTGCAATGGCTCCCGATCAAAGATGTACAATCGCATCTGTTTCGGGTCATGCGATGTACGAACGATCGAATCCATATTTCGAATATTTTGCTGGCGGTATGTTGGATATGACCAATTGCCACTATGAACAATACGATGAAAGAACGTGTAGAATTACAGGAGCCAAATACGTTCCAATAGAAGGTAAAGTGAAAGTGAAATTGGAAGGGTCAGGTTTTATTGGTGAAAAGTTTATAGGTATTGCAGGAGTTCGTGACCCTTATACAATTAAAAATATTGATACAGTTATTCAATTTGCGAAAGACCAAGTAGCAAAAGAATTTGAGGGTGTTGAGTATCATTTGAACTTTAGAATATTTGGTAAAGATGGCGTTATGGGTGACTTGGAACCTGTTAAAGAGATTAAATCTCATGAACTCGGTATTGTGATCGAAGGAATAACAGAGTTAAAAGAAACAGCCGAGGAATTGACGCTGTTCGCGACTCGTCAAATCTTTTATGCTAAGTTACCTGAGGTGAAAGGAACTGCCGGAACTGCCGCGTTTTTGATAGATGATGTTTTGTATGCGGGCGGCAGTTACAAATGGACAATGAATCACACGGTTCCTGTAGACGATCCTATGGAGCTGTTTAAAGTAACTGTTGAGGAAGTAAATTCAAATACAATCGTGAATGTATAGAAGGAGGAATGTAGCGATGAAAACAATATCATTGCAAGAACTTGCTAAAACAATTCGGTCAAAGAATGCAGGTACAGATAGAATAACGTTTGATATCATTTTTGAAAATCCGGATGTTTATCGACATGTTTGTGATAGTAAAGTAATTACAAAAGAAAGCATGGCTAAACTTTACGGTATTTCAGAGGATATCATCACAGACTTTGTTCAATATGATCCGGCTAATGCCATTAAATTCACAATTAAAAGAAGTACACCGAGCGGGAGTCCCGGTGATGGAGACATTTTTGGTTCACAGCAATACCCGCCTTTACTGGACATTCAAGTACCTATATATAAGGCTGCTTCAACTGCCTAATAATTAATCCATCCGCGAAGAGATATTTAGATATCTTTTCGCGGATGTTTTTCTTTTTGTGCAAAGTCTGTAGTAAATCGTCCAACCAAGCCGTCACATAGTCCAACGAACGCTGCGGATCGTCCAACCAGACTGCGATTGTCCAACCAAGCTGTCACATAGTCCAACGAACGCTGTGGATTGTCCAACCAAGCCATCGTATAGTGCAACCAACACCGATTTTTTCCTTTCCAAGGTGATTGGTTTATATTAACGACAATTATTATAAGGTTATGAGTTTTATGATATACTGGCAGTGTGGGTATGACTTCTAACGGGTTTAGGCATTGTGACATTTTACTATAAGAGGAGGGGCAACCATGAAGAAATCACTCTTTATTTATATATTGATTGTATTAGTCCTAGTAGGGTGTGGAACAACAGTAGGCGATTCGAAAAAAAGTACGCCGAATGAGGAAGCAAAAGCCTTGTCTCTCACATTATTTAAACCGGATGCAGACAGTAATTTTGTTGAACCATATGAAGTTGAATACAGTGGAAATGAAGAAGGATTGATTCGGTTTATTTATGAAAAAGTCGTAACGTATGAAGTCGGATTAATCGATTTCTCATTCGAAAATGACGGAAAATCATTAGTATTAAACTTAGATGATAAAATCCGAACAGTGCAGGGCTCGGCTGGAGGGTTTTTATTTGCTGGTACGATTGTAGAATCCTATTTCGCAAACTATCCAAATTTGGAACAAGTAACATTGATTCATAACGGTTCTTATGAAGAGATTTTGGATCATTTAATGGTAGGTGAGCCGTATACTCGTGCAAATGCGGCATTCACAGCCAAATAAAAAAAGCTGAATAAATAATGGATTTACTGATTGAGACCTGATAATAAATAACAACGTCTAACACAATAGCTAGGCGTTTTTTTTATTGTATTATTAGTGCCGAGTATGCTATTTCTACAATCCAGCAACAACTCGACAACATTAAAACTACAGAGAATATAGGGAACATTGCCGTATTTTAGGTGAAAAATAAGTTAAAAAGATGGAAGGACCAGTGATGGGCTCTTTCGTTTTTTGTTTGCAAAGTAATTGCAGTTGTTTCAATCGAGTGGACAGGGCAACAACAAATAGAATACTTTTAGAAAAAGATGCTATACTGATAAAAAACTTGAATCCTATTTATTTATTTACCACTTTTAAGAAAGTTAGAGGACTTTGCATTATGGAAAATCAAAAAGGCGTATTGGCCATACTATTAATGAATTTATTTATCGCCTTTTTAGGCATCGGTCTTGTAATTCCAGTCCTTCCCACAATAATGAATGAGCTGAAGATTAGCGGTACAGTCGTGGGATATATGGTGGCGGCATTTGCCATTACACAGTTGATTTTTTCTCCGATTGCTGGGCAATGGGTTGATAAATACGGGCGTAAAATCATGATTGTTGTGGGATTGTTTGTATTCGGTTTTTCAGAGTTTTTATTTGGATATGGAAAATCGGTTGAGGTGTTGTTCATCTCCCGAATGCTCGGTGGTGTAAGCGCAGCATTTATAATGCCGGCAGTGACAGCGTTTATTGCGGATATTACGACAACTACGAACCGGTCCAAAGCACTTGGCTATATGTCTGCCGCGATTAGTACAGGTTTTATAATCGGTCCCGGTATCGGAGGTTTTTTGGCCGAAATTGGTACCCGTGTTCCCTTTTACTCAGCGGGTGTACTTGGCGTGCTTGCTGCTATACTTTCCCTTTTCCTATTAAAAGAGCCTGAACGTGGAGAGCAAGAAGTACCAATGTTTGGACAAAAGACTGGATTAGGCCGCATTTTCATTCCAAAGTATTTCATAGCGTTTATTATAATATTTGTTTTATCATTTGGTCTTTCAGCATTTGAATCGTTATTTAGTTTATTTGTCGACCATAAATTCGGATTCACACCAAAAGATATTGCTATTGTAATAACAGGGAGTGGAATTGTTGGTGCGGTTGCACAAGTTTTGTTGTTTGATCGATTAACAAAATACATGGGTGAAATCAATTTAATTCGCATCAGTTTAGGTATTTCGACGATTCTTGTATTGCTTATGACGTTTGTTAGTTCCTATTTCTCTATACTTCTGACGACGTTTGTATTGTTTGTCGGTTTCGATTTAATACGTCCAGCCGTAA
Organism: Sporosarcina sp. FA9; assembly: GCF_051550205.1. Classification (GTDB taxonomy): domain Bacteria; phylum Bacillota; class Bacilli; order Bacillales_A; family Planococcaceae; genus Sporosarcina. The sequence continues at coordinate 965,805 of NZ_CP188819.1, forward strand.
CTTCCTATTTATCGAAGATAGCGGGCAATGAACAAGGTTTTGTTGGTGGCATGAACTCGACATTTACAAGTTTAGGGAATATTTTCGGACCGATTATCGGGGGAGTATTATTCGATATCAACTTAAACTACCCATATTATTTCGCAGCTATTGTTTTATTATTGGGTACAGTTATTACTTTATTTTGGAAGAAACCGAAACATATTATAATCTAATATATCTTTACTTACTTTTGAATGATTGTGAAGGTTCTTATTTCATTGATGCAATAAGGATAAGAGGTCATATGAAAAAAGTATTTGTTTACTAGAAAGAAGGGATATTAATGGACTTTATTTATATTTTTGCCATCGTACTTGTAGGGATTTTAATTGCAATTTATGATTCAATACGAAGAGTAAACATAAACATTCAAAATCAGACGGAAGAAATTAAAAAATTACATGATAACTTCAGAGAGTATGGCAAAAAGTAAATATGGAAAGCGTTCAAAAATAACAACGACCCGCTGGATTGTATATACAATCCAGCGGGTCGTTGTTTTCATTTTTAATATTAAGTACGTCCCGAGCGAAATATCGAATAAATTAAAAATAAAAACATCAAAGTGGCCACGATGGAACCAAGTTCAATAATCGGGAAATTCCATAAAAGGTTTGTCTGTCCAGCAATCGCAGAGCCGATTATGAGTCCGACCATTAATATGCTGAAAGATAGCAAGATGATGCTAAGGGAGAGACGATTGCTAATGCGGTCGAATCTATTCAAAACTTTTTCCGCTTGTCTAAAATTTATGTCCAATTGCAACTTCCCTTTTTTGATTTTCGAAGTGATGTCTTTTAAATCTTGAGGTAATTTGAAAAGGATATCAATATTTTCCATCGTTTCATGCCATGATTTTTTCAGAATATACATTGGATGAAAACGTTCAGCAACTAATTTTTTGCCAAATGGTTCTACAGCTTTCATGATGCTAAAAGTCGGATCTAGTTCGCTGATTAGGCCTTCCAACGTAAGTACGGCTTTTGTTAATAGGGTGATTTCAGTTGGTATTCGAATATTATGGCGGTATGCGACAGAGAGCAGTTCTATGAAAATGCCGCCGAGACTTATATCTTTTAGGGAAGCGTCGTAATATTTTGTTTGAAGATCATCTAAATCTCTTTTTAAAGATTGTAAATCCGTTTCATCGGATAAAAGTCCCATTTCTGAAAATGTTTTTAAAAGGCCATCTGTATTTCCTTGTTGCAAATTAATGATTAGGGAAGCGAAATGATACTTAAGTTCATTATCAAGTCGTCCTATCATTCCAAAATCCAAGTATGCAACGATATTGTCTGGCAAAATATAAATATTCCCTGGATGTGGATCCCCGTGAAAAAATCCAAACTCTAAAACTTGGGTGAACATGGAATCCACCACACGTTTGGCAATGAGATTTTGGTCATATCCTTCTGAAATCAAGCGTTCCGAATCATTAATCTTAATTCCACGAATCATTTCCATCGTCAGTACTTTTTCAGAGGAATAGTCTGAGTAAATTTTCGGTATATGTATAGCAGATTGCTTTTGGAACTGTTTTGCTATTCGTTCCCCATTTTTTCCTTCCACGCGATAATCCATCTCATCCCGAAGAGATCTAGAAAATTCATCAATAATATCAGAAAGACGATAGGTTTTACCCCAACTTGTATTGTCTTCTAAGAACTGAGCTAAGTTTTGCAGTATGGATAAATCAGTTTTTACAATGGGTTGAATATCTGGACGTTGAATTTTCACTGCAACTTCTTCCCCGGTTAGAAGGTGAGCTATATGGACTTGACCGATTGAAGCAGTGGCTAAAGGTTTTTCGCTAAAATTTAGAAAGGTGTTTTCAATTGTATCCTCTAATTCTTCCTCCACAATCTCCCGTATTTGTTCAAACGAAACGGGGGCAACATGATCTTGCAATTTTGCGAGTTCTAAAGAAATTTCTTTTGGAACAAGATCATGCCGTGAACTAGCGATTTGTCCAAGTTTAATAAAAGTCGGTCCTAGGTCCTGTAATGTATTGCGAAGTTTTACCCCAATATCCTGCAAATTCATATCAACTTCTGTAGTGTTTTCCAACTTAGAAGAAGTTCGGTCTGTAATTCCTAAACGATACAAAATATGGCTGAAACCGTTACGTAAAAATGTGTTAATAATTACTTGGAAGCGTTTTGAGTGCCTAATCTTAGTCTTAAACAAACAATCTCCTCCTTTATCTCATTATATTATAAACATATTGAATATATCCATCATACACCATACGGGGAAGAGCATCCCATCCAACCAATAATACTGTTTGTGCTTAAATTTATTAGGTAAAGGGTACAGTAATACTAATAAAGTAATTCGATTGGAGGTTTATATTATGAGATTAGAAGGGAGAGAAAACGTTCAATTGCTGATTCGACTTAGTGAAGAAGAACTTGCAATAATTATTGAAGGGATAGAAGTAGTAGGGGATATGCAAATGTTATCCGATATGGATTCACTTGTTTTTCAGTATTACAGGGAGTTGCAAAATGAATAAAATTTTTGTATACTAATTGTTAATGGTGGAACGTGCGTTCTGTACCGTTCGATAAAGTCGGTGTCCCCGTAATTTTATCAGAGCGGATTTTCCGTTTGAATACCCATTATTCAGAAGACAGGTGATGATTATGAATCGAGACCGTGGAAATATTAAGTGGACTTCACTCATGTTACCTGAACATTTGCTTGAGCTACGTAAATGGACTAATGAGGATACGTATACCAATCGACCCGAACTGAATGAATGGGATTTCCAATTAATTCAGGAGGAGTTGGAATTGGCCTTTAAAAGAAAATGTGAAACACTTATTAAAACCTGGCTCAATGGAAAAATTATTGAATATCAGGGGAAGATCTTGAGAATCGATTTTTTTAAAAAAGCCATTGTGCTTGAGGATTCGTCAGGTATAAGAAAAATACCAGTCGTTTCAATTATTAATGTACAAAGTATGGACTAACCAATAACGGGATTCTTACTAAACATTTTAGAAATTGGGTGAATCTGCATTTTTTTATTTCTGCATTAAAATACCAACCTCGATTTGATGGCTTCAAAAATAGGGCAATATACTCTTTTCCTAACAAAAAAAACAATCCTTCATACATTCATTATCGTAAAACTGTTTACTAGAAAACAGAAATCCTATTATTTTGATTTCAATAGAGACCGTATGCATCCGGTTTTTGGAGGATGTTTTTTTAGATAATTGTAGATGTCCTCTAATGCTTGCACGTTAATGTACAGCAATTACCACAGGACCAGTTCGTGAAGCTTTGATTTATGCGAATGTAATAGGTTCTGATTTGGGGCTTAAAATCATGCCAACATCTTATAAACGACCGATTCCAAAATAGTTTAGGTGAAAAACATTGCTGTTTGGAAATGATAAAAAATGATTGCTATTAGGAAAGTATAGGTAATAAACATAAAGCCGATTGCATATGCAATCGGCTTTATGTTTATTAAATTACAAATCTAGCCATATCATTTTGAAGTGATTCTGCTAGTTTATCTAGGGTTTGTGCACTTCCCAATATCTCCGTATTTGTAGCAAGCTGCTCCTGTGTTGCTGCACTTGACGCTTGGGCTTCGATAGTGGCTTCTATTGCTAGTTTTTCAATTGTTATTGATTCAATAGAAACTTTGTCTGTCATTGTTCGAATTTCTTCTATAGCTATAGATACAGTGGCAATTTTTTCACGCATATCGCTTGTTGCAAATTCGATGCGATTAAATACATGATCTGTTTTTTCTGTTACTTTAAGTCCTTCTTCAACTTGTTTGGTACCGTTTTCTGTATTCGAAACTGCTTTATTTACATCTAGAACCATCGTATCCATCATCTGACCAATTTCTTCGGCAGATATCTTAGATTGTTCGGCAAGAATACGCACTTCTTTTGCAACAACAGCAAAACCTTTACCATGTTCGCCGGCTCTTGCGGCTTCTATGGCCGCATTCAATGCCAATAAGTTTGTTTGTTCAGCAATCGCTGTGATAAGTGATGTTGCATTTTGAATTTGGGCGGAATGTATTGCCATATCTTGAATCGTATTAGAAGAATCTCTCATGGTCATAAGAATCGTATCCATTTGATTTGTGGAATCTTGCATGAGTATGCCGCCATCTTTAACAAGCCGAGCGACTTCTTCTGAAGAGGTAAGCATTATTTTATTCTCCATAGTAATTTGGTTGATGCGTGATACCATTTGCCCCATAGAAAGCGTGGAATCTTTTGCGGTAGTCGTTTGTAATTCACTGGAAACCAAGTTTCGTTCTGTAATGTCGGCTATGAGTGCAGATGTTTTTAGGCTATCTCCAGAGCTAGCCGATAAATCTTCCGCATATACTGCAAGTTGAATAGCAGATTGTCTTGCATTTGTGATGATTTCCCTAAGATCTTCTACCATTTCATTTAATGCATCTGCCATTTCCCCAAGTTCATCTTTATTATGTACGTTTATTTTTTCCAATGAAAGATTTCCGGTAGCTATTTGTTTTAGAGCCACAGTCATTGTGCCAACGGGTATAGCAATGCTTTGACTAATAATGCGTGCGATAACTATCGTTACTACAATTGCCACCGCAATTAATAAAATAATAAATGTTTGTATCCATTTCAATAAAAACTGTAATTCATTCTCAGTCTGCTTCTGCTGTAGTTCCTGATATTCAATTAACTTTCCGATTCTGTCATTAATAACAGATTCGAAACGTTCCCCCTCGATTGCAATCTTTGCCGCAGTAACCGAATCACCATTATTGACATCTCTAATTACAATTTCACTTAGTCCTTGATAGCTAATTGAAGCCTCTTTTAACTGCAGGAATAGCTCACGGGCAGCTGGAGTTTGTATTCGTTTATCTAGATTTTTTAATTTCGATTTATAGGACTTAAGTATTTCTTCACGATGTGTTAAATATGTTTCATCTTCGTAGATAATAAAACCATGAAGATTTTTAGCATCTTCATTTTGAGTTGATAATAATTGCTCCAGTAGCATTACCATGCTTACTCGCTCATCGATTAAATAACGATATTCGCTATTTAATTTCGTTAATGCCCATAATCCACATACACCTACAGTAATTAAGATGAACAAAATGGATGAAAAGCCTAACCACAACTTTTTCCGAACGCTAAATCGCATGTCTCAATAACCTCCTGTGTCGTGTAGTCATTAGTAATTATAGGACATAGGAGAATAGTTCGGTGTTAAGGTATTGTAAAGATTAGAATTGGGAAACTGTGGGCTTTTGAAATCATTTTCTCTTTAATGTACTGAATAGATTCTAAAATAAAATCGCTGGGTGAAAGTGAAGTCCAAAGATAAGTACATATAAACAGATGTGTTCTCCCCAATTACTCCGTGAATCTATATTTACCAATGAATTGTGCATGAATTATTGTTTTTCAGCCATATTGAGTAGGTATGCTACTTTGAGGAGGGATAATAGTGCAGGAGAATCGAAAAATAAAGGCCCAATTGAACAAAATGAAAACAGAAGTATCCTCAGACTTTATAGACCCTTTTGAACTAGATGCAACTAGTAAATTAGCTGTTCGTTCATATGCGGGACCTAAAGAGTACAGGAAAGCGTTGATGGAAAAATCACGGGAATTATCACGGAAAAATAAAGAAGAGTGACGTTGTTTTTAAACAATAGTACTCTTTAAATTAAAGAGGGTTGAAATGGATTTGTACTCCATATCAACCGTCTTTTGGTTCAATTGGCTCGCACCAAATACGTATTTGGTGCTAGCCAATTGAGTTGTTGTAGTTTTAAGCCTCAGGAACAAATGTTTTACAATCTGTTTCATCACTGTGGGATGCGTGATTGCCTTTCTGACTGACTACATAAATGACATCTGCATGACAATTGTTTCCCTCGCCCCAATACTTACAGTTGTGAACTTCACAAAGAATTCTTTGACCCATATGACCACACCTCCTCTAGATTTATCATTCCCAAGTCAAATTAGGTTATACTTAGCTGGAATTTAATTCGTTCTAATTATTAAATAAGTATGCTTTTAGAAACATTTAAATGGTATAATAGTAGGTACTAGTACGTGTAAAAAAACAAAGGGGTCTTTTACATAATTATGAAACTTTCACTAAAACATTTAATTCTTCTAGTCGCATTACTGTCCGTGGCATTAACACTTATTAGTAGTATTACCTCAGGATATCGAGTAAATCAGGAGACACTTGTTGAAAATACATTAGAAACAAATCGAGTATATGCCCAAAAGCTTGCAGCTGTAACAGATAACTATTTAAAAACCACACTTCAAACATTAGAATACAGATCAAAAGACATAGCTGGGTATATGAGTCGAAGTGATTCTGAAGAGTTATTGCTTCAAGAAGCAGAACGATTAATCAATGAAACAAATACATTTAACTCAGTAGTGATATCATCAGCAACTGGAAAGGTACTTGCGTCCTCTCCCGATAGTTTAGATCTTATGGGTAAGCAAATAACATCTCCTGGAGGACTACAGGCACTTGAAGGGAAAAAGCCGTTAATTACCAAGCCTTTTACATCAATAACAAATCGATTCGTTATTTTTATTTCACAACCTATTTTTGATGATAAAGGTCAGTACCTTGGTTATGTGGGTGGCTCGATTTATTTACTTGAAAAAAACATCTTAAATGAATTGCTAGGTGTACACTTCTATCAAGATGGTTCGTATGTATATGTGGTCAATGAAGATGGAAGACTTCTTTATCACCCCGATAAGAATCGAATTGGTGAAATTGTTTCAGAAAATCCTGTAATAAATGAAGTCATGAACGGGAAAAGCGGCGATAAAAGACTTACTAATTCAAAGGGTATGGATATGTTGGCAGGCTATGCCTATATGCCGAATACAAAGTGGGGAGTAGTGTCACAAAGGCCAACGGAAATGGCTTTACTTCCAGCAACAGCAATGAGAAATGAAATGATTATTAACACACTGCCGTTTTTACTGCTCTCTTTTATTATCATTTTTTACATCTCAAATAAAATTGCGAAGCCTTTAGAAAAATTAGGACAGTATGCAGAGTCGAGTATGATGAAAAATAAAAAAGAAGAAATTGTGGATGTAAATGCTTGGTATTATGAAGCCATTCAATTGGAAAAAGCACTTGTGAAAAGCTTGTCTTATCTGGAAGACAAAGTGAATTACTTTATTCACGAATCTACAATTGATCCTTTGACTGGACTGGTAAATAGACGTTCGATGGATGAACAAACAAAAAAATGGCTTGATAAAAAAGTGCCGTTTTCAATCATCTTGTTTGATATCGACCGCTTTAAACGTGTAAACGATACATATGGACATTCTGTAGGGGACGAAGTATTAAAATTTGTGGCCAAAGAAATGTGTGCGGTATCGAGAAGTGCCGATGTGTGTTGCCGTTACGGGGGTGAGGAATTCATCATGCTTTTGCCTCAAACGACAATATTGCAAGCTTTCGATATAGCAGAACGGTTACGAAAGAAGTTTGAAACTACCATAAGCCCATGCGGAGATATGATTACAATTTCCTCTGGAGTTGCAAGTTATCCAGAATGTGCAGAACATATTATGACATTAATCGGAGTTGCGGATAAGTGTCTATATGAAGCGAAAAATTCGGGCCGAAATAAAAGCATCATGGCCGAATATGGCGAAGTATCTAAAGTAGTAATACAATCGTTAGAATGAAATTGATAAACTAATATGTAGGATGCAAGAACAGTTGAAAAAATAAGGAACGAAAACAGGGTTGATTTGGGAACGTTTCCTGCTCACGATTGATTGTTTCTTAAATGGGAAAAGACGTTTGAACACCCAACTCGTATTCAACCATTTCTTTTATATATCCCTTTCCTCTTTTAGAATGACTTTGGCAATGCCTGTTAGCGGGATATTTGGTTTAATCGATCTGCAACTAACGCCAAATCAGAAGTAAACAAAGAATATAAATTGGGGCGGCGTCTTACAGCTAAAGGATGGTAGGCGACTGTAGTTGGATACCCGCGTACATCATGCCAGTTGCCTCTCAAACCTTTCACGTCGACTTCCAGGTCTTGGAAGAATGATTGAACTGCAACATTCCCCAAGCAGAGTATGAGTGAGGGTCTATGATTTTGTAACTGCATTTCCAAATGCCGGATGCAGATTTTTCGTGTGAGTTCTTTTTCGTAAGCACGAACCGGTTTTCTTTTCAAAATATACGTAATAAATAAGGATACTTTTTTTAAACCTACTTCATTGGCAGCTTTTTGCAATGTCTGCCGTGTCCCACAAATGGTTGGATTTCCTTCGCGGTCCTCACGCGCGCCGGGATTATCAAGAATAATCAATATTGGTGCTGCAGGATTACCCTCACCCCAAACCATACGTGTTCCATGTTTATACAGCCCGCAGTCCTGGCAATCTTTCTGGTTAATTGGGGTCGGTTCTTCGGGCCATCGTTCAGGACAAAAATTGGACATATGAATGTATCTCCTCGCATTTTTGATATATTTAGTATGCAACCTAAATTCATTAATATGCAAAGTAACAGTAAAAAACTTACCTTCAAAACTTGGAAATGAGTTATTACTGTTAAAGAGAGTATGACATTTACTCAGATCGTATGGAAGGAATGGATAAACTATGTAATTCAAAGGTGCTTTTTACTTTGTTCCCCAGCAGTACAAGTTCACTATTTGAATAGGAATTCATAAACAGACTTGATTCTACTTCTATGTAGAGTTGGGTCTGTTTTATATTTACATACTATTAATCATAAATTGTTTTGAAAAAAACCCTAACCTTTTGTAGTGTCAAAATACTTTGGGAAATGTTTAACATTACAATTGTTACAGAATTGCAACGCCAATTCTGTAAAGTTTGTGACAAGTGATTATTCTACCATACTAAATTTCCAAGATGTGTTAAAGTGGCATTATAAATACATGTTTAAATTGACAATAAAAAGGAGGATAAAAGAAATGAAATCAAATGGTTTAATTTTTATTTTAGCATTTGTTTTGGCGTTTGCAGGGGGCTACTTTTTTTTCACGAACGATAAGACGAACGACACACAGATTAAGGAGTCTTCAGAAAGTCCAACCGAAGCTGGGAAAGAAAGCAAGGATGAAAAAGAGCAAACATCTGTACCAGCGGAATATGAGATTTTGAATACTAAAAGCTGTTTATCATGTCACGCTGTCAGCTCGCTTGGATTAGAAGGCGGAAATACCGGCCCAGATCTTTCGAATGCATATAGTGATATTGAAGGCAAGCACGGCATTGATTTAAATAGTTTTTTACAAAAACCGACATCTGCAGTTATGTCTTCCGTAATTGAAGGCAGCCCGCTGTCAGCCGATGAAAGAGAAGAAATATTAGAAGTATTGAAGAAAGCTTCTGAAAAATAAAAAGAAGAGGTGAACCAAATTGAATAAGAACATGAAACGAATCATGTCGGCAGTCCTAGGAGTTGTCGTCGGTTTATTGGTAGCAGTTGTATTTTTTGCAGACTTAAATAAAAGTGATCAAAATGCCGCGGGGGAGAATAAATCCAAAGCGGAGAAAGTATTCGTTCCTTATGGCGAACTCGATGAATATTATATGATGGCTTCTGGCGGGCACTCAGGACAATTATTTGTTTATGGCGTCCCATCAATGCGAAAGATTCGAACGGTTCCAGTTTTCACGCCAGATCCGGCAACAGGTTACGGTTTCTCGCAAAAATCAAAAGAAATGCTTGGTGGATACACATGGGGAGATTTCCATCACCCGGCAATTTCCGAAACAGCTGGTGATTATGACGGTGAGTTTCTATTCGCCAATGATGTTGGAAATAACCGAGTGGCAGCAGTCGATTTAAGTACATTCCACACGGTAGATATTATGTCTCTACCGAATATGGGGGGACCTCACGCAGGTGTTTTTGTTACAGAAAACACGGAGTATATTGCTTTGCCGACTAGATTTGCTCGACCACTCGGCGATCAATATGCAAATCTTGATAGCTATGAGGAAGAGTATAAAGGCGTTGTCTCTATGACGACATTTGATAAAGAAACAAAAAAGTTTGACCTTGCTTATCAGATCGTTCTACCGCCGTGGTCATATGATATATCTGATGCGGGTAAGAAAATGTCGGGTGATTGGATTGTAATGACGACTTATAACACAGAATTTGCAACGACAAATCTTGAAATTAACGCTTCCCAAAATGATCGTGATTATATTGTGCTATTAAATTGGAAGAAGTTAGAAGCAGAAGTTGCAGCCGGCAATTATGACGAAGTAAACGGCGCAAAAATGATTGACCCCAGGAAACATAAAGGCGCGATTTACGCAATCCCTGTCGCAAAATCTCCGCATGGTGTAGATGTGACACCTGACGGCACACGCTTTATTGCGGCGGGGAAACTTGCGCCAATGATGACAGTGTTTTCATTTGAAAATGCGTTTAAAGCAATTGAAGAGGAAGACTTTACTGATGAAAAGCACGGAATTCCTGTTATCAAATATGAAAGCGTAATGGAACGAGAAGTGGATCCTCCAGGCGCGCTTGGACCTCTTCATACGCAGTTCGATGATAAAGGAAATGCTTACAATACAATGTTTATATCATCTGAAATTGTAAAATGGAATGTTGAGACTGGTGAAGTACTTGATCGCACACCATCATATTTCTCACCAGGACATGCATCAGCGGCTGAAGGGGATACAGTTTCACCTGATGGGAAGTGGCTTGTTGCTCTGAACAAGATTGCGAAAGACAACTTCTTGTCAGTTGGACCATCACACCCGGAATCCATGGATCTAATCGATATTTCTGGTGAAAAGATGGAGCATATTATGGCTGTTCCAGTAGATCCGGAGCCTCACTATGCGCAAATTATCCACCGTGACAAAATCAAGCCGATTAAAATCTATCCAAAAGATGTAGATAGAGAGAATTCAGTTTGGAAACAAGAAGATACACGCATTGAACGTAAAGGCAATGAAGTGCATATTTACGGTATTGCCATGCGGTCAAGATTTATCTTCGATGCAAAAGCAGACCGTCCAGATGCGGTAACAGTTAAAGAAGGGGATCGAGTATTCTTCCACTTAACAAATATTGACCTTGACCAAGACATTACACATGGTTTCGGTATAAATGACTATGATTTAAACTACGAAGTCCAGCCTGGAGAAACAAGTACATTAGAATTTGTTGCAGATAAACCGGGTGTTTTCCCGATTTACTGTACAAACTTCTGTTCAGCATTGCACCAAGAAATGAGCGGATATTTACTTGTAGAACCAAAATAGCAAACAAAAAAGTGAAGGGTGCTAGCTTGGCCCTTTACTTTTTAAATAATAGGAGTGAATTTCGATGAAGAAAAAACTTTCTATTGCTTCCGTTACTAGTCTCCTAGTCGCGGCAGTTATTACCGGTCTTACTCTTTTTGTTCCGTGGTGGGGTATGAAGTTTTATGCGCCACAATACCCAGAAGGACTAGACATTATCGTTTATCCGACAACCCTTGCTGGTGATCTGGATATTGTTAATGCCTTGAATCATTATATTGGAATGGCGTTGTTTAGTAATGAATCGTTTCCAGAACTAAAATATATGCCGTATATCGTTTTAGGGTTTGCAATACTGCTGCTAATTGTCGCACTTATACGTAAGAAGTCATTTCTTTATGGATTAATTTCGCTTTTCATACTCGGAGGAATTGTAGGACTTCTGGATATGTATAGATGGTTGAAAAAGTTTGGAACGGAATTAGATCCAATGGCACCCATAGAATTGGAGCCTTTCATTCCTCCCATTATTGGCGAAAATATCATTGCAAATTTTACAACGATAAGTTATTTCACATATGGCGGATATATGTTGCTAATCGTCTTATTGCTCATGATTTATCCACTCTGGAAGGATCGATCAAAATGAAGAAAATAACATTTCTTCTACTTATAATTAGTTGTTTTCATCTCTCTATTCCCGTGACAGCAGCTGAAAGCAAGTCTTTACAACAGTTGATTGACGATGCGCCGGCTAATGGAACTCTCGAACTTGAAGCTAAAACATACCCCGGCAATCTTGTCATTAACAAGCCGATTACGATAATAGGCAAGAATGGCACCCACATTCAGGGGGATGGAACAGGAAATGTCATTGAAATAAGAAGTGATGGGATCACACTCGATACCCTTGAAATTGCGGGAAGTGGAATGAGCCGAAACACGTCCGAAGAGTATTCGGGAGTACGCGTGATGGGGAATGAAGCAGTTCTCAAAAACTTAAACATTACTGAAAGTTATCACGGGGTTTATTTGAATAAATCAAGGAATACGGTGATAAAGAATATCAAAGTTATCGGGCATGGCGCCGAAGAACTTGGGAATCAGGGAAATGGCATTCATATTATGCGTTCGAATGAAAACTATATCGATAATAGCCATATCGAAAAAACACGCGACGGGATATACGTAGAGTACTCAAACGACAACCGAATTGACAATAATACGATGACAGAAACAAGATATGGATTGCATTATATGTATTCGAATAACAACTCTTTCACGGGAAATCATTTTGTGAAAAATGTTGGCGGTGCGGCAATTATGCACTCAGATCATATTCTACTTGAAAATAACAAGTTCTCCTTCAACCAAGGTTCTCGATCCTTTGGGCTGATTGTTCAAACGAGCCGTGATGTTCATGTGCTGAATAATGAGTTCCACCTAAACCAACGTGGGCTTTATTTGGAACAATCAACGAGTAATCGCATTGAAGGAAATGACTTTTTCCATAATCAAATCGGGATAGAACTGTGGACCTCTTCAACTTCGCATGTATTTCTAAATAATAACTTCAATAAAAACAGACTTCATGCAATTACCGTTGGTGGGGAGTCGAATAATGAATGGTTTGAAAATGGGGTAGGAAATTACTGGAATGTGCCTGTGCTCGATTTGAATCAAGACGGCGTCGGTGATGGACCGTTGGAATATACATCTTCCCTTAGTAAGTTAATTGAAAGCAATGAACTCGCGTATATGTTTTTATCTAGTCCCGCGATTTCGATTTATGAAAAGGCAAATGATTTACTGACGCATCAAAAAGTGATGGCATTAGACAAGTATCCTTTGCTTTCTGAAAAAAAGAAATCAGGATATATGTGGATTATATTTATAGCGGTACTTGCTGCCTCGACCATAATCTATTATAAAAGGAGAGGATTGCGATGATGTATATTTGGAAAGAATTCCTTGAACAGACAAGGGGTAAAGGGTTATGGCTCGGACTTGGAATGTTAATGCTTACATCGCTATTCTTAATTGCTGAGGCGCGCGCATTTCCTGCAGATTTGGGTTTTGAAGCGATGCTGTTGTCCTTGTTCGATATGAATATGTATTTGCTTCCTTTATTTGCAATGTTTTTAGCGTCATTTTCAATTTTTCAAGAGAAAGAATTAAAAACTTCAATGATTTTATTGACGAAAAAAGAATCGACAATGAGTTTTGTTTTTAAAAAATCTGTTGCGATACAGCTTGTGCTTTTAACGGCTTTCGTCTCTTCTTATTTTGTTCTCGCCCTTTTTATGAAAGTGTTTCTCGTCTTCCACATAACGAGTTTTTTACACTTTATTCTCGTTATTATTATTTTCCTACTTATATTCAACCAAATTGGTGTATTTTTGGGTGTTGCTTGTAATACGAAAATGCAATTGGTTGGCGCGAATATTTTGACTTGGTTTTTCGTTGTCTTTCTGTTTGACCTTATGTTTTTGTACTTTTTACCTGCTGTCACGTTTGAAAATTTGCGTTTCTTTTCATGGACATACTTCCTAGATCCCATTCATACGTTACGGTTTTATTTGGAATCAAGCCTTGGACTGTACGCTCTTTCACATATGTCACGCTTAATGGAGAAATTCGTGTTCATGGATATAAGAGTTTTCCTGCTTATTAACGCGGTCTTATGGCCCGCACTATTTTTCGGACTATCAACTTTATTTCGAAATGGGGGTACAATAGATGATTGAAATCAAAAATTTATCGCATGCTTATTTTAAAAAACGGATACTTGATGATGTGAATTTGCATATTGAAAAAAATGAGCGGTGCGCGCTTGTTGGGCGAAACGGTGCTGGGAAATCTACGATGATTCATACAATGCTGGGTCTTTTGCCATTGCAAAAAGGGTCTATTACAATGGGAGGGATTTCGAATACGAGGCAAGGGTGGAAAGAAATCGTATCCTACTTGCCAGAGAAGTTTCATTTGTATCCACATTTAACAGGTGAGGAAAATATGCGTTTCTTTGCGTCTCTAGCATCAAAAAAAGTAGATATGGAAAGCATTAATGAGAAATTAAAATTGGTTTCTCTAGAGAATGCGAAAGATGACCAAATTACCACGTATTCAAAAGGCATGTTACAGCGACTTGGGTTAGCACTGATGTTGTACTATGATTCTCCTATTATTATTCTCGATGAGCCGACGAGTGGACTGGATCCTGTTGGACGGGAAGAAATATTAGAAATTATTAAGTCATTAACGGAAAAAACGATCATTATGGCATCGCATCATTTAAATGAAATTGAGGAAGTCTGCACACATGTCGCATTTTTAGAAAAAGGAAAGATTACAAAATACTCGATGGCGGAGTTTCTGTCGGTCGATTTAAAGGAGAGACAAGCATGAAAAAATTAATATTCGTAGTCATGTTCATGTTGCTCGTTATTTCAGGTTGTGACTCTAATAAAATGGTTGTTTCGCTTGAAAAAGCGCCTGAATATACGGGGGGTGTTATTTCAGAATTTGTCGTCAAAATAAAGGAAGCCGATAATGCTGTCACGGGATTAGACGTTATTGCCACGCTTGAAATGGCAAAAATGGACCACGGTGTGATTGAAGTGGTAATGGTAGATACCGGAGACGGTTCATACGCGGGTGACGTAGAATTACCAATGGCCGGTGAGTGGATTGCAGATGTAAAGGTGAATAATAAGAGCGAAAATATACTGACATTTGATGTAAAAGAGAGATGATTCCTATGAAAAAAAGAAAATATACTTTGTTTGTACCGACCTTTCTAATACTGCTGTTACTGACTGGATGTAATGGTCAGAAGGAGACGAAGGTAGTAGAAGTTTTACAAGAAGACACCGGAGTTGTGACAATTGAAGGGCATAACTTCACGCAAACAGATATGGATTTCTATACACTTATGCAAAAAGTAAAACATGAATTAAACCGAGCAAAGAATGCTGAAAGTCTTAAAGGGGCGGCACTTGAAGATAGCAATTCATATTGGGAATCACAAAATCACCAATATGAAAATATAAATGCTCAACTCCAAAATCTGATTGAAATCTATTCAATGTCATTGCTTGCTAAAGAAAAGCATTTTTCCGTGCCCGATGATAAATTGGAACAAGAAATTACAAGCCTTTATACCAAAATTAAAGATCATACCGTGATTCAAGAAATGATAAATGAGTACGGAGAAGAAAATTATAAGCTGAATATTAGACAATACGTGACAGAGAAAATGCTAAGTGACCGTGTTGTGAGTGAACTTGAAAAGACTGTTCGAAGCGAAAATCCGGATGCGAGCGAGCAGGAAATTAAATATGAAGTGATTACCGCCTACGACGAACTAGTTATGGATCATATTTCAGGGCTCGAAATAGGTATTCATTTAACATCATCTAAGTGAATAACGCGGTACTTTGGCTTTTGGGCTGAATATTCTAAAGTAAACTAGGCTTTCACTAGTAATGGAATATTTAGTTTCAAAGGCTTTATTATGTGCTTTAAAGGAGGATGGAAGACTTTTTTATCATCCCGATAAGACTAGAATCAGTAAAATTTTTCCGAAAAACCTTGTAATAAGTGAAATCATGAGTTGGAAAAGCGGTGATAGAAGACTTTATAATTCAAGTAAGAAGTGAAGAGTAGATGCCGTAATAAGTCTATTATGGCTGACTTTACTGAGGCACATAAAGAATTGTTAAAATCGTAAACGTGTCGCTAGAATAGAGATACAAATTGAAAGATAACAAAAAAATCTGATGAAGCAGTTAAAATAAATGGTTGAAAACGATTAGGATTTCATCTAATTGTTTTCAACCATTTTCATATCCAGTAGTTAAATATATTCAAATTGTTTTGATTAGAATTCCGTTCATTAGATTGAATATGAACGATAAATAATTTCTTTACCTCCGAATGCGATTCATTACTAATCTCGACCAAAAACTAGATGGTGTTTTAAGAGTACTTGAAACGTTAAGTAATCGAACAGTAAATAGTGAACAATAGAATAAAGAAAGATTTACTAAATCTAATGAAATTTCGAACAAATAGATGGATTGGAAGTGTATAGATTAATGACGATTAATTTAATAGAAGCAACAGTAGAAATTAAAAACAAAAAACCACTAGCTGGAAAAGTTGAGTTGTAACAGGTGGCTCACGTGGAATAGGTGCCACTATTGCTAAAGCATTAGCTGAAAATGGTGCAAGTGTCGCAATTAATTATCAAACAAGAATTGATGATGCAAACGCAATAGTTAAGGAAATCGAAGAAAAGGGCGGTATTTCTGTCGCAATAAAATCCGACGTATCTAACCCTGATGATGTGAAAATTTTTATGAATGAAGTAAAAAAGACGTTTGGCAAGATTGATATTCTTGTAAAGCTGATTAATAGCTTTTATCAAAAACTTAGTCTGTTATTCGTATTCAACCCAAATGGTTACATCCTAAAATCAATGAATTATTTTCGCTATTCTCGTTTATAAATTAGCTAGTAACCGTTTGGCAATTTGCTGATACTCATCTGGACCGATGCCAGGTGAAAACTCTTCAGGGAGGTCGTCTAGATCGGGTATGTCGTAACCTTTAGGCATGCCCTCCTTAACAATTAAATTCTCACCACTACTTGGATTCGTACCTTTCCAAATCTGGCGTATGTCTTTGTATTCTCCCGTATCATTCCAGGTAAATAACACATTACCAAACCCTTGATCTTCATATTTTCTAGCAGTATCAAAAACGCGATTATCTAAGTTCGGTATTGGAAGCATCTTTGTTAAATCAGTACCAGTCGCCATTTCAATCGCTTTTGCATAAGCAAGTATATGTGTACCCCCTCGAACGAGCAAATAACCAATCATTTCTCTCGCTGTTGGGTGATCGGTCATTTCATAAACTCGCATTTTATGGGTTCTTGCTCCACATTCAAGGAAAAAGTTGTGTAATAGGTCAAGTACTAAATTCCCGCTAGAAAAAACGTAATCTCCGCGCCATGGATTGCCCATGGAATCCCCTGGCATTGAAGTTTGAGCAGTTGCGATGAAGGCATACGTATTCCTTTTGTTTATAGCATCTTGTAGAGGTGTTAGGTTAGGGTCTGCGGTGAAAGACGATCCTTTATTCACAAGATTAATTGTGTTCGAAACGAGCTCTACATGCCCAAATTCTTCAGCAGTAATGCTAGCTACTAAATCATAAAACGGTTTAAATTTACCTTTTTGCCTAAAGTTAAAGGATTGATACATATAGTTATTTAGTGTTGACATCTCTCCAAATTTACCGCCTAAAAGTTCCTGAACAGCTGCAGCTGCATTCGCATCCCCGTATTCAGGAATGGGTAAATCAATCGGTAATTTATTCACCCGTTTGATCAATTAATTCATTCCTTTCATATAAAAGATTCATGCTAGTGTTATCCATACGATTTCTTGTATCCTAACATAAAATGGTGTGTTACTAACCTCGATTACAACATGGTCGGGACTGACTGAATTTAGTAAGCCTTGTAAAGGATTTTTTGTCGTATTTATTACTACATTCATATTTCTGAAACTAAGCAGTCTTTGATATAAATATGGATCGATTATACTTACCACTTCAATTTCAGATTGCTGTCCACTCATTCAATTTCCACCTTTCATCTGAATTAGTATAATGTATGGGTGAATATGGTGGAGTATGATTATTTTCATTAATATGTGATAAGTTAGTCACGCTTATGACAAATCAATTGTGTCCCTATTGCAATTTAGGATTAGTAAAAAGCTCATTAAAAATGACAATTGTTTCTTTCAAAAACTTATAGAAAACCATACGCAGCATAAATAATATAAAAAACTAAAAAATACGCGAATAAGTAAGGGCCACCATTCATACATTAGTAAAGTCGGTAAGAAAAGGACCACGCTTAGCTTCTGTTGTGCAATGAATCCTAAACTTGCACATTATAGAATTACACGTGGAATGTTGTTGGATAGTTCACTGGAGACAAAGAGTTGGCTGAACAGAATATGATTAGGGAGATGAGTTATTTGTCACAATCAAAACCATTGGATCCATTCAAAATGTGGAAAGATATGTATGATCAAACTGAGTCAAATTGGAATGAGGCGATTCAAGAATCTTTAAAGAAGGAATCATTCTCTGAAGGTATGGGAGAGACCTTAAATTTTTATCTACAATTTAAGGAACTTGCAAAGAAGACAACAGAGACATATTTACAGGAAGTAAATATACCAACACGCGATGACCTAGCGAAGGTTGCATCACTTGTTATTAATTTAGAAGAAAAAGTGGATGATTTAAATGATAAATTTGAGGATGAACTGAGTAAAGTTGATTCTTCTAAAGAAATCAATCAGTTAAAAACAGTCGTAACTAATCTTGAACAAAAATTAGATGGTATTTTAGGTGTGCTTGAAACGCTAAGTAATCGAACAGTAAATAGTGAACAATAAAATATAGAAAAACGAACTAAATCTAATAAAGTTACGACCCAATAGATGGATTGGAAGTGTATAGTTCAATGGCAATTAATTTAATTGAAGTAGAAGAAATAAGTGAAAATAAAAAACCACTAGCTGGAAAAGTTGCAGTTGTAACAGGTGGCTCACGTGGAATAGGCGCAACTATTGCTAAAGCATTAGCTGAAAATGGTGCAAGTGTCGCAATTAATTATCAAACAAGAATTGATGATGCAAACGCAATAGTTAAGGAAATCGAAGAAAAGGGCGGTATTTCTGTCGCAATAAAATCCGACGTATCTAACCCAAAGGATGTAAAGAGTTTTATGGAAGAAGTAAAAAAGACGTTTGGCAAGATTGATATTCTCGTAAATAATGCTGGAATTACAAGAGATCGCACGTTTCGAAACCTTACCAATGAGGACTGGAATGAAGTGATTGATGTAAATCTAAACAGCGTTTTCTATACAACTAAAGAAGTTATTAACCATATGTTGGAACAAAAAAGTGGGCGAATTATTAATATTAGCTCAATTATTGGACAGTCGGGAGGATTTGGTCAATCCAATTATGCGGCTTCAAAAGCGGGCTTGGTTGGTTTAACGAAATCACTTGCATTAGAAACAGCCAAAAATGGAATTACAGTAAATGCAATTTGTCCTGGATTCATTGAAACAGAAATGGTTAAAGAAATGCCTGAAAATGTAAAAGAGAGCATCATTTCAAAAATTCCGATGCGGCGTTTAGGGCAAACAGAAGAAATTGCAGAAGCAGTATTATTCCTAACAACAGCAGAGTATATTACAGGCCAATCGATTAATATAAATGGTGGCTTACACATGTAATTGGTAAATGGGGCTTCCGACAAGGGAGCCCTTTATAAATGTTCGTAGGGGGAATAAAATGAGTTATTCAAAAGTGATGGATCCTGAGAAATGGATGGAAACAATGCCGTACGAAATGAAGACAGGTTTCGAGCGTATTAAACGGGTGACGGATGTCTTAACAAATGAACCGGATCCAAAAGTTGGTCAAACACCTAAAGAAATCATTTGGACCAAAAATAAAGCAAAACTATATCGCTATCAAACATCAATGAAAAAAACAAATGCTGTCCCAATTCTAATGATTTATGCACTTATCAACAAACCGTATATATTGGATTTAACTCCAGGCAATAGCCTAATCGAGTATCTAACAAATCAGGGGCACGATGTGTATTTGCTAGACTGGGGTACGGCGGGTTATGAAGATCGAAATATGAAGTTGGATAATTATATTTTAGATTATATCCCGCGTGCAGTTAAAAAGGTATTGCAAACGTCCGATGCAGAGGAAATAAGTTTGCTAGGTTATTGCATGGGTGGTACTATGACTTCAATATTTACCGCACTCCATCCGGAATTACCCATTCGGAATTTAGTACTTTTGACGAGCCCTATTGATTTTTCAGATGCGGGCTTATATACGAATTGGTTAGACAAACGATACTTTAATTTGGATAAATTAGTCGATACGCTTGGTCTGATTCCACACGATATGATTGATTTTGGCAATAAACTTTTAAACCCAATCGCAAACTTCTATGGACCTTATGTAAGTTTAGCTGATCGTGCAGATAACGAAGAATTCGTTAAAAGCTGGAAGTTGATGCAAAAATGGTTGAACGACGGCACCCCGTTTCCAGGGGAAGCCTATAGGCAGTGGATAGGCGAGTTTTATCAAGAGAATAAATTAATCAAAGATGAACTGTATATAAGGGGACGAAAAGTAGAACTTAGTAAAATAACTGCAAATCTATTAAATATTGCAGGAAAGCATGATGTCATCGCTTCTCCCAAACAAGTCGAACCACTTAACGCTAAAGTATCAAGTAAAGATAAAACATTTCACTTATTGAATACAGGTCATGTTTCGGTTGTTGTAGGAAAAAGGGCAATTCAAACCACATTTCCTTTGATTGATAAATGGTTAACTAATCATTCAAAGGACTGAAATAAAGCCAGCAGTGCATGCAATTATTAATTGCGTGTAAAGCTGGCTTTTTCTTTTTCTTTTGTTACGTCATGAATGGATCTACTCACGACTATCAGGTCGTTTCTATTTACACCAATTCATTTCTGTAGTGGTATAGTTATATCATATTTTACTAATGAAAATCCTCTCCAGGAACAGAGGGGAAATTTAAGTAAGCTTGAAAGTGTTTAAGCAGTTAAAAGTAACGCTAATGCCAGATCTCTTTTCTACCAAAGCGTACATATGTATTACATTTTACGATACTCAACTAATCTGAATTGGGGGATACTGAATTTGAAACCATATAAAGCCGATTTATTGCTCGTTTTAGTTACATTCTGCTGGGGATCGTCTTACCTTTTTATGAAAATGGGGCTCGATTCGATTTCGGAGTTTAATTTAATCGCTCTTCGATTTGGATTGGCTTTTATTCTTGCGGGGGCTATCTTTTATCGACGATTGCTGAAAATGAACTTGCAAACCTTGAAATACTCTATGCTGCTTGGTTTTATTTTATTCGTTGTATTTACGGCCGTCACATTTGGTTTAAAAACAACTACAACTTCTAACACGGGTTTTTTAATCAGTTTAACGGTCATTTTCGTTCCGTTAATTAATACTGTTGTCTTTAAACAGAGATTGGAAGGAAAACTACTTGTTAGCATTCTACTAGCAATCGTCGGAATTGCATTTCTAACCCTTCAATATCCATTTAAAATAACATTTGGGGACCTACTATGCATATTCGCAGCATTCTTTTATGCCATACATATTATTGTGGCGGGTATTGCAACTAAAAAAGTAGATACACTAAGCCTTGGTATAACACAGCTGGGATTTGCTGGTCTTTTTGGATTGCTATTTTCCTTAATCTTTGAAACGCCTACATTTCCGAACTCTACAATCAGTTGGATTGCTATCTTAGTTCTTAGTATTTTATGCAGCGGTGTAGGTTTCATCCTACAGATTGTTGCCCAGAAATATACAACGCCTGTTCGAACGGGACTCATCTTCACGCTAGAACCCGTTTTTGCAGCAATACTAGGCGTTATATTTCTTCGAGAGATCATTTCAATAACGGGATATATAGGTGCTGCATTGCTGCTTTTAAGCATTATTTTGTCCACTGTTCAAATTAAGCGGACAGTACTAAGTTCGCGTACAACGATACCGTAGAAAATCAAAAAGGTGACATTTTGTAAATTCCTATTCATACGAAACTTCTCACCTTTGAGACACACCTAATTGGATGAAAATATTTATTTTTTGGCGAAATGAAATGACATCTAAACTTATTTTACCAAGTAAAATACATAAAAAGAGCATTTGAATCTGAATAGCGTCAGGTGCCGGACCTTTCTGCCTTCAGTATATGTTGAAGTGCTTTCTCGATTGTACCAAATGTAAAGTGAAATCCTTCACTCTCTAATCTCTCTGGAACAACCCACCGACTTTTTAAAATCAATTCCGTTTCGGTTCGCATAAAAACCGCACCCATTTCAAGAATCCATTTTGGTGATGAAAAGCCTATTTTTCGGCCCATTGTTTTTCGTAGTTGTGTCATGAATTCCAGGTTCGAGATGGGCTGAGGTGCTGAACAATTGAAAACGCCGCTTAGTTGTTTGTTTTCCTGAAGAAATCGAATGGATTGAAACACATCTTCAATATGAATCCAACTAAACATTTGGTTTCCTGATCCTTGTGTACCCCCAAGTCCGAAGCGAACAAGGTTTTTGTAGGGCTCCATAACACCTCCGTTTTGGCCGAGTACTATGGCCATTCTTAGAGCAACTAATCTTGTCTGTGGAAGCTGAAAAGCAAATAGGGAGTTTTCCCAGTCTTTTGCGACGTCAACAGAGAAACCAGTTCCAATTTCGCCACCTGCTTCCGTCATGGGCCGATCTTCAGCAT
The DNA here is from genome assembly GCF_051550205.1 of Sporosarcina sp. FA9. Lineage (GTDB taxonomy): Bacteria > Bacillota > Bacilli > Bacillales_A > Planococcaceae > Sporosarcina. The sequence goes on from NZ_CP188819.1 coordinate 988,560, forward strand.
GTCTGTAAATCGTAGCAGTACTCGAATTAATCCATAAAGAAGGCGGGTTTTTACAAGCTTGGATTGCATGTCCAAGTATGCTTGTTGTCTCTGTTCTGGATTGGATAATTTCTTTCTTATTCTTCTCATTGTATCGGCAATTGACGGATTTCCCAGCAAGATTAATGAGCATTTCAGCGTTTTCCAAAGCATTTATAATTCCCACAGAATTCGTCCAAGAAAGATGCTGTTTTTGTCTAGAAATAATAATTACATCATATCCAAGACTTGTAAATTTTTCTTCAAGGTAGTGTCCTATAAACCCCGTTCCACCTGCTATAACAATCTTCTTTTTCATATTGTCCACCCATTTCCATAAGTTCTTATTAATCAAGACGATGTCTTGCTGACTTATGTTGCAAATCGTAATTCTGGAGTATCTGAAAGAAGAAACTTAATTGCTGATCTCGGTTGATGATATGAAAATGGAACTGTCAGAAGGCGATATTGTGGAGATTGGGATTGATGAAAATGGATATGAAATCGTTCAATTAATAGAAAAGACTGAATTCAAACGAGACAAAGTAAATCAGTTACTTGGAAAATTGAAAAAGAATGTCGTCGAAAACCGAATCTTAGGAGGAAAATCACTTTTCTGATTTTAATGATATTAAAATATTCCAAGTCGAAAATATAGGGACTAATCGTAGAATAAACTTCTAAATTCGTTCCCCATCATCTTGTCCATGTTTCTTCATTGAATGTACTGTATTCGGTATTCAAGAAATCACGTCGGAAAAATTACTACTACTCCCAACCTTTACAAACATCCACCCACTCTTGGCTTCTAGCGTATTTATATAATTCATCACAAGTCATTTCAATTGCGCTATTACTACTGCCACATGCGGGGAAAACAGTTTCAAAACGTTTCAGCGAATCATCCAAGTAGACCTTTACATTTTCAGGAATGCCGAATGGACAAACACCACCAACGGCATGTCCAACTTGCTCTAACACTTCATCGGGAGACAGCATTTTTGCTTTCACACCAAATGTGGATTTGAATTTTGGATTATCGATTTTCGTGTCTCCTGCAGCTACTACTAAAATACAGTCGTCTCCTTTTTTAAAAGACAATGTTTTCGCAATGCGTGCGGGTTCGACATTCAAAGCTTCTGCCGCAAGTCCAACAGTAGCACTGGATGCTTCATATTCTTGTATCCTTTGCTCAATTCCAAACTTTGTAAAATAGTCTCTTACTAACTCAATTGCCATTTTCACACCTCTAATTTCAATTTATTTTCATGAAGTTCCTTGTTGGTTAATCCGAAAAGTTGATAAACAGTGTAGGTTCTCATTGGATTATTAATTGTTTCATAATAAGATACTTTTCACAACAAAAAACACCACCTCCGAAGAGATGGTATTTATGAGAAAACCGTGTTCCTACAGCGTTCTCAAGAGCCTAAGCTCTATGGTCCCAGAGGGGTTCGAACCCACGACCTCTACCTTGTCGATGTGGATAAGGTTACATAAATGTATATAACGAAATGATTGCAAAGCCTTTGGTATAGGCTTTATAGGTTCTTGTTTAGTTGTCATTACAACCAATTATAAACGTTTTGCGTCAAGTTTTGCGTCACATTTGCGTCAAATTTATTTAATCGCTTCGCCAGTTTTGAACAGACTTTCAAATGTATCCGCTGCAGCTTGGTCAGCAGAACGTAAAGCGTGACCATAAGTATCCATAGTAATTTTTATATTAGAATGTCCTAACCGTTCCGATATGATTTTTGCATGAACGCCCTGAGCGATTAATAACGTAGCCGAAGTATGTCGCCAATCATGCAATCGAATATAACGAAACTTTGATCTTTCTGCGAATCTTCGCCACCATCTGCCTGGAGTGTCGGGAGAGAAGTGAGTCCCGTCTTCATTACAGAATAACCATTCTCTTTCACGTTCAGTCCTCTTGTCACCCATCTTTAACTTTTCCTCTAACCAATGCACCCGGTAACGTTTTAACTCGTCCATAACAGATACAGGTAGTGACACAAGCCTTTCAGACGTTTCAGTCTTAGGGCTTTTTATTAATGGCCCATTACGTCCCTTAACTATCGTTTGGTTAATATCAATGCGACTGTTTTCGAAGTCAACGCTTGACCATTCGAGGCCTAACAATTCACCTCTTCTAAGTCCACCAGTGAGGGCTAGGACGACGAACACACGCCAGTGATATGGTTCATCCCCTATGGCTTTGAATAGGGCAGTGACTTCTTCGGGTTCGTATACGTTGACCACTCTTTTTGCTTCATTCTTATTTTTTGGCTTACTCAAACCATCCATGGGATCTGTTTTAATTATGCGTCTATTTTTGGCAAACTTGAAAATACTTTTCAAAGTTTTGAAAATGTCTTCTTTTGAAGAATTGGAAAGCGGCTTGTCTGTCCCATCTTTTCTAGTCAAATTTAATAATAAAGAATCCAACATCATGGGGCGTATTCCATCCATGGATAGATGGCCGATAACCGGAATTATGTGATTATCTAACCTGGACAAATGAGCAATATAAGTTGTTTCGGATAATTCATTTTCAGCAAACTTTTCTTTCCACTCTTCGGCAAAAGCCGTGAACGTCATTTTTTCGGGTGTGATATATTCCCCAGATAATACTTCCTCTTTAAACTTCAAATACTCATGTTTAAGATGGTCTTCCAGTTGCTTGGGGGTCATCTTTTTTGTGACGACATACGTCTTGAATTTGCGTCCGTAATCGTTAGTGGAAGCCTTGCCGGTGCTTACAGTGAATTGGTAGGTCTTTTCACTTCGTTTTCGTATTCCTTTCATATCATTACGTTTACGAGGTTCTTTCATTGTGGATCACTCCTCATTATTTTCTTCATTTCCTACATTGAAAATAATTCCAGCGATGCTTAAAAGTTGTTGGCGTTGGTAGGCGGTTAATGCTTTCTTATTGAAGTAAATATTTTCATTCATAGTTAGTAGGTTTTCAAGATATAGAAAACGTTGTTTCGCTTCTTCTTGGGATATTTCCTTTTCAACTTTTTCATAAGGTTTATCGCCTTTGGCCCATTCCCATCTAGGGTATTCAAAAGAGACATTTAATTTTTGCTCGCGTCTGCCACCTATACCTTCGAACATTTTTTCAACGCGAGAAAGTACAATCCCAGCCTGGTTATTTAACCACAGGGAAAGGTCATCGACTCCTAAGGCAAGGCCCAGCACTTTCCCCCACTTTTTTAAGAACGGAGAATCCATCTGTAAATTATTTTCATTTTCTATATATTCATCAACTCCCACTTCGTACAAGCACTCTGCTACTTCCTTTGGGGTCATATTTCTATAAACCCTCAACAAAGCTAAATAATCGCTAGGACCGGCATAAAATCTGAAGTTTGATAACAAGTATTCATTTATTTCCTCTTCGCTATCCTCGCTATTGATGAGGAAATCTAATCGCTCGAGGTTGTTCGCATTGGGTGCATCCTTATTCTTTTCAGTTTCCCGGAATCGAAATAAAAAATCTTTTTTGTCTTCATTTGGTATTTCTTTAATCATAGTGAAAATGAAAGTGGGTTCTAAATAATCTGGTGTTGTATTGACTGTCATGTGGCCGGCAGTCCGTAATAGTGAAAAATAATCGTAATTTAACGCAATTGCTATTTTACTAAGCACATCAGGTGAAGGGGCGGGACGTGTTCCATTCTCGACTTGGGATAAATAAGAATGAGAAACACCAGACTTTTCACTTAATAATCTGATGGACATTTTAGCGTCAGTTCTTATTTTTCTTTGTAATTTTCCGTAATCACTTATTTCTTTCAAATATAACTCCCCCTTTTTCATTATCTTTCACCTATCTTCTCACTTTTAATCACAAAAGTATACAAGTAAATAAAAATGGTTGCAATCTAAATCGAATGAGTGTATGCTATTGTTAATCACATAAGTAATCAATGTGTAATCAAAAGTGATTAAAAATAAGAGGGAGGAAACAATAATGGCAATCGCAAGAGAAATAGAGGGCGTAGAAAGACAGACCATGACTATCAAGGAGTGTTCAGAATTCATAGGTGTGTCCGGAACCACTTTATACACTATGTGCAGACTCAACGAAATCAGCCACGTACGTGTAAGAGGAAAGATTTTGTTTTACAAACCAACCATAATCGAATGGTTAAAGAACGGTGGGACAAACGAATGAGCCGATTGAATATTTTCTTCTTCGGTAGTAAAGAAATTCACCCGTCAGATGCAGCATGGTTTTATGGGATTTATGCGGCATGGACAATCGTTGTTTGTTTGGTTGTCCTGTCAGTCCGCTAATAGAAGGGGAGGGTTATTAAATGACATACGAAAAGATAGCTAAACATCAATCATTTGTAAGGTCGAAAAATACAGCCGTTGCATCGGAAACAGATATTTACAAAGCGAACCGCCGCAATAGACGCTTAATACAGCTTAACGGGTTGATTATGGAGCAGTTGATTATCTTGAACAACCAGACGATGAATGAAGTTCTTGAGGACTTTGCAGAAGTACCTGAAAGCGAAATGGAAAACGAAATCAAGGAGGAAATCAAAATGGGAAATAAAAAATTGGAAGATCTCACTCACAAAATGGATTGTCAAATGGGAGGTATCGGATGTAGTCTCGAAACTCTACAGAACATAAAAGTCACCTTGGACAACCTAAGGGTCGGCATGGATAACAGGAAGGATGATGAAATACAGGCTCGCTTTCGGGACGATCATCGGACTGTTCAAATGTTGCAGGACTTAATGCGTTATACGATGCGTGAGCTTGGGGAGTTTCATCAAAAAGCGTTTGAAATCCATCATGAAATGTTTGAAGAAATTATGGAATTGGACAATAAAAAACCATCGTCCGGCAAGACGAAGGTCGCATAATAAAGCATTCTATTTTAAGTATAAGTTAGTTTCTAAATTTCATGCAACGACAAGCGTTGTTTTTCCGGCAACGTTGGAAAAGGGGGAAAGTTTGCAAGTATACAACCCTACACAGGCCCTACGCATTTATACAGTGAAAAAGGTTGCTACTTGTGACCATTTCAATAATAGCCAAAATCAAAACGGAAAGGAGAATTAACCTTGTGACAAAACAATTATTAGATAGACCAATTATAAATGAAAAACCCGATTCGGTCAACTTAAATAACGAAGTTCAGAAGTACCTACCCGGTGCAAAAATCCTTTTAGTCAAAGGATATTCTTCCGGGAACACTGATTATACAAAAGCGAAAGCGCCCGTTTCAACAGGGTGGGGTCTGAATGCGAAGAATGGACATACAACATTCGAAACATACATTCCCCCAACAGAAAATGAAGTTAACAATCACATTAGAAACCGTGGTTGGATTGGTGCGGCTCTAGATCAAAATTATTGTGTAGTCGATATAGATGGTATTAAAGACAAAACGAAAAATGAAATAATGAACGGTCATGCAATTGGTAAAATGCTTTTTACTCTATTGAAAGAAGAAAGGTATAAGTTCCACCTTATACAAACGCCTAACGGCTTTCAGTTCATCTTTAAAAGTCCAAGCGATGTAACTATCAAAAATCGAGTTAAAGAGGTCACAGCGTTAGGTGTGCAACCAGATTATCGTACAGCTGGGGGAATGATAGTATTCCCGACAAGTACAACAGAAGCAAGATCTATTGTACATACAGCCGATGGGGAACTTGATGAAGTGCCTTACTTCTTACAAACGCTATATAAGCCTTCATTCAATAAAGAAGATGTTCCGAACTTTCCTATATTCCCATTTGAAGAAGGTGGACGCAATGACTCGATGAATAAATTTTTGTTCAGTATGCGAGCATTTGGCGGTGAAAATGTAACTCCTGTAATGGTGGAAAAAATAGGGCATCTTGTAAACACTTATTTTACGAACCCGCCCATGGACTCAAGCGAGGTAGACGCTACTATTCAATCAGTTTTGGGCGCAGGTCTAGAAGTAAGACAACCTTATGAAAAGTTTGAAATCCATTTAGACGATGGAACAGGTTCAGAAGTGGCTGAACAAGTAAAAGTACCTGTGCCGTACTTTCAAGAAAACGGTCTATTGAAGAAGATGGTCGAAAAAGGCAGCGGAGATAATAAAATAGAAGTTCCAATAATGATATGCCGTCAATTTCCAATCATTTCACAATCATTTTCAAACGTGGAAAAATCGCAGTTACACCATGAAATACAATGGGATAGTAACGGAAGGATATACCGCGAAACAGTGCCAGCGGGAGATGTTGCAACAAGGTCAAAAATACTTTTATTGGCTGATAAGTCATTGGCAGTAACAGATAACAACGCCAGAGAACTTATACAATATTTCGACAGATTTATATTGTTCAATGATTTGCCGGTAGGAAAACTGGTCGAACGTTTAGGGCATGTTAAAGGCGGTTTTGTACATCCTCTTATGAGCGATGGCATTAAGATATTACCACCAGACGTTGGCGACCAGCAGACCGTAGACGCATTCAAATCAGTTGGTACAGCCGATGAATGGATTAAAGAAGTGTTTGAGAGAATCAGAGTTTATCCAAAAGCCGTTCTGATGGTATTAGCTTCGTTCACATCTGTCATATTGAAAGATTTGAAGTTATCCCCTTTCATCATAGATATGAGCGGCCCGACCTCAAAGGGGAAGAGTACAGTGTCTAGGATTGCGGCTAGTGTTTGGGGTACTAATAAACTCGTGGGAGAGTGGAATATTACTAGGGTTGCTGCAGAACGAAAAGCAGCATTCCTTAATAGCTTTCCATTGATTCTTGATGATACGCAAAAAGCTGATCCCCGACACTTGAAAAGCTTCATATATAACTTTTCGGGTGGTCGTAGTAAAGGCCGGGGATCTCTTACAGGTACTCAAACTGAATATACATGGAACAATCTCATGATTTCGAATGGTGAAACATCGTTAGTCGATTTTGCGACAGAAGCGGGGGGAGCCGCTGCTCGTGTATTGCCCATAACCGGACTACCCTTCGATGATGCTGAATACACGTTCTTCAATGAAATCTATGAAGCTATGGAGGATAACCATGGAGCAATTGGGATTGAGTTTTTGGAACAGTGGAAAGAAAGGAAAGAACTTCTGATACCAAATTATAAAAACTTCAATGAGCATTTTCAGAAGAAATCCAATGGGAACGAAGTACTTTCTAGGATTGCCCGGCATTATTCGGCATTAATGTTCACAGCCGATTGTCTAAACAAAATGTTTAATATGGATGTAAATCTAAACGATTTGACAGACCTGTTTGATGAAATGGTTAGAGAAAATACAGCAATAGATAAACCGATGCAGATGTTGGAGTTAGTATTATCTGATTTAGATTCAGACAGATTAGCCATATACGGGGAGTATATTCCACGTGGGGGAGCTATCAAGGCGATCTATAGGGACAATACTATAATTTTATTACCTTCTTATTTGAAAGAATTTCTAAAAACTGAAAATCTAGCAATTAGAAAAGAATGGTTAAGGCGTGGAATTTCAGTTCCCCATATGAAGAGGGGAAAAGAAACCGATTCAGGACAATATAAACATTGTGGTGAGAACTATATGGGCGTAGCCATATATCCAAGTGTTGTTGAAGAATTAGGTTATGATTTTACAACTCAAAAAGAACGGTACGCATACTGAAAGAAATGAAGTGGTAGGACAAGTAGGACAATTATTATTGAAATTGCAAAATGTCCTACCTCGATTACCCATAAGGGATAAGGGATTGACTGAGGTAGTAGGACAAGTAGGACAAGTAGGACAAAAATAATACTACGTAAGAAGAAGAAAGAATACACCTCGCATTTTAAAAGATTATATATATATGGAGGTATTCTCCCGTAAAACGTTCTACTTGTCCTACCACACTATGGAAACACGATAACCACGGGGCTAAGTAGGTAGGACAATCATAAAAAAATGTCCTACTTTGTCCTACCTTAATCTACAAATGTCCTACCTTTAAGAAATAACTACTAAAAACAAAGAGAAAAGAGGAAATAAAATGCCACAGGCCCTACTACATTACATTCACATAAAAGGAAGATATAAAAATGAAAAAGAAGAAAACGAACCGCCAACTAAAATTGGAAGAAATGCACAAACAATTTAACGGAATGACAGATTACGAGATTGAACACTTCATACCAAAAATACCTGTCACGTTATTCAAACGAAAATCAGACGGAAATGTCGGTTCATGTATTGCCAGTTGTCCGATATGTGGAAGAAAGCATTTACATCATTGGAAAGTCGGTAACAACGAGTACCGGGTGGCTCATTGTGAAAGAGTGAAATACCTAGTTTATCCGATGCAATATGAATTGTTTCTCGACTGGAATTATTCGAATAACGCCAAATACAAAGATCAATATTTACAGCAAATAATTGATTATGAAAGAGATCCCGAAGAATTTCAGAAAGCGGCTCGAAAGAAACAGCGTTATTACCATAATGAACTTGAAGCAAAACGAGAAAGAAAACTCGATCAAAGATTATCAGGTCATTGGTGACAAATTAAAAACACATAGAAAATCCGCAGGCCCTACTACTTATTATTTTTCATAAAACGAGGTGTAAAACGTGTGGCATAACACATTAGAAAAACACGATTACCAGATACTAGAATCATATTGGTTGAATTACCCGAAGTTAGTGAAAGAAAAGAATGAAAACTCAATGAAAAACCACAGCACCAAAAACATTACATCTGCAATTGAAACACTGTACAACGGTTCAGATGGTCTTATGAGGGACTTTATCGAAACAGGATACTTTGATTCAAACGTTAAGGTTATAGACTCAAAAAATATAGCAGACCAGTTGATTACATCGAGGTTCAAGGTTGCTAGGTTAAGAGAAGGTTTAATGGAAGATACAGCCAAATTAATCGGCTGGGTGTAACAGACATTTGTGCCCCTAACTGAAAACCTGGAGGTGGTGAGGATTCGAAACATAGACGAGTGGCAACTATTCCATTTAGCACAAGCGCTTACAAGAGCAAAACGGTTGGAGAAGTTGAGGATTGATTTTCATGAAGAACTGTATTCTTGCATCATATACCCATCGGTTCAACTAGACCAGCTAGAAGTCCGTGGTAATAATCCAGCGACAGATTCCCAAGCGATTAGGATCATTGAGGCAAAGGAACGATACGAAAGAAAAATTCATAAAGAATATGATCGTTCTGTCCGTTGGAAAGAATTGTTGAAATGGGTGGATGGAAACGACAAACTTATTATGATTCGATACTTTGAGAAAAAGAAATCTGTACGACCCGAAATAATCAGTCGTTTACTTTCCCAAATTGAAAAGCATCTCGACCTAGAAGAAAGACGTTTCGAACAGCAACGGACGGAACAATCGACAACTGATTTTAAAAAGTATCAGGAACAAACTCAATCGTTTAGAAAACCAATTGCAACAACGGTAGGAGAAGAGTTCGACAAGATACAGTATCTAATCAGTGGCCAGTTCATTTACATGACACCAGAAGAGTATGCGGATCACTTACAACAATCAATGGTTTTCTAAAGGGGGAACGACGTGGCGATTAAATATAAGTGCCAAATGAGTTCAGTTGATAAGCGAGTGGAGTCAGCGCGTAGGATATTGAAAAGATTAGAAAGTCAGTTGAAGAAGGAACATCACATTAAAAAGAAACGTGATGCGGATCATCAGCGGCGAGAAGTTAAACACTCGTAGACAATAGGCCCCCCGTCAAATAATCCAGCTTCTTATTTTTAACCCAAAGGACCGAAGGGGATTCTTCTCTTCAGATTTATTCTTAAACACGCGCGTAATAGTGATTTGGTAAAATATGCAAAATGAAGGGAGCGATAAAATGGCTAAAAAAAAACATGATGCCTTGAGAAAAAGAATTGAAAAAGACTTGATGGACCAGCTTGATGAAAAAGAAATAACAGGAAATCAATATACGGATTTGGTACAGGATTATCTTTCCTTATGGGACTTGAAAAATTCTCTTGTGGACGACATCGAAAATGTTGGAATAAAGATCCCCGGTATGCATGGCCCAAAATCGAATCCATCAATAAACGACCTGCATAAGACTAATGACAGAATGCTAAAAGTTTTAGATGCTCTGGGGTTGAAAGCTTCACCAGTAGAACCAAATAAAAAAGGAAAAGCATATTCAACAAATGACTTAATGTAAAAAAGGAGGTGAGATATATTGCAAAGTTACGGACAGAGAAACGGGCAAGTCACAGGGGACAGACAGGCTCGTATACAGAGACTCGATGCAAAGATAAAACAAACTAATATACAGATTCTGCAATTTGAAGACAAGGAGAAAATGAAGAAACAAGAAGTGAAAAACAAAATTGCAAAGCTTTACTAAAAAAACTATAAACGGAAAGAGGAATATGAATGAAAAAGACACCGTTAATTGACGCTAGTAATTATTTTAAAGAATCCGAAAAGGTGATTCAAATTGTGAAAGATCGCCAGGAAGATATCCACCGTTCATTGTCAGAAAAGAGAAAGCTAGAAATTGCAAAAGAATCCCTAGAAACAGCATCATCGCGTGAAAGTTTCGACGCACTTAATAACATGATAAAAGACCTTGAGTTTGAAATAAAACACGGAAATGATGTGATTCCCGCTATTCCAGAAAAGTATCAGAATAAAATTGCTTTTAATCGCGTTCACGAAGAGGAACAAATTGACTTAGAAATAGCTAGGCAAAAAGAGCTTCTACTAGAGGTAGTGAATGGCTTAGAAGAATCATTAATCAATACTTTACAGAACATCGAAGGTTTAGAAAAACGTAAATTAATAGGTAAGAAAGTTGATATTCTATTAGATGGAAAAATTACAAAAGACAATAATATTCATAATGTTTTTTATCACGCTAATGGATTATCATTTTCGGCTGAACATATCCACGCCAAAGAAGCACACGAAAAAGGGGAAAAGTTATTTGACGCTTTAAAGAAAATCGCTACAGCACCAAAGCAACCAAACGGAATTAATAAACCATCTATTTTTGATCGCATCTTAGGAGGGAAACAATAATGAAACGTTTTGATAAAGAAGTAAAAAAAGAAGAGTCCCGCACACCGTTGTTTTATTATCCGTACCACGTTGAATTGAAGTCTGATTTAGCTAAATCGACAATAGCACAATACTTCTACGGTAAAACTACAAGTTACGCTTTATCGTTTCAAAAGAAAGATTTGGCGTTGCTGAATGAAGAAAATATGAAAAAGTTAACAGGAAGATATGTTTTCCATTATAAGGACTCTCGGGAAACGATATCACAACAAATAGCAATGGTAAAGCACGTCGCGCCTATTGCTCTGGCTCACAAAGGAGTAAATGGATTTATCCACTTCAAACCGGGTATGACGGTTCACGGTGTATGTTTAGAAAAAGGAAAAGATTTCGAAATCATTGTTGGTGAACGTGTGGAAATCGAACAACCAGTGAAACTTTCATTCGATGATCTCCCTGATTTGATGGGTGTAGAAAACGAATAGTAAAGGGGGTGAATGTACAAAAAGTAATATGTAATTTAAAAAACAGAAAGGAGGTGAAGTGAAATGGCTATGCCAAAATCGGTTACTCGGGTAAATAAAAACGGTGTTACATTTATTTCTAACGTGGACAAGGTACAGTATACGATTCACGAATTATCAAGACGTGCGTTAGGCGATTCAGCAAAGTTCGTTCGTAAAAGAATTATTGATGATTTAAAAAAGTTACCTGGTATGAAAGGGGCGAAAAGACCATACTCGGGTGTTAAGTTTAAGGTTGCAAGGTGGGAAACTGGCGCTCAAATAGGTTTTTCCCATGATACATGGTACGGAGCAAAATCTGAATTAGGCACAAGCGGTCAACCAGCAAGAAACATATTGAGAAATTCCGTATATAACAACATTGACGAAATAAGGAAAATCCAAGGGCAATATTTATCAGCGGTTAACGATGAAAATAGGGCGGCGGGTTTAATCAGTGAAGAAGAATATGTGAACGCGGAAGGGGAGGATTGATTTCCTATGAAAACTTTAAATGAGAAAGGAAGGCGATTACTGTAGAGCTATTCAAATTGGTGGGTTCGGTGTTTATAGATAACTCAGACGCTGATAAATCCATATCCAAGACGGGTGATAAAGCGGATGGCCTTGGTACGAAGTTAGGAGCAGGCATTAAAACAGCCGCTAAGTGGGGTGCGGCAATCGGAGCTGGAGCATTAGCCGCAGGGGCCGGAATGTATAAGATGGCCACAAGTTCCGCGGAAACTACTGACCGTATAGACAAGCTTTCCCAGAAGATAGGGATGTCACGTGATGGATTTCAAGAGTGGGATTTCATTATGTCCCAATCAGGCGGCTCTGTTGAGCAGTTACAAATGGGATTCAAAACGATGGTTAACTCCATTGACCAAGCCGTAGCGGGTTCAGGTAAAGGTGCAGACTCGTTTAAAAAGTTAGGCATTAGTGTTAAGGATGCAAATGGACAAGTTAAGGACCAAGAGACTGTATTCAATGAAGCGGTTATTGCTCTCCAAGGTATGGAAGAAGGTACTGAAAAAGCTAAACTAGCAAACGATCTGTTTGGTCGTTCGGGTGCTGAAATGATGCCACTCCTAAACGGTGCGGCTGGTAGCGTAGAGGATATGAAGAAACAAGCACATGATTTAGGACTTATACTAGGTGACGATGCCATAGATGCCGGAGTAGCATTTACCGATACAATAGACCAATTACAACGTTCGTTTCAAACGGCTATTGCGGCAATCGGCGTACAGTTCATGCCGATGATAACAAAGTTTGCTGATTTTATTATAGCGAATATGCCGACCATACAGGCTGTAATAGGAACAGTGTTTGGAGTGATTTCAGACGTAATCGGTGTGGCGGTTGAATGGCTTTCAAAAGCGATTGATGCAATCGGTGATGTTGTCACTTCGATATCTGAATGGGCGGGCGAAAATACCGAACTATTAAACAGAATCAAAGAATCGTTCATGTCGTTATTTGACGGAATTAAAGAAGGATTCGGGACAGTCGTTGAATGGGTCAAGAAGTTCGGAACGTTAGTAAAAGAAAATGCGGATATTGTTATTCCAGCAATCGTTGGTATGGTCGCAGTCATTATAGGTTCGATGGTTCCGGCATGGATTGCATCAGCTACAGCAGCTATAGCCAGTGCAGCGGCAACGGCTTTGGCATTCTTGCCTGTCACACTAGCAATTGCGTTGGTAGGGGTAGTTATCGCAGGGTTAGCCCTCATATGGCGTAAGTGGGGCGATGATATTACACGCATTACGAAGACCGTAGTCGAAGCCGTAGTTACATGGTTTAAAGATATGAGTGAAAAGATTAGCGTGGTTGTTAAAGCTATATCAGAGGGCGTAAAGGTTGCATTTAACCATGTGAAAGACAACATAAGTGCCTCACTCGAATTAGCTAAAAAAATCATTTCAACGGTACTCGATTACTGGAAGAATACATTTAATAATGTCATGGCATTCCTTAAAGCACTCGTTTCAGGTGACTTCGAAGGTATGAAAAACGCAATCAAAGCACAGATGGAAAATGCAAGTGGTTTAATAACAACGATCTGGAACGCTATCAAAACATTCTTTGGTACTATACTAAAAAGTTTAGTGGCATTAGTTGGGGATCAGTTCCAAGAGATTGTTCGGAAAGTCAAAGAAAAGATGGACAATGTATTAACTGCTATTTCCGGCGGATTTAGTGATGCGCTTAGTTTCATCAAAGGTGTTGGAACTGACTTCTTCAATGCGGGAGCAAACATCATTGGCATGGTTGCGGATGGTATCAAGTCGGCAGTGGGTAAGGTCACGGGTGCGATTAGTAACGTAATGAGTAAGGTTAGGGATTTCCTACCGTTCTCACCTGCTAAAGTTGGACCATTGAAAACACTGAATAAGCTTGATTTTGGCGGTCCTATATCTGACAGTATTGAAGACGCTATTCCAGAAGTAAGTGGGATGATGGCGAAATTGTTTAATTTGCCGAAACTGTCACTTTTAACACCGATTTTGTCAGATGGCAATCAAGAGCCTGGTGAGATTGGAAAGTTTAGTCCGAGAACAATGCCAAGTGTAATCGACACACACAGAAGTTTTAATTTAGGAAAAACGCCACATAACAGGGGCAGTGGAAGTAATCACGGCACCGACGAAAAAATGGCCGAATTAATAAAAGCCATTTACTCTTTAGCGTATCGTCCACAGGTATTGAGAGTTGACGGTAAGACAATTGCAGAATCGTCTTATAAGGATATTTCGAGAATGATGATGAGAGATATTAAACAAACATCACGAGCGATGGCAATGGATTGGTGATAAAACGAGAGGGGCCCACTGCATGAAGCGAGTAAAATTGGATTGGGATAAGAGCATGAAGATCCATACCATCTCTATAGAATTCATTAAATTAAGGCACCTTGCCGACAAACTCATAAGAAGGGGTAGAAGGCATCAATCTTTTGTTGAATTCAAAAAGACGGAGAAACATGCACTCTTCATTCTTCAAGGGGTAAAAACTTCATTAGAGACCGCGAAGAAATTGCATCATGTAAAGGCTACACCTGTCATCATGGAGCGACTAGATGAGTGTGTCAGAGTTGTAATAAAGGAACGGAAAGAAGTAGAAGATTTACTTCGTTCAATCAAAAGAGGGGCTTAGGCTCTTCTTTTTTTGTACATATTAACAAAGTAGTTGAATGCTCTGATTGATAAACGGATTGATTTTAAGCATTATTTGTCACTACGAGTAAAAGAATACTAAAAAGTCGTAAACTGATTATTGAGTTGGAATATTCCGTTTACTACTTTGGAAACTCACTCGATGCAATCCTATCTGTTTTGTGAGTTTGGTAATAGTAAGGGTGGAATTTAGGATAAGGGCTTAAAAACGCATCAGGAGGGTGTGTAAATCGACCTATTTATTATAGTGGGAAACGCTTCACATAGTACGGTGTGTACTGTATCATAAAGAATAGTAATAGATATTTGTAGTAGTATTTTTTAAGTTTAAACTAGTATTCTAATAGTTTGTGCACTATTTGCTTTGATTAAATCATATAATGAATTTGAGAGATGACTCAATGAGACCAGTAAATTTTTATTCATATCACGGAACTTCACTAATTAAAGCTGAGGAAATAATACGGACAAATATTTGGAAACCAATAATGAAGCGTGGAGACCATTGGTTAGGCCACGGAAGTTATTTCTTTAGAGAAGACTTTGAACAGGCAAAAATATGGGCAAGAACTAGATATGATACAGATTATAAAACAAAAAAAGATTTACCTGCTGTCGTTGAAGTAAAGATAACCTTGGAAGGTGAAAAGTTTCTAAACCTAGATTCTAGAGAAGGTATTAAGTTCTTGGATTCTCATATTAGCTATTTAATTAAAGAAAAAGGCTTATTGATTGAGGGACCAGAAGAACTACTAAAGACACCAGTATTAGCATGTTTTGTTTTTTCAGCAATAAATAAACATTTAAAGTGGGTAATACTTAAAACGTTCCCTGGGAACAGTAACCGTTATACGGATAATCCACAGTTGAAGGCATTAAGTTTTAAACATAAAGAAAACTTGATTACTTTTAATTTATCAGGTACACAAGTATGCGTTAGGAATAATAAGGCTATAAAAGAAATGAGTATAAAATGGCCAGTACAAGAGAATGCTACTAATAAAATTTCAGTTAGTGCGGTTAGAAGGGGGATAATTCCAAGTGAACTATTCGGTAAATAATGAAGAATTAGAACTAATTGCGAAGGAATTGGGATTGAAAGTGAGTTTTGATTCTCAAACACCAGGCGTATTAAATACAACTACTAAAGAAATTACACCTTTAGATAGTTATTTCGGCGATTTTTTTCATAGTGTAAATGAGAAGAAAATCATCGATATGGAAGAATTGACGAACATGAAATTAAAAACAATAAAACCTAAAAAGAATAAAAAAGAACTTAACGATTTTTTGGTTTTTACTGATAACTATAATGTATTAGCAGGATAATTTATAGTATATGTGAGGTAATAGTATGAATGCATTGTTGCAGTTTAAGAAGTTTAAAGTATTGGAAATGGTATATAAATCTAGTTTTTTAACAAACTTTGATGAAACAGTTTCCCCAACTTTTGGCGTCGAAATTGGATTAAATGAGGATAATAACCGACAAGCCATCGTCCACCTAAGTGTAGAAATTGGTGACCAATCAGAAGATGATTATCTAAAGGTGGTTATTGCTGGATTCTTCGCTTTTGAAACAGATGAAGATGTGAAGGATGATATTATTTATAATTATTATGAACTAAATGGGACTGCAATACTGTTTCCTTATTTAAGAAGTATTGTTTCCGACTTAACGAGTAAAGGCGAAGATTCTCCAATAATTTTACCTACAATTAATATTCTCGCATTACTTAAGTCAAAGGAAAATGATGATTAAATTTAAAAATTATGAGACTGGAGCTTCGGCTCTTTTTTTGTTTGTAAATATATTTTATTACTTCCATAAACTACTATCACAGGGTGTAAAACCGCCCCTCCTAGCAATAGTTTAATACTCAGACAGTCAAAGGGTCCAAAGTCGCAAGAAAGGGCTTGTGTGGATTTATTAGAGGCTGTTACTACACTTGTAATAAAGTTAATTCAATTCAACGGATTGTTATTACAGGTGTAGAAAATGGTTCACTTTTTCTTAGGTTTCTTCATCTGCATGGGAAAATCAATCTTTTTTCCATACTCAATAATTTTCTTCGCTTGTTCTGCTTCTTTTTTTGTATTTAGCATTTCAATATGGTATTACTTTAATCAATAAATATAAAAAGAGGTGCAAATTTTGAACTCTGACGATTCGCAACTACCAGAGGAAACGATAAGAACTTTAATGGATTTCTTTAAGAACCTTCCTATCTCGAGGTTGATTGAAATAAAGCATGAAGAGCAAGGAAATGTGAGGAATGACGTTTGTGAGAAAGAACGAACGGCACACTTTAAGGATGGTGAATATTTGCCATATATGGGAGAGGGATCAATGCAATCCAAACTTTACGTAAAAAGAAAAGAAAGTCGATTAAAGCAGAAAGATGTTGCAGAAATGTTGAAGATCCATCCAGTGACGTACCACAAAAAAGAAAGCGGAAAAAATGAATTTGAACTACTCGAAGCCAAGATGTTAGCCAAGTACTTTAATGTTACTCTTGATGATCTATTTGGGGATTGAAGGGATTGGCGTTTTTTAGTTACGAATATGGGGCAGAGTATAACAATAGACTGAGAAGGAGGTTCGACATGAAAACGCAAAGAATACCAGATGATGTCAAAGCTGCAATGTGGCAATTCTTTTTAAAAACATCTGTTCCAAGATTAATTGAACAAAAAAGAAAAGAGCAGGCTAAATTAGAAGCTTTGGCGGAAATTGACGAGGTAAAAGATGAAATGGATAATGATTAGGAGTAAGCCAATTACAATGGTTTAAAACGCATTATTAAATATTTTTGCGTCACATTTGCGTCAAACAGTAAATCACAAACAAAAAACACCACCTCCGAAGAGATGGTGTTTACGAGAAAACCGTGTTCCTACAGCGTTCTCAAGAGCCTAAGCCCTATGGTCCCAGAGGGGTTCGAACCCACGACCTCTACCTTGTCGAGGTAGCGCTCTCCCAGCTGAGCTATGGAACCGGAACTTATTTCGTGTGCAACTAAATACTGCACAAGTTCTATTATAGCAAGCCTGTAAAAGAAGTCAACAAGTTTCGTCAAAGAAGCTATATACGGTATAATCCATATAAATGCGGAATTAACAAGGAGCGTTGATTTGATGGAGACAACAATTACTCTTCCATTTGTTTATGACTTTACGAGAGCGCTAGATAGACTTTCAAATGAAGCGATGAATTCTGTTGATTTATCAACAAGTTCCATAAGGTTTCCGATGGAAGAAGGTAATCTTGTAAAACTTCAAGCGACTGGAACTACTGAACGGCCTTCCTTTTTACTTAAGGGGACATTGAATGATGCTCAAGTTGAGGAAGTAAAATCAATTTTTCATTTTGATAGATCATTAGTTGATATACAAGCCCATTTTATGGACACGGATCTTGCACCGATTTTTTCTGAACATGTAGGAACGCCGATTGTTCGAAGTTTTTCACTTTATAGTAACTTAATGCGAAGTATTATTCACCAACAATTGAATATGTCTTTTGCACATACACTTACAATGCGTTTTGTTGAAACGTTCGGCAGTGAAATGGATGGTGTGTGGCGTTTTCCTTCACCTGAAAAAATTGCTTTACTTGCAATTGACGAGCTAAGAGAAATGCAATTTAGTGCTCGGAAAGCTGAGTATATGATTGGCTTGTCTCAAGCGATAGCCGAAGGTTCACTGGATCTGGAAAAATACAAATATATGGAAGATGCAGAAGTGACGGCTGACTTAATAACATATCGAGGTGTTGGTCCGTGGACTGCACAAAGTTTTCTAATGTCTGGACTTGGGAGACCGAACGTTTTTCCAATCGCAGATATTGGATTACAAAATGCATTACGGCGATTGTGGAAGATGGATAAGAAACCTTCGAAAGATGAGATTGCGATCCGTTTCCCGGATTGGTCACCATATTTAAGCTACGCCGCACTTTATTTATGGCGAAGCATTGAATAGTAAGATGTGAAACAGCCATTCCAAATGATTATTGGAACAGCTGTTTTAAAACATATTTTAAATGAATGTTAATGGAAATCTGCTGTTTCTGGTTCAGTTTCAGTTTCTGTTTCATCGAAATAGAGGAAATTCTCTTCTTCGAGTTCAGCAAATCGGTCTTTATTGATACCAAACGAAAGGTCTCCTTCGAAAATCGTTTCCCACCAAGTTTCGGTTGTCGGCATTGTATTTCCTCCTCAATTCTATATTGTTTAATCATTTTCTACCCGACGATCCCTTTAGACAAACGTTTAATTGGTGAAAAGGGTCTAAAGACTTATGAACTTTCGAAATATTTAAATACTTATAAAAGGGGCTATTGGGATGAAAAAAATCACATTTGCAATTGTTGGAACGGGTATTGTAGGCGAACGGATTATTAATCAGTTGCAGAAAAATGATGGAATAGAAATCATTGCTGTTTTTGATGAAAATAAACACCGTCTTTCTGAAATAGCGAATAGATATGAGTTAACTGTGGCATCCTCTTACGACGAAGTACTCTCTCTTAAGCCAGATTGGGTCTACATTGGTACACCACCTGTTTCGCATGCGTCGCTAAGCAAACGTGCAATTGCTGTAAATATAAATGTACTTTGTGAAAAACCGCTCGCACATGATGCACTTGATGGCGAGTTGATGGCGAAAGCAGCAGAGGAAAGTCTTGTTAAAACGGCGATGCATTTTCCTCTTATGTATAGCCCACCCGTTCGACATTTAATGAAAATGATTGAAACAGGTGCGATTGGTGACGTCGTTCGTGTTGAGTTAAGTACTTATTTCCCGCACTGGCCTAGGTTGTGGCAACAAAATCCCTGGATTGGTTCACGTGAACAAGGCGGTTTCACTAGGGAAGTTTTCCCGCATTATTTTCAGCTTATGTACAGAATGTTTGGGCGGGTAACCATTACTGAACACAACACTGTTTATCCTAATGATAATGCACTTGCTGAGACAAGTGTTCTTGCGATTGGTAAGACGGAAAAACATATACCTGTTTTATTAAACGGACTAACGGGTGTAGGACAATCAGAAGAGCTGTCTTACATAGTATATGGAACGGAAGGGGTTTTAAAACTGCACAATTGGGCCGAACTTAGCATGGCACAAAAAGACAGGCCTTTTGAAATATTGACTTCTTTCGATTCGATAAATACATTGGTGGAGGAATGCATCGCGGCCTCACAAGATGAAGATGCATTTATTGTCCCATTCTCAGAGGGGCTTGAGATACAAAGACTTATCGACCAACTTTTGGCAGTGCAGAACCGATAAGTAAGTGTTTACTATTGCATTGACAGACTAATCTATCTATCATCGAAATAAATACTAGAATGGAGGAATTGCTTTGAATTTCACTGCAAACGATGTTGAATCAATGATTGCTTCTCAGAGAGAATTTTGTTTCTCTGGTGAAACGCGAAGCGAAGCATTCCGAAAAGAAATGTTGTTAAAATTAAAAGATGCAATTCAGTCACATGAAGAGGAAATCACATTAGCACTACACCGTGATTTAAGAAAAAGTTCATTTGAATCCTATGCTACAGAAATTGGATTTGTACTTTCAAGCATTTCTATGATGGTTAAAGAACTCGGTATATGGATGGAACCTGTAAAAGTAAAAACACCAATTCATTTACAACCTGCACAAAGCATGATTGTACGAGAGCCGTATGGATCTGTATTAATAATTGGTCCATTTAATTACCCATTTCAGCTAATTATGGAACCGCTTGTAGGAGCGATTGCAGGTGGAAATTGTGCGATTGTAAAACCATCTGAAACATCTGTGCATACGGCAAAAATAATAAAGAAAATACTTATGGAAACATTTCCTCCTGACTATATCCGAGTTGTCGAAGGGGAACGTGAAGAAACAGAAGTCCTAATTCATGCTTCGTTTGATTATATTTTCTTCACGGGTAGTGTGGCTGTTGGAAAAGTAATTATGCGGGCTGCATCAGAGCGACTGACTCCAATTACACTTGAGCTTGGAGGGAAAAGCCCAGCACTTGTAGATCAGACAGCCAATTTAAAAGTAGCTGCCGAGCGAATTGTATGGGGGAAATTTATAAATACAGGTCAAACATGTATTGCACCTGATTATCTTCTTGTGCATCATTCTATTCAGGATGAACTTGTGAGAGAAATGATCAACGCTATAAAACGATTTTACGGAGAGGATGCTTCGAAAAGTCCTGATTATGGTCGTATTGTAAATGACAAGATGTTTGATCGTTTGGCTAAAATCATTGAAAGAGAACAATCGCAAGTTATTCATGGTGGCTTAGTGGATCGTAGTGATTTGTATATTGAACCAACACTATTAGACGGTATTTGGTGGAACAGTCCTTCAATGGAAGAAGAAATCTTTGGTCCGATTTTGCCGATTATAACATATGAAAACTTAGGTGAAGCCGTTCAACAAATCCAAAAGCGTGCCAAACCATTAGCGGCGTATATGTTTACAGAAAATAAGATGGCTGCTGATTATTTTATTGAAAACGTACCGTTTGGCGGTGGATGTATTAATGATACGATTTCCCATGTTGGGAATACCAACTTGCCATTTGGAGGCGTAGGTCCCTCAGGAATGAACGCTTATCATGGGAAATACAGTTTTGATTTATTCACACATCCAAAATCAATATTGAATAGAAATACATCGATTCCGATGCGTATCGCATTTCCTCCTTATGGCAATAAACTCAAATTCATAAAACCGCTTATCCGTTAATTCGGAAGCGGTTTTTTTATACAATATTTTTGGTTTTCAAGTGATTAAAAGGTATAATAATAAAAGCTGTAAGAAAAGGGGAATCGCCAATGATTAAAAAGTATGATGAAAAATGGACACTCAGTCTTTTACAGAAACTTGTGGAAACACCAAGTCCGTCAGGTTATACAGGACGAGTTATGAAGCTGATTCAAAATGAGTTGGATGCCCTAAAAGTGGACTATAAAAAGACCAATAAAGGGGCAATTATTGCAACGATTGAAGGGGAAAATACGGAACGTCATCGCTTACTGACAGCACATACAGATACTTTAGGAGCAATGGTTAAAGAAATAAAAAGCGATGGTCGTTTAAAACTGGCAATGATTGGCGGTTTTAATTGGGATGCGGTTGAGGGAGAATATTGTCATATACATACTGCTTCTGGAAAAGACATTCGTGGGACAATTTTAATGCATCAAACGACAGTACATGTTTATAAAGATGCCGGTAGTGCAAAACGAAGTGCAGAAAATATTGAAGTGCGAATTGACGAGAAAGTTCTGAAAGCCGATGAAACACGTGAACTTGGTATAGAGGTCGGGGATTTCGTTTCTTTCGATCCACGCTTTGAAGTTACTATGAGTGGTTTTGTTAAATCACGTCATTTAGATGATAAAGCGAGTACTGCTCTTTTGATCGAATTAATACGTTCATTAAAACAAGAAGAAACGAAGCTTCCTCATACAACTCATTTTTACATTTCAAATAATGAAGAAATTGGGTATGGTGGAAACTCCAATATTCCCGAGCAAACAGTTGAGTATATCGCAGTTGATATGGGAGCAATTGGGGATGGACAAACCTCTGATGAATACACCGTTTCCGTTTGTGCAAAAGATTCGAGCGGACCTTATCATTATGATTTAACGCAACATTTAACAGGTCTTTGTAAAACGAAAGATATTCCATTCAAGTTAGACATATATCCGTATTATGGTTCCGATGCTTCCGCAGCAATTCGAGCAGGATTTGATGTGAAGCACGCTTTATTTGGACCGGGGATTGAATCGTCGCATGCACTTGAACGTACTCACGTTGATTCCCTAGAAGCGACAGCGAAACTTCTTTATGCATATGTAACATCTGAAATGATGGAATGAACGGGGGTTTATTATGGAAACAAAAAGATTAATATCAGTTTTACCAATCAAACAAGTAATTGGTGAATTGCCAAATGAAGTGACAGATTTGGCAGTTGACTCACGTGCAGTAAGTGCAGGCGGAATGTTCGTCTGTATTAAAGGACACACTGTGGACGGACATAATTTTGTACAAAAAGCGATAGATTCCGGTGCACGTGTTATCGTTGCGTCACAACCCGTTGATGTAGATCCTGATAAAGTGGCAGTTGTTCTTGTAGAAGACACTTCACGGGCGATTGGTTTACTTGCTGCCTGCCATTACAATTATCCTTCAAAGGAAATGACGCTAATTGGTGTTACAGGGACAAATGGTAAAACAACGGTTAGTGGCATCATTCAATCCATACTTCAGACAGCTGGAGAAAGTTCTGCTATGACTGGAACGATTGGTTTTGAATTAAATGGAACATTATATGAAACTGAAAATACTACGGGGGATGCATTAACGACCCAAGCTATGATTGCACAGGCCGCAAATGAAGGTTGTACAACGATGACGCTAGAAGTTTCTTCACACGGTCTCATCGAAGGACGTCTAGCAGGTGCGGAATTCGATATCGCGATTTTTACAAATTTAACGCACGATCATTTGGATTTCCACGGAACGATGGAAAACTACGGAAACGCGAAAGCACTGCTGTTCTCCCAATTAGGACAAGATTTTTCGAAACGGAAGTTTGTTGTTCTTAATGCAGATGATGCTTGGAGTACGAAATTGTTGGACAAAACGTCCTATCCTGTGCTCACATATGGAATTCAAAATGAAGCTGCGTTTCGCGGAACAAATATAAACTTAACAGCAGATGGTACATCCTTTACGTTATTGTCACCAGAGGGTGATTACGATGTTGAAATGAATTTAATTGGAGAATTCAATGTTTCAAATGCTCTTGCGGCAATTGCTGCTTTGTATGCAAAAGGTATGATGATAGATGATATCGTTAATTATCTAGGGGAAATAACTGCTATTAAAGGTCGTATGGAAAAGGTGGAAACAAATCTACCTTTGACGATTTATATCGATTATGCTCATTCGCCAGATGCCATCGAAAAAGCGATTACCTCTGTATTGCCATATAAAAAGAACAAGCTTATATTTGTGATAGGAACTGGAGGCAATCGTGATCGCGTAAAAAGGCCGATCATGGCAGAGAAAGCTTCTATTGCCGATTATGTTGTTCTAACAACCGATGATCCAAGGGATGAAGCATATGAAACAATTTTAGCGGAGTTAGCTACGGGCATGAAGCATGACAATTATGCCTGTATTGGTGATCGAGTTGAAGCGGTTCGACATGCGATATCGATCGCTGAACCAGATGACATCGTAATATTCGCCGGTAAGGGACATGAAGATTTTCAAATAATTGGTTCTGTGAAATATCCGCATTCAGACGCTGACATAGCCCTTTCTGAAGCGGCGAAAAAGTTTGGTACGGGTGCGGTAGAAAAATAGTAAGTAGTGCTGCTATTATTTTAAGGCTGTACTACTTCTTTACTCTAGAAAAAAGTGTTGATATCCGTGTAAGTAGTCACTATGATTAGGAACAGCAGAACAGAAGGAGAATATATTAGTATGGATAAACCTATCAACGAAGAAATCGCGTCTCGTCGGACGTTTGCAATTATTTCTCACCCAGATGCGGGAAAAACAACAATCACAGAAAAACTACTTTATTTTGGCGGAGCAATTCGAGATACTGGTACTGTAAAAGGAAGAAAGAGTGGAAAGTTTGCGACATCAGACTGGATGGAAATTGAGAAACAACGTGGTATTTCAGTTACATCATCTGTTATGCAATTCGACTATGACGGAAAGCGTGTAAATATTCTAGATACACCTGGACACGAAGATTTTAGTGAGGACACTTACCGTACTCTTATGGCGGTAGATGCCGCGGTTATGATGGTGGATGTTGGGCGAGGGATTGAACCGCAAACGATTAAGTTATTCAAAGTTTGTCGCATGCGCGGAATTCCAATCTTCACGTTCATCAATAAAATGGACAGACAAGGTAAAGAACCGCTTGATTTAATGGAAGAGCTTGAAGAAGTGCTCGGCATTGAATCGTATGCTATGAATTGGCCGATAGGTATGGGGAAAGAGTTCCTTGGTATTTACGACCGTTTTAATAATCGTATTGAGCAAGTTCGCGTAAAGGATGAAGAACGTTTTCTTGAATTGAATGAAGAGGGTGGACTTTTAAAGCCCCATCCAATGACGGAAACCTCATATTATAAACAAGCAATGGAAGAAGTACAGTTGCAAAATGTTGCAGGCAATGACTTTGATGTAGATCGAATTGCAAAAGGTGAGCTAACACCGGTGTTCTTCGGAAGTGCCTTAACAAGTTTTGGTGTGCAAACATTTTTAGAAACATTTTTACAATTTGCTCCCGAGCCGCAACCACGAATTACGAAAGATAAAGTAGAAATCGATCCATATTCTAAAGAGTTCTCAGGATTTATATTTAAAATCCAAGCGAATATGAATCCTGCACATCGAGATCGAATTGCATTCGTTCGAATTGTATCAGGTAAGTTCGAACGAGGAATGACGGTCTCAGTCCCTAGGATTTCTAGAACATTTAAATTAACACAAACGACACAATTTCTTGCGGATGATCGGGAAATAGTGGACGAAGCAGTTGCAGGAGATATTATTGGAATTCACGATACGGGGAATTACCAAATTGGTGATACGATAATTGGTGGGAAGTCATCGTTTGTTTTCGATGCGCTGCCACAGTTTACACCCGAATTATTCGTTCGAGTAACTGCGAAAAACGTAATGAAATCAAAACATTTCCACAAAGGAATTTTACAACTAGTACAAGAAGGCGCAATCCAATACTACCGTACTTTACACACTGAAGAAGTGCTACTTGGTGCGGTCGGACAACTGCAATTTGAAGTTTTCGAGCACCGAATGAAAAACGAATACAATGTAGAAGTGCGTATGGAACATCTGGGGTCGAAAGTCGCTCGTTGGATTGAAAATGAGAGTGATGTATCGGAGTCAATGGCCGGACAACGTGCAATGCTCGTAAAAGATCGGCATGAAAAGCTCGTGTTTTTATTTGAAAACGACTTTGCAATGCGTTGGTTCCATGACAAACATCCATCCATCAATTTGTATAACTTACTGTAATATAAAACCCGAAAAGACGATTTTTCGTTTTTTCGGGTTTTACTATGAAATAAAATGAGTATCTTATTTGAACTCCTACTAATTTTTCCCTATGATAAATACAGGTTATAAATTCATACTGAAAAACTTTTACTTTTATTAGATAGTAGAAGTGATTTTGATTAGTATTTTAATTCGAGTAGTCTTAAAAGCCTGTCACTTATGCCAAGGTGTAATTGATATAAAGAAAGGAAGAAGACATGAAAATTAGTGACTTTTCCATAAAAAGACCGGTATTTACAATCGTTATAATGTTTCTTGTTATTATTCTTGGAGCTGTTTCCTTTTTCCGCATCCCCGTAACTTTAATTCCAGAGTTGAATCCACCAATAGCGGTTGTTGTATCCAGTTATCCTGGTGCTTCTCCAACAGAGGTCAGCGAGAAAATTACAAAGCCCCTTGAAAATAGTTTGTCAACAACTCCTGGACTAAAATCCATACAGTCCACGTCTCAAGAAGGAGCCAACTTTATCCTTCTAATGTTCGATTGGTCAACGACAATCGATGATGTTCAAATGGATTTATTGCAACGAATCGACCAAGTACAGATGCCCGATGGTGCAAATAAACCACGCTTTCTAAAATTTGATCCCGCACAATTTCCAGTTATTCAACTATCGCTTAGAACGGATTCTAAAGATACAGATATCCGTGTTTTAGCAGAACGATTGGAACTTGAACTGCGTCGAACTAAAGGCGTAGCAAGTGTATCCGTTTCCGGTCAATTAATTGAGGAAGTACTAATAACTTTAGATCAGAAAAAGCTTGAGAAAAATGGCCTTGCGCAGGAAGATATTGTCCAACTTGTACAAGCGAATAATGTCTCAATGCCAGGTGAGCCAATTGAAACAACGGATGGAAAACAACTTACGACCCGAATCGTCAGTACATTAACGAATGTCGATGAAATCAAAGACTTAATTGTATCCGTAAATCCAGTCGACGGTAAAAAGTTGCGAATTCGCGATGTTGCGAAAGTTGAACTCGGAGAAGCGGAGTCTGCTACAAAGACGCGTGCAAACGACGAGAACGCTGTTTTAATGTCTGTCTTGCAGGAATCTGGTGCAAACACTGCCGATGTGTCAACGTCTTTCAAAGACGCTCTTGACAAACTCCTTAAGACAGATGAATTTAAAGATGTGAAATCGGATATTTTGTTTGACCAAGGTGATTACGTCAAACTTGCTATTGGAAATATTGGCCAATCACTAATTCTTGGTGGAATATTTGCAATGCTTGTGTTGTTCTTTTTCCTTAGGGGAATAAAGAGTCCACTAATAATAGGTGTAGCGATACCTTATTCGGTAATCGTCACGTTTGTCCTAATGTTTTTCGCAGATTTCACACTTAATATCTTAACTCTAGGTGCCCTGGCACTTGGTATTGGGATGCTTGTAGATAATGCCATAGTCGTTATAGAAAATATTGAACGACATCTTGCAATGGGTAAGGAGCCGCGTGTAGCTGCTTCCGAGGGTTCAAAGGAAGTAGGAGGAGCAATAATTGCTTCGACGTTAACAACACTTGCTGTATTTGTCCCCGTTATATTCATCAGTGGATTAATCGGACAGATTTTCACAGAATTTGCTTTAACGATTTCATTTAGTTTGTTTGCATCACTTATTGTGGCCTTAACTGTTGTCCCAATGATGGCAAGTCGTATGTTGAGAAAGCCTAGGAAAAGTGTTGAGGCTAGACGACGCCGTTCAAAAACACTAAATAACTTTACAAGATCTGTGATATGGTCATTAAAACATCGCTTCATCATTTTATTGCTAACGACTGTCCTACTTGCCGGTAGTGGGTTTGCACTAATGAAGGTTGGCACAGAATTTCTTCCGGCGACAGATGAAGGATTTGTTAGTGTGTCCGTTAAATTACCAAATGGTTCTTCGCCAAGTGCAACAAATGATGTTGTAAAACGTATTGAAGAAAAGTTGAAAAAAGAGAAGGATATTGAAGTATATGTAAGTTTGGTAGGGGGCACGCAAGAGAATCTGGCCCAAGGTACTTCTAAGTCCAACGTCGCTGAGATGTATGTGAAACTTGTTCCATTGTCTGAACGTAAACGATCGGTCTTTCAATTCGTCGATGAAGTTCAGCCAAAAGTGTTAAAAGAAATTGGAGATGATGCAAGTATTAGTTTCGACTTGCAAACCGCATCGGGTTCGACTCCAAATGCACTAACGTTCTCACTTAAAGACACGAATGAAAAACAGTTAAATGAAGCTGTAACTAAGTTGAATAAAGAACTTGTGAAACTTAAATCCGTTACGGAAGTTACAAATAATCTTCAAAATACGGTTGAAGAAATTCGTATTGAAGTGGATCGTGACCTTGCTTCCGAAAAAGGGCTTATGCCGTATCAAATTGCTCAAACAGTGAACAATGTCACACGTGGTTCATTAACTACGCAAATCATTGGTGATAATAATGAAGTGTATGCGGTCTATGTGCAGTATGATAATAAATTCCGTAATAGCATTGATGAGTTGAAAAAGCTCAAACTTCGAACACCCGCTGGTGAATTTGTAGAACTTGGTAAAGTTGCTAAAATCGATATTGCTGAAGGACCCGTTTCTATTCAACGTGTTGACCAAGCGCATTCCGTTTCGTTTAATGTGAAATACGAATCGACTGAGTCACTCGGTGATATGACTACGAAAGTAAACGAAACAATCGACAAACTGAAACTTCCAACTGAAATTGAAGTTGCATATGGTGGAGACCGGGAACTTTTTGAAAGTGCGATTAATGATATGTTAATGGCAATTATCCTTGCAATTGTTCTCGTTTATATTGTTATGGCTGCTCAGTTTGAGTCATTTAAATATCCATTAGTAATAATGTTCTCAGTGCCACTAATGATTATTGGTGTAGCAATCGGATTGTTCGTAACGAATACACCAATTAGTGTTACCGCAGTAATAGGGATTCTGGTTCTCGTTGGAATTGTAGTGAACAACGGGATTGTCCTTGTCGACTACATTAATCAGAGAAAAGAAGCTGGGCTTAATTCTTACGATGCGATTGTTGTCGCTGTTTCGGATCGAGTACGTCCAATCTTGATGACGGCACTTACGACCATCCTAGGCTTGTTACCACTGGCACTAGGAATTGGTGAAGGTACTGAAATGAACCAGCCTATGGGAATAGCCGTTATCGGTGGACTTCTAAGCTCGACGGTTTTAACACTGTACATTATTCCGATTATTTACAGTTTATTCGACCGAGAAACAAGAAAACGAGCAGTTGCGAAAACAAAATAAGTTATATGTTTAATTTAGAGTCTCCTTTATGGGGGCTCTTTTATTTCTGAAAATTCTTTTAAAGGTAAAAATAAATGTTATACTGAAATAAAAAGGGGTTATTCAAATGAAGGTCCACTTCCTTACTGGATTTCCGGGGTTTATCACGACAGAGCTGATTAAAGAACTAATAAAAGAAGGAAATTCAAATCTGTTTTATGCGCTTGTATTACCAGAGCAAGTGGATTTTGCAAAACGTAAAGCGGATTCAATGTTGAAAGAATTAAATTCAACACATTCGATTAAAATTGTAGCGGGGGATATAACGAAACCGAACTTGGGAATGAATGAAGTAGTACTTCAAGAATTGTATGAGAAAACACTAACAGTATGGCATCTTGCAGCGATATATGACCTTGCGGTAAAAGAAGAGCTTGCATGGAAAGTAAATGTGGAAGGCACTATAGTGGTGAATAAATTTGTTCGGAGTCATCCGGATATACTTAGATATATGTATTTTAGTACTGCGTATGTCGCGGGAAAACGGGAGGGTAAATTACTCGAAACCGAATTGATTCGACCGACTTCGTTTAAAAATTATTACGAGGAAACAAAGTTTGAAGCCGAACTACTTGTAGAAGAATTGAAAGATCTAGTAGCGATTACAATCATTCGTCCTGGAATTGCTCGAGGGCATTCAAAAACTGGGGAAACAATAAAATTTGACGGTCCTTATTTCTTCATGAATATGATTGATCGATTGAAATGGCTGCCCATAATTCCGTATGTTGGAAAGTCAGAAGCATTTTTAAATGTTGTCCCAATCGACTATATTATTAGTGCATCGGTATATCTTTCAAGCCATTCGGCAGCGGAATCTCAGACAATTCATTTAACGGATCCGACCCCGCACCCCGTAGAAGAGATCTATAGGGCAATGGTTTTCGAGGTTACTGGGAAAAATCCTAAAGGTAGATTTCCTAAAGTTTTGGCTGCAAAAGCATTAACGTCGAAAAGAATTCAACAAATGCTTGGTGTGGAAGCTGAAACGCTTGATTACTTAACATGGAATGCAATGTTTGATACGACAATAGCGGACAGACTCCTTGAGGAAAGTGAAATTCATTGTGCTGATTTCATTAAATCGATTCCTGCTATGACTGTTTTTTACAATCAAAATAAAAACAATGCGGACTTTCATATAAAAATTGTTTAACCCATGTTTACATTTCAGTAAGCGGTGTTATAATAAGGGAAAGAGCAACCAAAACTTAATAACTTTTGACTTATGTCAAGGGGGAGTAGCTATAGGGAAACCTATTTCATAGTCGTCAATACGTGGCTTTTGCCATCGGTTATGATAGCTGGATTTTTTAAAATTTAAATTCCGACTTAGCGAGACCTTTGCCTATTTATTAGGTGAGGGTCTTTTTATATATTTATTATTAGGAGGAATTATTTTGGATACTATTTTGTTACAATATGCATGGGTACTATTAGTGCTCATCATACTTGAAGGACTGTTAGCAGCAGATAATGCCGTAGTAATGGCGGTTATGGTAAAACACTTACCCCGTCTTGAACAGAAGAAAGCTCTATTCTACGGATTATTTGGAGCGTTTGTTTTCCGTTTTGCGGCTTTGTTTATGATTACTTTTCTCGTTAATATGTGGTGGATTCAAGCACTTGGTGCAGCGTATCTTCTATTTATATCCGGTAAGAGTATTTACGATCAACGAGCCCAAAATAATTCAGAGCATGACCTAAAGGCCGGTAAAAAGTCTGGCTTCTGGATGACCGTTCTAAAAGTAGAGCTCGCAGATATTGCTTTCGCTTTGGATTCAATGCTTGCTGCTGTTGCGCTTGCTGTTACACTTCCTGAACTTGGAGATTTTGAAATTGGTGGAATTAACGGCGGACAGTTTACCGTCATGTTATTAGGCGGTATTATTGGACTTGTCATTATGCGATTCGCAGCTCGCCAGTTCGTACAATTATTAGAAAAGTATCCGTCTTTGGAAACCGCAGCATTTTTAATTGTAGGATGGGTTGGAGTGAAATTACTTGTAATGACACTTGGCCACCCGGAATTACAAATTATCGATCCAGCGTTTCCACACTCGTCTCTTTGGAATTCAATTTTCTGGATTGTCTTAGCAACAATTGGGGTTTTCGGCTATTTCAAAGGTGTTCGACAAAATCGGAAGATAAATTAATCGAACTAAGTTATTTTAGAACCGACTGCATATTTTCTGTAGTCGGTTTTTTGATCTGTATTCAGGTAAATGATTTGGGCGCAAGTACGTTATATCTTTAATATTCGTGAATCTTGTGGATTAAAGTCGGAAATTTGGGGGATATTTTAACAGAGCATAACTTAAAATTGTCGTATTTTACATCAAATCCTTTCTTTTTGGTTACAAGTTCCCTAAAATGATAAGATGATCACCTGAATTGGGAAAGGAACTTAATCACATGAAATTTATTGAAACAATCCGTAATTTTACACCTGTTCAAAAAATCGTCTTTTTTTACTTTTTGGCAATTGCTTTTTCTTTTCTATTATTGAATTTGCCAGGTGTTTATTTACCAGGAGTAAAAGTTCGTTTTATCGATAGTTTATTTACTGCAGTTAGTGCCGTAAGTGTAACGGGCCTTACTTCAATTACGATTGCGGACACTTATTCAGTTTTTGGAATATGTATGATTATGATTGTTTTGCAATTTGGGGCTGTCGGAATCATGTCGATTGGTACGTTTTTCTGGTTGATTGTAAGAAAACGGATTGGTATGAGCGAACGCCAATTAATAATGTTGGATCATAATCAATATAATCTTGCAGGTGTTGTTCATCTGATACGAGAAATTGTGAAAATTATATTTATGATTGAAATCATTGGTGGAATCTTTTTCACCCTTTATATACAAAAGTATTACGATACATTTAATGAAGCGCTACTTCATGGTTTTTTTATGGCGGTTTCAGCTACGACCAATACAGGATTCGATTTAACTGGTGATTCACTTCTTCCATATTTCAATGACTACATCATTCAAAGTGTAACAATGGTATTAATAATTCTAGGTGCAATTGGTTTTCCAGTACTCATCGAAGTGAAAAGCTATTTTTCAAAAGAGGTTCCAAACTTTAGATTTTCCTTATTTACTAAAATTACAACCGTAACATTTGGTATGCTTCTTCTCTTAGGTGCAATAATAATATTTATACTTGAATCAATGAATTCATTCAAAGGAATGGCTTGGCATGAAAAAATCTTTGCTTCCATATTCCATTCGGTTTCATCGAGATCTGCAGGACTTACGACATTCGATATTACACAGTTTAGTGATGCAACAGATATATTCATTAGCTCGCTTATGTTTATTGGAGCATCCCCAAGTTCGGTTGGTGGAGGTATAAGAACAACGACATTTGCGATTGCAATTTTATTCCTCATTAATTTTGCAAAAGGTAATGAATTTATTCGTATTTTTAATCGACAAATTAAGCAAGTTGATATATATCGATCTTATGCAGTAATTTTACTTGCTGGAATGATGGTGATGGTGACTTTAATTATATTAAGTGTTACAGAACCTAATCAAACAGCTATAGCACTTTTGTTTGAAATTACTTCAGCATTTGGTACATGTGGTATGTCACTTGGCATTACTAGTGATTTATCGACAATTGGTAAATCGATTATTATGATATTGATGTTTATAGGAAGAGTAGGGCTTATATCCTTTCTTTTCACTTTGGGAGGAAAAAAGAAGAAGACACATTATAGTTTTCCTGAAGAACGAGTAATTATTGGTTAATGGACTGGGCTACATCCTTTTAACGAGGACGGGCCTTTTTTCTTTTAAGCAGGACATACTACTGAAAGTATAATGAAATTCTGTAATTAATAAATAGGTAAAAACTATCGGGTGAAAATAACTATTAACCTTTTATTTTGTTTATGGATTTATATTAAAAAAGTACTTTTACACCAATATAAATTATAATATTCACTACATTTTACTAAAGTTATATTAAACAAGTATATAATGTATATGATAAAAGGCCTAAATACCTATACCCATTCACTTGGATATATGAAATAATTTGAATATACAATATACTTACTCGGTATTTTTTAGCATAAAAAGGTGTTTTTTTTCATACTGTCTTTATATAGGAGCAGGAGGGAATAAATTTGTATAATGGTAGTGCTGAATCTTTAGTAGAAAACATAATTCTTTTTAATAATTCAAGTAAACCCGTCGTAATAATGGATCTAGACGGGAACTTTGTTAGTAGTAACGACCCGTTTAAAAAGAAAATTAACAACCATAAATTAAAAAATATTAAAGAGTTAATTGATGATTCAACAGTTGAAATATGGAATGAATATATGGAAATTACAAAGGAGAAAGGAAAATTTTCCTTTTTCATGCCTATTCAAGTGAGTTCTAAGTTAATGGACACGTATAAAATAGAAGGCATTTATTGTACTACTAGCAATACTATATTGGTTACTTTTAAATTAAAAAAAGAATTGAAGAATAGAGCAGAATTAACTTATAGAAGTGCTTTTAATACTTCAGAGAGTTTAATGATCCTTGTAGATGAATGTGGTATTGTACGGGATATAAATGATATGTGTTTTCTATATTTTAATTTAGACCGAAATTGTTTTGTTAATAAACCAATCGATCTCATAATAAGTTTATTTTCAAAAGATGATCAAATAGTTACTGAATATATAGAAGAAATTATAGAAAATGAATATACTGAAGTACTGATAAATTATGAAAAAACACCGGGGGATGTACATTTTTTCCATGTCATCACTCGTTATGATAAACAAACAGGTTTTTATTTAACACAGATAATAGATCGAACAGAGAAAATTAGCCTTGAAGAGCAATTGGAACATAATAATGCTTTGTCCTCAGTTGGGCAACTAGCGGCAAGTATTGCACATGAGATTCGAAATCCGATGACCACTTTAAAGGGATTTACACAACTACTAAGAATTTCAGCATCTGAAGAATCGAAGAGATATCTATCTGTGATTGACGATGAAATTGTACGAATGGAATCCATTTTAGGTGAAATGCTTATTTTGTCAAAACCGAGCAATAACGACAAAACCCCCATTTCTATTAAGAATTTAATGTCGGAGTTAATTCGAGTCATACAGCCAAAAGCAAGATTGGCAGGTATAATCATTATAGAAAGCGATAATTCGCTTACAAATGATTTTATATATGGCGATGTGATAAAACTTAAACAGGCATTTTTTAATTTATTGAAAAATGCACTTGAATCTATGTCGTTCGATGGAGTTTTGACAATTGATATAACAGAAGTGGGAGAGGAAGAAATTAGTGTAGTGATTCAGGACACGGGTAAAGGAATAAAGGAGAATCAGTTGACTCAAATCTTTAGGCCTTATTTTACGACACGACCTGAGGGAACTGGGTTAGGATTATCATTTGTATTAAAAACAATTGAAGATCATGGTGGAACGATATCGGTAGAAAGTGAAATAGGGAAAGGTTCAAAGTTCATTATTTCGTTCCCTAAAGCAATTGGCTACAGTAATGTAAACGAAAAAAATATTTCAACTGCTTCGGCTTGGTTTGATTGAAAAAAATGGTATTATTTTCGGAAGATAAATCAGGTTTTTGACATTTTTACGTTAGTCCCGTTATAATATAGTTAACTTCAAAACGGGCAAACAAAGGGTGAAATAGATATGACTACGAATACTGAAACAGCTTTAAAATTATTTATTGTTCTTACTAGGGCAAGTAAGGTGATTATGGAAGAAGCGCATAAGCCAATTGAAAAGTATAAATTAAATCCAACTGAATTTGCCGTTCTAGAACTACTTCATCATAGAGGTCGTCAGCCGATTCAGAAAATAGGACAAAAGATTTTGTTGCGCAGCGGCTCAATGACATATGTAGTAGATAAGCTTGAAAAAAATGGACTGCTCGAACGGGTTTACTGCAAGGTAGATAAACGGGTTACGTTCATGTCCATTACAACTAAAGGCGGAGAGTTAATGGATTCTATCTTCCCGGAACATGCTGAAAATATTGAATCCATTATGTCCGCATTGTCCGAAGAAGAGCAGGAATTGGCAATTGGGCTTATAAAGAAACTCGGTCTTTCTGTTAAGAATTTATCTTGAAAATTAATATAGTCAAAGCAACGTCTACATAAGACGATGCTTTGACTTTTTTTTATTTATTAATTCTTTAAAATTGTTTCAGCCATCAGAAGGAATTCATCTATGTGATCAGCATTTGGAGTATCGAAAATAGTAAGTTTAACGACCAGTCCATCTTTTTTAAAGACAATGCCTGTTACGGGTGTTGCATCTGCTGTTACGAAGTAGCCGTCCGCGTCTTCAATAGCATCACCCATAGGCAATTCTGTAACGGCTAATTTATCCGGTGTAGAACCGCCGCTAGACGCTTCCAGCACGACAATTGTGTTTTCAACTGCGTATTCATAAGTACCTTCATCATCAGCCATTGTTTCGATACGCATAAATACAGAGTCATTATCAATTACATAAAGACTATCGCGACCCGGTTCTTCGCTTGCTAACTTGTATGTTGGGAGCAACAAAATAGAATAATCTTGCTCGTCGCTCTTAGTTTGAATTGCTTCTGTTAAGAGATCATCATTTTTCTTTGTACTATCAGTTGAGTCCTCTTTGTCAGTTTCAGATACAGGTTCCGAAGACTCTTCTTCTTTATCTACTTTCTCGCCTTTATTATCTTCGACTACACTTTCATCTGAAGTCGTCCCTTCGGTAGCTGTTCCATTGACTTCTTTGTCTTTCGTTTCATTGTCGGTGTCATTCGTTCCACATGCTGCTAGGAGCAAGACTGTTGCTATGGCGACATATAATAGGTTCCATTTCTTTTTCATATAAACTCCTCCTTATATAATTGGACGTCCATATGGCAAAGATGTTTCACACATCTTGGAAGAGAAAATGGGTTTTCTCTTAAAGTCCTTTGTTATCAGTTTGCCTTAAAGTAGCACTTGAGTAAAGGACTATCTTAATGATGGTTCCATAGACATAGTACAGTTTTTTGTTGTAAGTTGTTGTAACCTGTCTGAATTTGTTGTTATTTCTTTCGTCAGTCAATTCAAAATTCCTGTATAATATATACTAGTGTGTTCATTGAAAGAAGGAAGGTTTTTGTTTTGGATAGACTGTTGGAAATTGAAATTGAATCGATACGCAAGGAAATGATAAAGAAAGCATTAGAGATAGGATTTAATAACCCTGTTACACTGAAGATAAGTTGTAAACTTGATCAGTTGCTAAACCAACTTGAAAAGAGAAGAAGAACAAGAATGTTTTATGGAGAAAAAATAAACGCTTGTACCAAAGAACGCTTGGAAAAAATTTAGAAAGTATGGAGGGATATTTTTGTCTACAATCGAAAATTTTAAAAATGAGCTGAATAGGGCTATTATAGGTCGAGAAAAAGAATTCGACTTTATGTTAATCGCTTTGCTGCAAGAAGGACATGTTTTATTGGAAAGCGTACCAGGCTCTGGAAAAACAATGATGGCAAAAAGTTTTGCGAACGCTTTCAGGGGTGAATTTACACGAGTGCAGTTTACACCTGATGTATTGCCATCCGATGTTACGGGTATTCGCTATTTTAATCCTGGGACACAAGAATTTGTTTTAAAGGCGGGTCCTGTATCGACGAATATATTGTTAGCAGATGAAATCAATAGAGCAACACCCAGGACACAGTCCAGTTTATTAGAATCAATGGAAGAAAAACAAGTAACAATTGATGGTGAGACATTGAAGCTTCCAACCCCTTTTATGGTTATCGCAACACAAAATCCGATTGAATCACAGCAAGGTACTTTTCCTTTACCAGCTGCTCAACTGGATCGGTTTTTATTTAAATTAAATATTGGTTACCCGACATTTGAAGAAGAGCATTTAATACTTAAGCAGTACGGAAAAAATCCAGGTGCAATTACAACAGCATCGGTTATCGGACCGGTAGAAGTAGAGAAATGGTCTATTGAGGCAAGTGAGGTAATTGTTCACGAAGATTTAGAAAAATACATATTAAAAATTGTACACGCAACTAGAAAACATCCATTTTTAGAACTTGGTCTTAGTTCTAGGGCTGCACTCGCAATTTTGCGGGCGACAAAAGCACATGCCTACATTACCGGTAGAGGTTATGCGACACCAGATGATGTAAAAGCAATACTAGAACCAGCGGCGTTGCATCGTATGGAGTTGTCGACAGAAGGAATGTTAACGAAAAATTTAAATGAAGTATTGAAGGAAATAATAAATTCAATTCCAACCCCCATAGAGGCAACGGTTTAATGAAATGGCTTCGTTTGGAAGAAGGGTTCAAAACATTACATCAGACTATGACTGTATCTCTAGTATTTCTGTTGTTTGCAATTATTTTTCTTCAAATTATTCCCGCGGCTTTATTTGCAGCAATTTTTTTCATGTGCGTTTTACAAAATGTTTATTATTTGAATGTCGGAAAAGATTTAGTATTTCTTCCAAATGAAAATCAAACCCGTTTCTTGATGGATACGGAAAATAATCTGGTGCTTGAATTTGAAAATGGGAAAACACCGATTTGGAATGGAATATTGACGCTTTCTATTCAAGATGCAGTCGTTCCTCTTGTGGATGATAAATCACATTTTAGTGGGATCTTCGATTTCGCTGTTCCATTTTCTGCGGGAAGTCGTGAAGTAATTAGTATCTCCATACCGCTTAAGGGGAGAAAAAGAGGATTATCTCGTATTACTCGAATTACATTAGACGTTCCACATGTTTTCGGTGAGGGTTCTATCTTAATGGAGCTCAACGATCCGGTTATGTCCGAAAGCCTTGTTTATCCACAGATTGTTCCTTTCGGTGACCAATTAAATCCAGCCCCATTTAAACCTGGTGAGCTAGGGCAAAGACAGTCGTTATACCAAGATGTTTTTCAGCCAATTGGAACGAGGGATTATGTGTATTCGGACCGATTCGATCAAATCCACTGGAAAGCAAGTGCTCGAATGCAGAAATTACAAACCAAAGAATTTATGCCGGTAACTGAACAATCGGTTTTATTTATATTAAATGCAATTGAAAAACAACGAACAGTAGATGATTTTGAACATAAAATTGAGCGTTTGGCTTCTTATGTAGATTACGCTTTACGAAATGACATCCCATTTGCAATTATCGTCAATATTCGTACGTTTGGAACTACCCCTTATATGCATCTCACAACAGGAAGTGGTAAGGTGCACTATCAAAAAGCTCTAGAAATGCTCGCGCGACTATCGGAAAGAAATGCAAAAATTCCATTTGAAATAGTCTTGCAAAGTATTCAGGCGCAAGGTTTTCTCCCACCGACAGTTGTTTTAATAACTCATGAACCTGAACGTTACCTGAACTTTACTAGTAAATGGTCAACGCATAATCGGGTTGTTATTGACAGTTTCTACGAAAGGGGCGAGACCGTTGCAATTAGGTAAAGTTTTTCGACAAGGGATTGGACTGAAAAATTCAGAAAGTTATATATTGGAACTGTTTTTACTTGTTTATCCTTTGATTCTTATTGGAGGGGGCGCATCTCTCCAACCGTATTATGTATTAATCGCATTAGCACTAATTATGGGTTTGACTACATACTTTTTATTTTCTGTAGTCCCTTATTCTGTCATCATCGGATTAGTTCTTTCCGTTTTTATAGCGATACCATTTTATTTGATTGGATTACAGATTGCACCGGTAATCTTTCTGTTCTGCTATATAGCATGGCGAACTCATGCGAATTTTAGTTCAGAGCGTTTGAATCGTATGCCATTTGTTCTCATAAATACGGTTGTCTTCGCTTGTTTTTATTTATTTACAAGAACATTTTTTTTCAAAACGCATGCGATTGAAGTGAATACAATTCATGCTACATTATTTATTGTCACAACAATTCTATTTGTACTCATTCGTTTTCTTACAACTTGGGTAAGTGGTAGAAAAATGCCTGGCTTTCGTTTATCAGAACTAAGTAAAATCTTTGGTAGTATGTTTGGTGTAGGTGTGGTTGTTTTACTATCCGTATACTATTTTATCGATACGATTCGAACAGCAATCATTTCAATCTTCAGTTTTTTATTCGGTGGACTATTTTTGTTAATTGCAAAAGCCGTTACCCCCCTTTTGGATTTATTTAATGAATGGATTTTGAGAAATCAAAGTTCGGATAAAGAAGAAGTTGAGATGGGAGAACCAGATGAAGCAATACAAGAAGGACAAGTTATTTCGGATTTCGATTTAAATACGTACTTTATAATTTTTGCAATTCTTATTGCGATCGGGGTAATCATTTATATACTGAAAAGTCGTAAACTGGCTATTAAAAATGTAGCTGAATCTAAGTATTCAATCCGTTCTGGAGGAAAAAAACAGAAGCCAGCTGTTCAATTAATGTATGATTACTCTAAAGCGACAAACTTAGTACGTACCACATACTTAGACTTTGAAAAAGAAGCCATTCGAGTTAAGTCGCCAAGATATGCAGGGGAAACGGTGAAAGAATGGTTTGCAAGAATGAGTTGGGAAAGTAGTTACAATCTTTTTGACACGTATGATAAGGCTCGATATGGCTCTCTATCAATATCTAATGAAGATAGTGAACGTTTTGTAGAAGAGCTAGAAGAAATTAAAAATAAATACTTTTCAAACAATGTTTAAACTATAATGAAAGCGGGGACAATAAGAAAGAACACAGCAACATTCTCATTTCCCCCTTTTGAGGACGCACCCAGTTACTGGGCACGTTCTCCTTTTTTTTTGCGAAAATTGGCTAATTAAGAGATATAAACACTTTTTTTTGGTACGATTAAAAAAATAGGATTAAAAATGGAGGTATTCAAATGGGGAAATTGAATATAGGATTTATAGGTACAGGAGTAATGGGTGCTAGCATAGTTGAGCATTTGTTGAACGCGGATTATAAAGTGACAGTTTATACACGGACGAAAGAGAAAGCTTTGAGTCTCATAGAGAAGGGTGCTGCGTGGGCTGAAACGGCTGGCGCGGCAACCGCAAGTTCGGACATAATCATTACAATGGTTGGTTATCCAAAAGATGTTGAAGAAATTTATTATGGTAAGGATGGTATCTTTCCATCAAGTAAAGAAGGGCAGATTTTAATTGATATGACGACTTCAAGTCCGGCGCTCGCAATAAAAATTGCTAAGGAAGCCACTTTAAGAAAAGTAGATTCAATTGATGCTCCAGTCTCTGGAGGGGATATTGGGGCGAAAAATGGAACGTTATCCATTATGTGTGGTGGTGAAAAGTCAGTATTTGATAAAGTGTTACCAATCTTGTCTGTTTTTGCGAACGGAATTGTTTATCAAGGTGAAGCAGGATCAGGTCAACATACAAAAATGTGCAACCAAATCACCATTGCGACAAATATGATTGGTGTGTGTGAAGCAATTGCTTATGCAAAAAAGGCTGGACTTGACCCTGAAACGGTTCTCTCTTCAATTTCAGCGGGAGCAGCCAGTTCATGGTCTCTATCAAATCTTGCCCCTCGAATTCTTAATGAGGACTTTGAACCAGGTTTTTTTGTGAAGCATTTTTTGAAAGATATGAACATTGCGCTTGAAGAAGCGAAGCGAATGAACTTGGCGTTACCAGGTCTAGAGCTTGCTTTTGAGATGTATGAACAATTAGTTGAAAAAGGTTATGGTGACAAAGGGACACAGGTTCTCTATAAAAGGTATAAGTAAATAACAATAAAACTTAATATATAGTAAATAATGCCGAAATAAGGAATACGGACTATCTTGAACCGTCAACGAAACAGCAAAAAAGGGGATGGGCAGGGTGAACATATTGCAAAAAGGGTCATTGAACCTTGAAGTATTTGAATTTGTAGAATTTCGTATGGGAAAAAGCAGATTTGGAATAGATATTAAACATGTTAGAGAAATTATTGAGCCTATTTCGGTAACTGTAATACCGCACTCACATCCTTTTGTTGAAGGAATAATTCAGCTTCGTGGCGTTGTTCTTCCTGTAATTGATTTTAATAAAGTGATTGGGATTCATGATGCAAGTGACGATTTTGAGGCTAAATATATTATATCTGAATTTAATGGCGTAACAGTAGCATTAGATGTATCTGCTGTTACACAAATTGAACGCATAAACTATTCAGAAATCGAATCAGCATCAGAAATGTACGAAGGATCTAGTGTACCTGTCACGGGTGTCATTAAACGTGACGAAGGAATGATTCTCCTCGTCGATTTTGAAAAGATAATTGCGGAGCAGTTTAAGTAATAAAAATGAATAAAATAGAAAAACAGCCGATTTCACGCCAAATGGTTTGCGTGAAATCGGCTGTCGATTATCCATCAAGGTAGGAGGATCGAAAACTTTGTGCATTCTTTTTTTGATGCATGCTTTTCTGGGGAATGATTTTTTTTACCTTTATCTCTGTTTCGAGTGGCAAATCTAAATAATTAGATAGAAGCTCTCTTGCAGTTTTTAAACTCATTCGCTCCTGTGGATTACGCGAAGTTTGGTCTTGGTGGCCGAGGTG